>NZ_JBEYVI010000004.1:0-127943 GCF_040643955.1 Streptomyces sp. NPDC047061
CTGGCGTTGACTTTTGGCACGCTGTTGAGTTCTCAAGGAACGGTCGCTTCCTTTGTACTCACCCTCTCGGGCTTTCCTCCGGGCTTCCCTTCGGTCTTGCGTTTCCGACTCTATCAGATCTTTTCTCGACCCGATTTCCTCGGTGCTTTCCAGGTTTCCGCTCTCGCGTTTCCCTTTCCGGCGGTTCCGACTCTATCAGATCCTTTCGGCGTCTGATTCCCAGTCAGCGGGAGTTGTCTTCGCGGCTGTTGGGCCGTTCCGACGTCCCAAACCTTAGCGGATCCGCTCCGCGATTCCCAATCGGGCCTCGCGGTCCGATCGGGCACCACTGAGACTCCGAATCGAATTGAATTCGGGCACGCCGAAATCAACCCGGTCGGGAGATCGTGCTGGTGGTTTGGGTTGCCGCTCATGCGGCGGAGGTGCTGTCGCAGAACCGTTACGGCTCCGTGGCAACTCGGAGAACATTACGGGGCGGGGAAGGGGGTGTCAACCCTCTCCTGTCAAGATTTTTTCCGCGGCCCGCGTGTCCCGGCGTCAGTCCAGGTCAGAGAGCCGACCGCCGGCATCGGGCTGAGCGTGCTCGACGCGACGCAGCAGCCTGGTGAGCACCTCGCCGAGCACCGCACGCTCCGCCGGGGAGAGGTCCTGGAGCAGATCCTCCTCGAAGACGGAGGCGAGGCGCATGGCCTCCAGCCACTTCTCGCGTCCTTCGGGAGTCAGCTCGACGATCACCCGTACGCGGTTGGATTCGTCCCTCTCCCGGGTCACGAGCCCTTCGGCGACCATCCGGTCGATGCGGTGGGTCATCGCCGCGGGAGTGAGGCCGAGGCGCTTGGCCAGTTCGCTGGGGCCCATGCGGTAGGGGATCCCGGAGAGGACGAGGGCCTTGAGGACCTCCCACTCCGCGTTGCTGATGCCGAGGGCGCCGGTCTGGCGGCCGTAGGCGACGTTCATGCGGCGGTTGAGCCGGGAGAGCGCCGAGACGATCTTCTCGACCTGGGGGTCGAGGTCCCGGAATTCGCGCTGGTAGGCGGCGATCTGTTCGTCGAGTGTCGGCTCGCCGGCGCCGGTGGTGTCGGCCATGGGTCGAAGTATCGCACGGGTGCGCTTGGCGTTGAAGTCCTTCGCGATGTAGTCTTTAGCTTCGAACTTTAGCTTCAAAGTCTTGAGACTTCAGCAGTCCAGGACTTGACGACCTGAGAGAGGTGAACGTGACCAGGGCGATGGGCGCAGCGATGCGCCGGATCCACGTGGGCAACGCACTCAGCGCGTTCGGGCTCGGCTTCACCGTCCCCTACCTGTACGTCTATGTGGCGCAGGTGCGGGGACTCGGTGCCATGACGGCGGGGTTCGTGCTCGCCGTCTTCGCCGTGGCCGCGCTGATCGTGCTGCCGTTCGCCGGCCGGGCGATCGTGCGGCGCGGCCCACTGCCGGTCCTTCTCACCGCCCTGGTGACGGCCGCGAGCGGTGCGCTGAGCCTGGGGCTGGCGGGGAGCGGTCCGACCGTGCTGGCCGCGGCGGCGCTGCTGGGGGCCGGGCAGGCCGTGATGCAGCCGGCGCTGGCGACGATGATCGTGGACTGTTCGACGGCGGAGACCCGGTCCCGGGCCTTCGCGACGCAGTTCTTCCTGCAGAACCTGGGGCTGGGCGTCGGTGGCCTCATAGGCGGCCACCTCGTCGACACGACCCGGGTCTCCTCGTTCACTCTCCTCTTCGCGATCGAGGCGGCGATGTTCCTGCTGCTGGCCGTCGTGATGTCGACGGTGCGGTTGCCGCACTCGCCGCGGATCGGCGACGCGCCGGCCTCGTCGTCGGCGCAGGGCAGCTGGAAGCAGCTGCTCGGGAACCGGGCGATGGTGCAGCTGTCCGTGCTGGGCTTCGTGCTGTTCTTCGCCTGCTACGGGCAGTTCGAGTCCGGGCTGAGCGCGTACGGCGTGGAGGCGGCGGGGATATCCACGTCCGCGCTGGGGACCGCGCTGGCCGCGAACACGCTGATGATCGTCGTCGCGCAGTTCGCCGTACTCAGGTTCGTCGAGCGGCGGCGGCGGTCGCGGGTGATCGCCGGGGTCGGACTGATCTGGGCCGTGGCGTGGGTCGTCGCCGGGTACGCCGGACTGGGGCACGGCAGCCAGGAGATGGCGACGGCGGCGTTCGTGTCGACGTACGCGCTGTTCGGGCTGGGTGAGGCGATGCTGTCGCCGACGGTGGCTCCGCTGGTGGCCGACCTCGCGCCGACAGGGATGGCCGGGCAGTACAACTCGGCGTTCGCGCTGGTCAAGCAGCTGGCGCTGGCGGTGGGGCCAGCGGTGGGCGGGCCGATGGGGGCCTCGCTGCATGCGCCGTACGTCGTGACGTTCCTGCTGTTCTCGCTGGGGATCAGTGTGCTGGCGGTGCGGCTCGGGAAGCGGCTGACCGACGTCCAGGACCGGCCGTGGCTCGCTGCGAGGAGCAGGGTCGTGGCGCGGGGCGGGGCGACTTCGGAGTCCGTGTCGGCTTAGTGGAGGCGGGGGCGGGGACGCTTACCGGCGAGAGCGCCCCGTAAGGGGCGCGGGGAACTGCGCGAGCAACCCCCACCGGCCCGCAGCCGAAACACAAGGGCCGCCCCCCTACGGCACTCCCCCTACCCCTTCGGCAGTACGAACTCGCACCACACCGCCTTCCCGCCCCCGGGCGTCCTTCTCGACCCCCACCCCGAAGCGATCGTCGCCACGATCGCGATGCCCCTCCCGGACTCGTCGCCCGGTTCCGCGCGCCTCCGGCGCGGCAGGTGGTCGTCGCCGTCCGTCACCTCGATGATCAGTCGGCGGTCGGTGCGGCGAAGCCGCAGCCGCATGGGCGGGGTGCCGTGCTGGAGGGAGTTGGCGACCAGCTCGCTCGTGGCGAGGACGCCCAGGTCGTGGAGATCGGCCGGGAACCGCCAGCTGGTCAGCACGCCGGAGGCGAACGCACGGGCGCGTGGCGCCGCCTCAATGCCACCGAGCAGTTCCAGCGCGGCGTTGCGGAACAGGTCGCTGTCCGGGCCCGTACGGGCCGGATGCTGGAGGACCAGGACGGCGACGTCGTCGTCGTGGTCGGCCGTGACGCCGGCCGAGCGGACCAGTCGGTCGCAGACGACCTGGGGGGTGCCGGTGGCTCCCGCCAGGGCCCGCTCCAGAGCCGCGATGCCCTCGTCCAGGTCCTCGTCCCGGCGTTCGACCAGACCGTCCGTGTAGAGGACGGCCGTCGAGCCGGGGCCCAGCGGTACCGAGCCGGACGCGTGGACCCAGCCGCCGGTGCCGAGCGGCGGTCCGGTCGGTTCCTCGGTGCGCAGCACGCTGCCGTTCTCGTCGCGGACCAGGATCGGGAGGTGGCCGGCGGAGGCGTACACCAGCCGGCCCTCGTTGGGGTCGTGGACGGCGTAGACACAGGTGGCGATCTGGTTCGGGTCGATCTCGGTGGCGAGGCCGTCGAGGAGCTGGAGGACCTCGTGCGGGGGCAGGTCCAGGCGGGCGTAGGCGCGGACCGCCGTACGGAGCTGGCCCATGACCGCCGCCGCGCGGACGCCCCGGCCCATCACGTCGCCGATGACGAGGGCGGTGCGGCCGCCGCCGAGGGTGATGACGTCGTACCAGTCGCCGCCGACCGCGGCCTCGGTGCCGCCGGGCTGGTAGGTGGCGGCGATGCGCAGGTCGTCCGGTTGTTCGAGTTCCTGGGGGAGGAGGCTGCGCTGGAGGGTCACGGCCGTCTCGCGCTGGCGGCGTTCGCTGGCGCGCAGCCGCTCCGCCGCCTCCGCGTGGTCGGTGACGTCGGTGGCGAAGAGGAGGACGCCGCCGTCGCGGTCGCCGTTCTCGGCGACCGGGGTGCAGGTGAACGTGTAGGTGCGGCCGTCGAGCGCCTTGCGGGACTTGAGCGTGCGGGGCTTGCCGCTGCGCAGGACCTGGTCGAGGAGGGGGAGGAGGCCCAGTTCGGCGAGTTCGGGCAGGGCTTCGCGGGCGGGGGCGCCCGGGGGGCGTGCGCCGAAGGCGGTCGTATAGGCGTCGTTGACGTACGCGATGTGGTGGTCGGGGCCGTGGACGAGGGCGACCAGGGCCGGGACGTGGTCGAGGACGCCCCGGGCGGGCAGTTCATCGACCGCGGGCACGCAGGACGAGTCGTCGGTCAGTTGTTCGGCGCGGGCCGCGGGCACGGAGCCTTCCCCCCGCCGGTCCGGGGAGACCGCGTGCTCGGTCCGCGCTGCGGCGCGGCGCTGCGTTCCGGGGAGCCGGGCGCTCCAGCGCGTGAAGTTCACGAAACCTTGCCTCGTGTCGTCGTCTCCGGCCGGCTCGGAGAGCGGCCGGGGGCCGGGGGAAGTCCCCCGGTGCAGTTCTGGGGAGAGGGTGGGGCGAAGCCTTGTGCTCGGTCGGGGAGCAGTCTGGCAGGGTGGCCGTCGGCGACGACATCCGTCAGACGCCGGGGCGGGCCGTGGAGTTCCTGAGTTCCGTCAGGACGACCCGTTCGAGTCGTCGGAGGGACTGTGAGGAGGCTTTCCACCGGCCGCGAGTTCGAACTCCGCTCGGGGATGTTCGAGTGATCCGAGCGAGACGATCTCCCGTTTGAAGAGCCCCGAGAGGGTCCATTCGGCGAGGACACGGGCCTTGCGGTTGAAGGTGGGCACCCTGCTCAGGTGGTAGACGCGGTGCATGAACCAGGCAGGGTAGCCCTTCAGCCTGCGCCCGTAGACCTGGGCGACGCCCTTGTGGAAGCCGAGGGAGGCGACCGAGCCGACGTATGCGTGGGCGTAGGTGTCGAGGGGTTCGCCGCGCAGTGCGTGGGCGATGTTGTCGCCGAGGACCCTGGCCTGGCGGACCGCGTGCTGGGCGTTGGGGGCGGTCTCGGTGCCCGGTTCGGCGGCGGTGACGTCGGGGACGGCGGCGGCGTCGCCCGCGGCCCATGCGTGGTCGACGCCGTCGATCGTCAGTTCGGCGGTGCATTTCAGCCGTCCGCGCGGGGTGCGCGGCAGGTTGGTGGCGGCGACCAGGGGGTGCGGTCTGACGCCGGCCGTCCAGACGAGCGTGCGGGTCGGGAAGCGCTGGCCGTCGCTGAGGGCGACGACGCGGTCGGCGCAGGACTCCAGGCGGGTGTCGAGCAGTACCTGGATGTTGCGGCGGCGCAGTTCGGTGACGGTGTAGCGGCCCAGCTCGGGGCCGACCTCGGGGAGGATCCGGTCGGTGGCCTCGACGAGGATCCATTTCATGTCCTCGGGCTGGACGTTGTGGTAGTACCGCGAGGCGTAGCGGGCCATGTCCTCCAGTTCGCCGAGGGCCTCCACGCCCGCGTAGCCGCCGCCGACGAAGACGAAGGTGAGGGCCGCGTCGCGGATCGCGGGGTCGCGGGTGGAGGAGGCGATGTCCATCTGTTCGATGACGTGGTTGCGCAGGCCGATCGCCTCCTCGACGGTCTTGAAGCCGATGCCGTGCTCGGCGAGACCGGGGACGGGCAGCGTGCGGGCGATCGAGCCAGGGGCGAGGACCAGTTCGTCGTACTCCAGGAAAGTGGGGCCCTTGCGCTCCTCGGCGGTGGCCAGGGTGGCGACTTCGGCGGTGCGCTTGGCGTGTTCGATGGCCGTCACCTCGCCGATGACCACATGGCATCGGTCCAGAACGCGCCGCAGGGGTACGACGACATGCCGAGGGGAAATCGAACCCGCGGCCGCTTCGGGAAGGAACGGCTGGTACGTCATGTAGGGATCGGGGGCGACGACAGTGATGTCGACCTCACCCTGCCTGAGCTCCCGCTTCAGCCTCCGCTGCAGCCTCAGGGCCGTGTACATCCCGACGTAGCCGCCGCCGACAACGAGAATGCGCGCACGTTCCTTCACCATCCCATGACGCACCCGTGACTGTTGTTTGTCCACAGCCCCGGCAATTTGTGTGACCGGACGGCGCGTGTGCCGGGCATCGGGCGCGTGCGCCGGGCCGGAGGAAAGGGGCCAGGTCAGCGGGGGCGGGCAGGGGGGCGCGAAGGCACCGAATCGGGAGGTAAACGACCCGTACTCCGATCGAGGGGCGCACCGTGCGGAACGTCCCCCTTCTGAATTGACAGCCTCTCAACTATGTTCGTGTGTCGACGGGGTGTAGGGGATGTGGCCGAAGGGTCCGCGACGGGCGGTCCGCCCGGCCCGGGGTCCATGGATCGATCATGGGTCGGTCGCATTTCCGCTCGCTCCGGCCATCAGTGACGGGGAGAGTCTCCGGGGGGAGACGTCGTTAACCGGGGGAACACAAATGCACATTCAGGACACACATTGGGCATCCGCCTCCGCCCTGGCGGCCGGTGGCGGAACGGTGAGCGCGACGGCGGGCAACGGACGCGGTGACGGGCCGCGTACGACGCCGTTGCGGGTGGACGCACAGCGCAATCTGGAGCACGTGCTGCGTGCGGCGCGTGAGGTCTTCGGCGAGCTGGGATACGGCGCGCCGATGGAGGACGTCGCACGGCGGGCGCGGGTCGGGGTCGGCACCGTGTACCGGCGCTTCCCGAGCAAGGACGTGCTGGTACGGCGGATAGCCGAGGAGGAGACCTCCCGGCTGACCGACCAGGCGCGGGCCGCGCTCGGGCAGGAGGACGAGCCGTGGTCGGCGCTGTCGCGCTTCCTGCGGACGTCGGTGGCGTCGGGGGCGGGCCGGTTGCTGCCGCCGCAGGTGCTGCGGGTCGGGGTGCCGGAGGAGGTCGGCGGCAGTGCCGTGGCCGGCTCCGGGGCCGAGGAGGCCCGGGTGCCGCAGCAGCGGACGCAGCCGGGGGCCGGGGAGTTGCGGCTGGTGCCGGAGGAGCGGGAGCCGGTGGCCGACGCCGCAGACGACGACGCGGGCGCGGCCGCGCTGCTCGACGTCGTGGGGCGGCTGGTGGAACGGGCGCGGGCGGCCGGTGAGTTGCGGCCGGACGTCTCGGTGTCCGACGTGCTGCTGGTGATCGCCACGGCGGCGCCGTCCCTGCCGGATGCCGCGCAGCAGGCGGCGGCTTCGGCTCGGTTGCTGGACATCCTGCTGGAGGGGTTGCGGTCGCGGTAGTGACGGTGGTTTCCGGTACTTGCGGTGCCCGCGGGAGCGCGGCAGCGTGTGCCGTGTGATGACCGTGGGCGAGTGCGGGTGCGTGGGGGCTGGTCGCGCAGTTCCCCGCGCCCCTTACGGGGCGCTGACGTCCCGGCTCTTCCCCTGACGGGGCGCTGCGGGTCGGTGCGTCTCCCCTTACGGGTGACCGTCTCGTCGCTCGGGGGTACGGGGGAAAGCCGGTGTGGCAGTCTGGGCCGGTGATTCGGTCGGGTGGGCAGGCATCGGGGGCGTTCCACGATGAGCGTTGACGGATGGGACGAGTCCGTCGGTGAGGGGACGGCCTCGCCGCAGGTGCCCAGCCAGGGCGGGCGGGCCGGGGTGCCGTCGGCCGGCGAACCGCCGGAGGGGAACGTTCCGGCACAGCGGGACGGGAGTGTGCTGCCGCCGCCCCGGGAACTGCCTCATCCCGACAGTCAGTTGATCGAGCGGATGCGGGCCGGCGACGACTCGGCGTACGAGGAGCTGTACCGGCGGCACGCGGACGCGGTACGGCGCTACGCGCGCACCTGCTGCCGGGACGGGCACACCGCCGACGACCTGACCGCCGAGGTGTTCGCCCGCATGCTGCAGGCGGTGCGCGGCGGGTCGGGACCCGAGTACGCCGTGCGCGCCTACCTGCTCACCTCGGTACGGCGGGTCGCCGCGCAGTGGATCAAGTCGGCCCGGCGGGAGCAACTCGTCGACGACTTCGCGCTGTTCGCGGCGCAGGCCGTGCGCGGCTCCGAGGTGTCCGACGACACCGCGTCCCTCGGCCCCTTCGGAGCGGGCCTGGACCTCGGCGCGGACGTGCGGGCGATGCACGAGGCCGAGCAGTCCTTGGCGATGCAGGCCTTCCGTTCGCTGCCGGAGCGCTGGCAGGCCGTGCTGTGGCACACCGAGGTCGAGGACGAGTCGCCGAGCGAGGTGGCCACCCTCTTCGGGCTGGACGCCAACGGCACCCGGGTCCTTGCCAGCCGGGCCCGTGAGGGTCTCAAGCAGGCCTACCTCCAGGCCCATGTGAGCGCCTCCCTCGTCGACGACGAGGAGTGCGCCCGCTACGCCGACCAGCTCGGCGGCTACGCCCGCCGCAAGCTGCGGGTCCGTGCCGAGCGGGGGCTGCGCAAGCACCTGGAGGAGTGCGCCAGGTGCCGGCTGGCCGCCGCCCAGATCGAGGAGGTCGCGAGCGGTATCCCGGCCGTCGTACCGGTCGCGGTCATCGGCTGGTTCGGGGCCGCCGGGTACGCCAAGGCACTCGGGATCATCGCCGGGGGCGCCGGGGTGGGGGCCGCGGGTGCGGCCGCCGCGGCGAGCGGTGCGTCCGGCGGGGCGGGCGGCGGGGCCGGGGGTGGTGCCGCGGCCTCGGAGGGGCTCGCGGGGCCGGTGAAGGCCGGTATCGCCGCCGGAGTGGTCGCGGCGGCGATCGCCGTGGTGGCCCTCGCCCTGACGAACGACAGCCACCCGGTCAAGGAGGCCGTGAAACCCGCCCCGTCCACGCCGGTCGTGCAGCCCGGGGCACCGACCCCCACCCCCAAGAAGAAGAAACCGGAACCCGAACCGGTCGCCCTGGCCCCCGAACCGACCCCGACGCCCACCCCGACTCCGACCCCGACTCCGACCCCGACTCCGAGCCCCAGGCACACCCCGAGCCCGAAGCCGACCCCCACTCCGGCACCCACCCCGACCCCGAGCCCGACCCCCAGCCCCACCCCGACGCCCACTCCGCCGCCCGCCCCGGTCGTCTACGAGTGGAGCGAGCTGAGCTTCGACGTCAACGGCGACGGCACCCGGCCCGAGATGCGGCTCCACGAGAGCAGCTGGGTGTGGCAGCGGTACGGCGTGACGGTCGCCGGCAAGGAGTACGCGCACGGCGTCACCGTGCACGGCCGGTCCTCCGTGACCATCGACCTCAACCGGCAGTGCACCGCCTACGACGCGATGGCCGGCGTCGACGACATGACCCTCGGCCTCGGCAAGGTCACCTTCGCCGTCTACGCGGACGGGGTGCGGCTGTGGCAGTCCGGGGTGGTCGAGGGCGGACAGGCCGCCGTACCCGTCCATGTGGACCTGACCGGGCACCGGACCGTGCGTCTGGTGGTCGAACCGCAGACCACCTTCGACAGGGCGGCGCTCGCCGACTGGGCCGAGTCGAGGTTCACCTGCCGGTAGCGGCCGGTGCGCTGCTCAGTTCGCGCAGGGCGTCCTCCTCGGTGAGGGAGGCGCCGCGCGAGCGCTCGGCCGCGTAGCGCTGCGGGGTCAGCGTCGCGCGGGCGGCCGCGTCGACCTCCTCGGCGCGGGTGCGCTCCGGCTCGGGGCGGACACACTCGGCGCGCCAGTGGTCGGCGGCGGCGTACAGCCGTACCGCCCCCGCCAGATCGCCGAGCCGGGCCAGCAGGTCGGCGCCGACGTCCGCCAGGGCCGCCGTGATCACCTCGGCGCACCGGTACTCCACCGCGTCGCGCAGCCCCTGCGCCACGACCGGCAGCGCCCGCGCAGGGCCGTGCTCCAGGGCCGTGAGCATGGCGTCGACGGCATGGATCGCGGCCATGAACTGCGGGGGCGCGCCGCCGGCCGCCGTCATGGCACGGGCGGTCTCGTAGTACTCGCGCGCGTGGGGCAGGTCCCCGTCGTCATGGGCCAGGACCGCCCGCAGCAGCGCCACGTACGCCTTCGACTCGGCCACCCCGTACCGGTCGGAGGTCTCGCCCGCCCGGTCGAGGGTGGCCCGGGCAGCAGCCCGGTCCCCGGCGCGGAAGGCGGTCTCGGCGAGCCGCGCGAGCAGGAACGGCGTCTCCGCGTGGGCGCCGACCTCGTGGGCGAGCCGCAGCGCCTCCCGGTACTCGCTCTCCGCCGCCGCGAACCGGCCGCGCGCCATGTCCGCCTCGCCGGCCGCGCTGCACACCTGCGCGCCCATCCAGCGGTCCCCGACCCGCCGGCTGAGGACGCGCAGCTCGGCCAGGTCCTCGTCGACGCCCCGCAGGTTGCCGGGCGAGTCGACCAGGATGTGGGTGCGGTACATCAGGGTGACGCCGACCTCCCAGTCACCGCCGTGCACCCGGCAGTTGGCGAGCACGGCGGACATGTCCGGGGCGATGTCCACGGCGGGGCCGCCCAGGGTCCACGCGGTGAGCGGCCAGACGATGCCCGGCAGCCGGGCGGCCCGCGGACCGCCCGGCTCGAAGGAGGCCCGGACGAGCGCGACGTACCGCGGCGTCCGCTCGTCCGTCACCAGGTCCCGCTGGCCGGACTCGGATGCCAGGAACAGGTCGAGCAACCTGAGGTCCATGCGCAGTTCGTACAGCGGGTGCCCGGCCTCGGCGTCGGGGGCGGCCAGGAGTACGCCGACGGGATCCGCCGCGCCGGCGACCGCGCGCAGCTCCTCCGGACCCGCGTCCTCGGGCAGGGCGTCCCGGGCGACGCCCAGACGCAGTACCGCGCGCACCGAGGCCGTCGCCTCCTGGCGGTAGTTGCGCAGCCACCAGAACCAGCCGACGGCGAGGACGATCCGGCCCGCCTGCACCTCGTCGCCCGCGCGGACCGCACGGTCCAGGGCGGCCCGGATGTTGTCGAGGTCGGTCTCCAGCCGGCGGATCCAGGGGAGCTGCTCCCCGGAGCGCAGTCTCGGCTCCGCCTCCTCCACGAGCGCCCGCACCCACGCGCCGTGCCGCCGCTCGACCGCCGCGCGCAGCCCGGGGACCTCCGCGGCGCGCTCGACGGCGTACTCGTGGATGGTCTCCAGCATGCGGTAACGCATTCCGCCGGTGCCGTGCGCGCCGTCCGGGGTGGCGACGATCAGGGACTTGTCGACGAGCGCGCCGACGAGGTCGGCGGCCGGTCCGGTGCACACGGCCTCCGCCGCCGTGAGGTCCCAGCCGCCGGCGAAGACGGACACCTCGCGCAGCATCGTCCGCTCCCGCTCGTCGAGCAGGTCCCAGGACCAGTCGACGACCGCGCGCAGGGTCTGCTGGCGGGGCAGGACCGTGCGGCTGCCGGCGGTGAGCAGGCGGAAGCGGTCGTCGAGCCGGTCGGCGATCTGCCGGGGCGTGAGCAGCCGCAGCCGGGCCGCCGCGAGCTCGATCGCAAGGGGCAGTCCGTCCAGGCGGCGGCAGATCTCGTCGACCGCTGCCGTGTCGTCCGGCACGGCGGCGGTGCCGGGGCGGACGGTGGCGGCGCGCTCCTCGAAGAGGCGGTGGGCCTGCTCGGGGGCGAGGGGTTCGACCGGGCGCACCGACTCCCCGGGGACGCCCAGGGGTTCACGGCTGGTGGCGAGGACCGTGAGACCCGGGCAGCGGGTGAGCAGGGTCTCGGCGAGGGCGGCCGCCGCTTCGATGACATGTTCGCAGTTGTCAAGGATCAGGAGTTGGCTGCGTGGGGCGCAGTACTCGACGAGCAGGGCCGTGGGGTCCTTCGGCACGGTCGCCAGCTCGTTGGTCATGAGCACGGTCTCGCGCAGGCCGAGGGCGCTGACCACCGCACCGGGCACCGCCTCCGGCCGGTCGAGCGGGGCGAGCTCGACGAGCCACGCCTGCGGGAGCCCGGCGGCGGCCTCCTCGGCGAGACGGGTCTTTCCGGAGCCGCCCGGTCCGGTGAGGGTGACGAGACGGGCCCTGTGCAATTCGGAACGAACGGCTTCGAGTTCGGGTTCCCGCCCCACGAAAGAGGTAAGCCGCGGACGGAGGTTGCCGGTGCGGGGCGGAGGCTCCTGCAACGGGGTCGCGAGCGGGGTTGCTTCCTGGGTGAGCAACGACGCGTGCAGCGCCTGGAGTTCCGGGCCGGGGTCGGTACCGAGGCCTTCTGCGAGGGTGCGGCGGGCGGTCTCGTACGCGGCGAGGGCGTCCGCCGGGCGGCCGGTGTCGCGCAGGGCGCGGATGAGCAGGGCGTGCAGCGGCTCGTCGTACGGGTGGACGGTGGTGAGCTCGGTCAGCTCCGGTACGGCGTCGACGGCACGGCCGAGGCGGAGGGCGGCGTCGGCGCGGGCACGGGTGGCTTCCAGCCGGAGCGCCTCGGGGCGGGCGGCGGCCGCGGTGCGGTCGGGGAGGTCGGCGAGTGCGGGGCCGTGCCAGAGGGCGAGGGCCGCGGTGAGGAGGCGGTGGGCCGCCGCCGGGTCGCCGACGGCCAGGGCTCGGGTGCCTTCGCGTACCTGCCGCTCGAAGACGTGCAGGTCGATGTCGTCCTCGGCCGCCGTCAGTCGGTAGCCGCCGGGGCCCGAGGTGACGGCGTCCTTCCCGAGACCGCGGCGGAGCCGGCCGACGAGGGCCTGGAGGGCGGCCGGGGCGTCCTGGGGCGGGTCGTCGTCCGCCGCCCAGATCTCCTCGATGAGGGTTTCGGGGGTGAGGGTGCGGGTGGGGTGCAGGGCGAGGACGGTGAGCAGGGCGCGCAGGCGGGGGCCGCCGACGGGTATGGGGGTGCCCTGGTCGTCGCTGGCTTGGGCCACGCCCAGGATTCGGTACCGCACCGGGTCATTGTCGCCGGGGGGTGGGGGGAGAGGCACGGAGTTTCGACGCCGGGGGTTTCGGGGCGCCCGGGGTGGGGGCGGGGAGCCTCGGCGCCGGGGTCGAGAGGTGCCCGGGGTGGGGGCGAGGGGGGGGACGCTTACCGGCGCTTGCAGGGTGCCTCCCCAGCCTTCGGCCGGGGGGACCCCCAGCGCCCACCCGTGCCGCCCTGCGGCACGCCTGCCCGCAGCTGGGTGGCTGTGAAGCGCCCCGTCAGGGGCGCGGGGAACTGCGCGAGCAACCCCCGCCGGCCCGCGGCCGAAGCACGAGGGTTCCACTCCGATGCGGGGGCCTGGGGGCGGCAGCCCCCAGATGCGGCACCCTCCTCACGCCCCCGAGGCCAACGCCCCCCTCATCGGCGTCACCCCCGCAGGGACCGCACGTGCCCGTGCCGGCGTCCCCGTCCAGCACGTGCCCCGGCGGGACAGCAGCCGGCGCAGCCACAGCTCCAGGGAGACCAGGTCGGCCAGCCCGTCCAGCGGCAACGGCTCCCCCGCGGCGGCCGCGCGCAGCGCCTTGCGGACCACCCTCGCCTCCACCAGGCCCGCCTGCGCCAGCAGCGGCGTGGCGAAGAGGGAGATCAGGTCGTCGGCCGCGACGCGCAGCCCCGTGCGGGTGGCGGCCGCCGAGGAGGCGTGGGAGGGGGCGCCCCAGCCCGGCGGGAGGTCGGTGACGCCGGCGCCCTCCAGGACCGTGCGGAGGATCGCGGCGCGGGCGCCCGGCTGGACGCGCAGTGCCTCGGGGAGGTCGCGGCACGCGCGGACCACCTGGTTGTCGAGAAAGGGTGTGTGGAGGCGCTGGGAGCGGATCTCGGCGGCCTGTTCCAGGACGCGGATGTCGGCCGCGTGGCGGGCCAACACCGCACGCGCGCGGTAGTCTCCGGGGCGCTGCGCGGGGCCGACGCCGGAGCGGTTCGCCGCCCCCTGCAGCAGAACCGATACTTCAGCGAGGGCCTCGCCGGTCAGCCAACGCGCCGCCGGGCCCGGTCTCGCCCAGGTGAGCGCCGCGAGGGACGCGCCCACCGCGCCTCCCGGATCGTCGAACCGGCGCCGCAGCAGGCGCTCGGCGAGGGACTCGACGCCCGCGCGGTACGGCGTACGCGCCAGGCGCCGCGCCGCGCTGTACACGCGCGCGGGGACCATCACCGAGCCGTCGGCCTTGGCGAGCGCGGCGACCGGGCGGACGAGGTGCCGGCGCTTGCGGTCCATCAGCAGGTCGGCGAGGCGCGCGGGGTGGGCGTCGAGGACCTGGCGGGCGCCGTAGCCGGTGAAGTGGTCGGCGCTGCCCGCGGCGAGCCGGGCGCGGTGCCGGGCCGCGGCGATCAGGGACGGGCCCGGTTCGTCGGTCAGGGGGCCGTCGAGGTCGGCGTACGGCAGGATCTCCTCGCCGCCGGTGACCACCACGTGGTGCAGGCGCGGGTTGGCGGCGAGGGTCCCGGCACGCTGGAGTTCGGCCTCGCGGCCGCCCACGGCCAGGTCGTTGAAGGTGACGGCGAGGAGCCGCTCGCCGGCGCCCGTGCCGTGGCCGAGGACCGTGCCGGGCATGCCGGGCAGGCCCGCCGCGAGCAGCGCGAGCGTCCCCGACGCCGGGCCGCCGGAGAGGTCGGCGCCGATGCCCGGGACCGGCATCCCGCGCGCCGCGCGGCGCTCCGCGGGGCCCATGCCGGGCACCGGACCTGGGTCGATGTCCGGGACGTGCCGGGGTGCCGACAGCCGCGCGCGTACCGCGTCTACGAGTGCGTCCCGTACGGCGTCCACCGCACGGTCCGGGTCGGCGGAGGGGGCCGCGACCGCGAGCGAGGCGACCTGCTCGTACCCGGCGACCTCGCGCGCCCCGGTGCGCAGGATCAGCGCATGCCCCGGCGGAATGCGCCGCACGCCCTCGTACGGGGTCGAGTCGTGCAGCGCGGCCGGTACGTCGGGGACGGCGAGGAGGGCCGCGAGGTGGCCGTAGTCGAGGTTGGCCTCGATGAGGTCGGCGAGCGGGAGCGCGGCCGTGGCGTAGGCCGTACCGCCTGCCCAGGGGGTGTGGAAGACCGGGCGGGCGCCCGCGAGGTCGCCGCAGACGGTGACCCGGCGGCCGACCTGGACGACGGCGGTGTAGCTGCCGGGCCAGGCGGTCAGATGCCGGAGAGCGCCCCCGCGCGCCGTGAAGAGGCCGAGACGCAGCTCCTCGTCGGTGGCACCGCAGGTGCCGAGGACGGCGATGCGGTTCTGCGCGTCCGCCTTGACGACGCGCACCTCGTCGGGGCGCCAGTCGCCGACCGCCCAGAGCGGGTCGGGGTCGCCCCACAGGAGCTGGGAGCCGACGGGATGGACGGTCTCGCCGTCGTAGCCCATGGCGCCGGCGGAGCCGAGCGTGGCGGCACCGGAGGCGGTGCTGCTCCATCCCACCAACCACCGCATCGACGCCTCCACAGGCTGTGGACAACCATGCACGGTACGAACCGGGTCCCCATGCTGCCATGAAGGACGCGCTCCGGAGGGGCGGTGGGGCCGCCTTTGATCCCTGGAAGATTTCACGGAGTTGCCGCAGGACCGGCCGCGCGTGCGCGCTGTGGAAGAGTCTCCGCGGGGGCCGACCGCCTTACGGCAGGGGGCGACTGCGACGTGAATGCGCCCCCTGTACGCTCCCCCAGAACGCCCTTCGCGCCCTCAATTCCCGTGGTAGGAGCGTTGAACGCCCGCGAAAGGTGGGGTCGATTTTCGGCCAAATCGCCGATGACCACCCGGGCTTGCGCACGCTCCGTACATGCTTTGCGCATCGCACGCGCGTGTGCTCGAACGCGCACAGTCCGGGAGGCGGGCATCGCCTCCCGGACCGGTCCGCCACCCGCGGGGATGAAGGTGGCGGTGTCCCCCAGCCCACTGGATCCAGTACAGCGGGCCGACCCACGCACTAGCCATGGAACCGCTCCCCCGGTGGCCGGAGAAGAGCGCACGGACGGGCGCACGGCCACACGGCGGGGGCACGTCGCGACCGGTCGTGCACGGTGCGTATACGGGCCGCACTCGCGTACGGACCACAATCCCGCCATCCGGAACAATGCCTCTTAACGCTTGGGATGCGGCGAACTACGCTGGGTTTACGAATGCCGCGTGGTTATGCCAGCGCGGCAGCCGTCTGTGTCGAGGGGTGGCGCATGTCCAGGGAGCAACGCGGGCCGAACGAAAAGCTCGGCGCCGTTCTCGCCCTCGCGGGAATCAGCAACGCAGGACTCGCGCGACGCGTCAACGATCTTGGCGCTCAACGCGGGTTGACTCTTCGCTACGACAAGACGTCGGTGGCGCGCTGGGTGTCGAAGGGCATGGTGCCGCAGGGTGCCGCCCCGCACCTCATCGCCGCCGCGATCGGCCAGAAGCTCGGCCGCCCGGTGCCGCTCCACGAGATCGGCCTGGCGGACGCGGATCCCGCCCCCGAAGTGGGCCTCGCCTTCCCCAGGGACGTCGGGCAGGCGGTGCGGTCGGCGACGGAGCTGTACCGCCTCGACCTCGCCGGCCGCCGGGCCGGTTCCGGCGGCATCTGGCAGTCGCTGGCCGGATCGTTCGCGGTAAGCGCATACGCAACGCCCGCCTCGCGTTGGCTGATAACCCCCGCCGACAGTTCGGTCGCGCGCGAGGCGAACGCCGTGGACGGTGCGGGCGCAGCGCTCAAAGTCGGCCACAGCGACGTACAGAAGCTGCGGGAGGCCGCCGAGGACGCCAGGCGCTGGGACTCCAAGTACGGGGGCGGCGACTGGCGGTCGTCGATGGTGCCGGAGTGTTTACGGGTGGAGGCGGCACCGCTGCTGCTCGGCGCGTACTCCGACGAGGTCGGGCGGGCGCTGTTCGGGGCGAGTGCCGAACTGACGCGCCTTGCCGGGTGGATGGCCTTCGACACCGGACAGCAGGAGGCCGCGCAGCGGTACTACATCCAGGCGCTGCGGCTCGCCCGCGCGGCGGCCGACGTGCCGCTCGGCGGGTACGTCCTGGCATCGATGTCCCTCCAGGCGACGTACCGGGGCTTCGGCGACGAGGGCGTCGACCTCGCGCAGGCCGCGGTGGAGCGGAACCGGGGGCTGGCGACCGCGCGGACCATGAGCTTCTTCCGGCTGGTCGAGGCGCGGGCCCACGCGCGGGCGGGGGACGCGCAGGCCGCGGGGGCCGCGCTGAAGGCGGCGGAGGGGTGGCTGGAGCGGGCGCGGGAGGGCGACAACGATCCCTCCTGGCTCGGTTTCTACGGCTACGACCGGTTCGCCGCCGACGCGGCCGAGTGCTACCGGGACCTGAAGGCCCCGCGGCAGGTGCGGCGCTTCACGGAGCAGGCCCTTTCCAAGCCGACGGAGGAGTTCGTGCGGTCGCACGGGCTGCGGCTCGTCGTCTCGGCGGTCGCCGAACTGGAGTCGGGGAACCTCGACGCGGCGTGCGAGCAGGGGGTGCGGGCCGTGGAGGTGGCCGGGCGGATCTCGTCGGCGCGGACGACGGAGTACGTGAAGGATCTGCTGCACCGGCTGGAGCCGTACGGGGACGAGCCGAGGGTGGTGGAACTGCGGGAACGGGCACGGCCGTTGCTGATGGCGCCGGCGTGAGGATCGTCTGGCCGTCTGCCGGGCCGCGGTGATCTCGCGGGTGCGGGTGCGTGGGGGCTGGTCGCGCAGTTCCCCGCGCCCCCTTGGGGCGCGTGTGCGTGGCCACACATCGAATACAGTCCCGCGCCCCTGACGGGGCACTTCACCAACCGTACGTTTGAAGTGGCTGTCAGTGGCGCAGTGCACTATCGGATGCGGGAGGTGGTGCAGGTGTCTGTCGGGTACGACTGTGACGTGCTCGTCGTCGGGGGTGGCATCGTCGGGCTGTCCACCGCGTACGCGATCACCCGTGCCGCGCCCGGGACCCGGGTCGTCGTGCTGGAGAAGGAGGCCGGGCCGGCGAGGCACCAGACGGGCCGGAACAGCGGGGTCATCCACAGCGGGATCTACTACCGGCCCGGGTCGCTGAAGGCGCGGTACGGCGTCAAGGGCGCCGCGGAGATGGTCAAGTTCTGCGCGGAGTACGGCATCGCGCACGCCGTCACCGGCAAGCTGATCGTCGCCACCGAGCGGGAGGAGCTGCCCCGGCTGCACGCCCTGGTGCAGCGCGGCCGGGAGAACGGCATACCGGTGCGGGAGCTCGGAGCCGCCCAGATCGAGGAGTACGAGCCCGAGGTGCGGGGGCTCGCCGCCATACACGTCGGGACGACCGGGGTGTGCGACTTCGTGGGGGTCGCCCGGCAGCTCGGGGAGGCCTCGGGGGCGGAGATCCGGTACGGCGCCCAGGTGGTCCGCGTGGACCGGCGGCCGGAGCGGGGCGTGGCCGTGCTCACCTCGCGCGGTGACGTCGTACGCGCCCGCGTGCTGGTCAACTGCGCGGGACTGTACTGCGACGAGGTCGCGCGGCTGACCGGGGACGAACCGGGGATGCGGATCGTGCCGTTCCGCGGGGAGTACTACGAGCTGGCGCGCCCCGAGCTGGTGCGGGGGCTGGTGTACCCGGTGCCGGACCCGGCGTTCCCGTTCCTCGGGGTGCATCTCACGCGCGGGATCGACGGAGGCGTGCACATCGGGCCCAACGCGGTGCCGGCGCTGGCCCGGGAGGGGTACGGGTGGGGCGTCGTACGGCCGCGGGAGGTCGCCGGGACGCTGGCCTGGCCGGGATCCTGGGCGCTGGCGCGGCGGCACTGGCGGTACGGGGGCGGGGAGCTGCTCCGGTCGGTGTCGAAGAAGGCGTTCACGACGGCCGTACGGCGGCTGCTGCCCGCCGCCGAGGAGGGAGACCTGGTGCGGGCGGCCGCGGGGGTGCGGGCGCAGGCCGTGCTGCGGGACGGGACGCTCGTCGACGACTTCCTGATCAAGGAGGCACCGCGCGCGGTCCATGTGCTGAACGCGCCCTCGCCCGCGGCGACCGCCTCGCTGCCGATCGGGCGGGAGGTGGCGCGGCGGGCACTGGAGACGCTGGGCTCGGCATGACAGCCCGGTGCGACGGCTGGGTGTGGCAGTTCGGCATGGCAGCCCGGCGTGACAGCCCGGCACGACAGCTCGGTGTGACACCCCGCTGGCCGGCCCGTGGGGGTCGTAAAATCGACCCACTGTGTCTGACTCCCTCAATGCCCCCGAAGCCCCCCAGCCCGCCGAGACCGGCCCCGCCGGGCACGTCCCCGGTGCGCACCCCGACCACACCCCCGGGGTGTCCGTCCGGCACACCCGGGCCAAGGGGGAGCCGCGGTTCCCGGACGGGCCGAGGGCCGATCCCGCCGGGTCGCACTTCGAGCGGCGGATCCGCAGCTTCCAGCCGCGCCGCAGCCGGGTCACCGCCGGGCAGGCCGACGCGCTGCAGCGGCTGTGGCCCAAGTGGGGCCTGGACATCGACGGGCAGCGGGTCATCGACCTCGGCGAGCTGTTCGGGAACGACGACCCGGTGGTGCTGGAGATCGGGTTCGGGATGGGCGAGGCGACCGCGCAGATGGCCGCCGAGGTGCCGGGCGTCAACATCCTCGCCGTCGACGTGCACACGCCGGGGCAGGGGAACCTGCTCAACCTCGCCGACCAGAACGGGCTGTCCAACGTCCGTGTCGGGAACGGCGACGCGATCATCCTGCTCCGGGAGATGCTGGCGCCGGACTCGCTGGACGGGCTGCGCGTCTACTTCCCGGACCCCTGGCCGAAGAAGCGGCACCACAAGCGGCGGCTGATCCAGGCCGAGTTCCTCGATCTCGCCGCGACCCGGCTGCGGCCCGGGGCGATCGTGCACTGCGCGACCGACTGGGAGCCGTACGCCGAGCAGATGCTCGAAGTGCTGGACGCGCACCCGGAGTTCGAGAACACGCAGGCCGACGGCGGTTTCGCGCCACGTCCGGCGCACCGGCCGCTGACCCGTTTCGAGGGCCAGGGACTGGACAAGGGACATGTGGTGAACGATCTGCTCTTCCGTCGCGTACAGCACCGGGTGCCGCAGAGCGAGCAGCACCGTCAGGAGTCACCTCGTTAGGGTCGATGCCGTGGCCACCTCCCCGCCGCCGTACTCGCCGTACCCGCAGCATCCGTCGTATCCGCCGTCGCCGTCGTATCCGTCATCACCGCCGTCACCGTCGTATCCGGCGGATCCCGCCGACGGCGGTCTGCGGCATCCCCGTTGGTGGCAGCGCCGCTGGGTTCGGTACGGGGCGCTGGGCACGCTGCTCGCCCTCTCCGGCCTGGTGATCCTCGCGCTGGTGCGGGAGCAGACGGGGACGGAGGGCTTTCTCGTCGGGCTCGGGCTCGCCGTGCTGCCCGTGCCGCTGCTCCTGGGCGCGTTCCGGTGGCTCGACCGGGTGCAGCCGGGCCCCTGGCGGAACCTGCTGTTCGCCTTCGCCTGGGGCGCCTGCGCGGCCGCGCTGATAGCCATCGTCGCCAACAGTTTCGCGACGAGATGGATAGCGACGGCGACCGCGGATCCGAGCAGCGCGGACCGGCTCGGGGCGACCCTGATAGCGCCGGTCGTCGAGGAGTCGGCGAAGGCGGCGGCCGTGCTCCTCGTCTTCCTCTTCCGCAGACGGGACTTCACCGGGATCGTCGACGGGGTGGTGATAGCCGGGGTCACCGCCACCGGGTTCGCGTTCACCGAGAACATCCTCTACCTCGGTACGGCCTTCGGGACCGACCAGCTGACCGGTGACAGCGGGATCGCCTCCGTCACCGCCGCGACGTTCTTCGTGCGCATCGTGCTGTCCCCGTTCGCGCACCCGCTCTTCACCGTCCTCACCGGCATCGGCTTCGGCATCGCCGCGCTCTCCGGGGAACGGCAGCGGGCGCGGCGGGTGCTGGTGCCGCTCGCCGGGCTGCTGCTCGCGATGAGCATGCACGCGTTCTGGAACGGGTCCTCGACGTTCGGGCAGTACGGGTTCTTCGCCGTGTACGGCATGTTCATGGTGCCGTCGTTCGGGCTGCTGGCCTGGCTGGCGATCTGGACGCGGCAGCGGGAGCTGCGGACCGTGCGGGAGGAGCTGCCGGCGTACGTCTACGCGGGGTGGCTGGGGACGGCCGAGCCGTTCGTGCTCGGGTCGATGCGGGCGCGGCAGATGGCCAGGGAGTACGCCGCGTACCACTTCGGGAAGGCGGCGGGGAAGGCGGTCGCCGAGTACGAGGGGTACGCGACGACGCTGGCGCTGCTGCGGCGCCGGGGGCAGCGGGGGCGGGCGGGCGCCGACTTCGTGGTGCGGGAGCGCGAGCTCCTCACGGAGCTGTGGAGCCGGCGGGAGCTGGTCCGGCCGGCCCTGGAGTACGCGGCGCGGACGGCCGCGCCGGGCGGCTGGCCGGGGTACGCCGGCTACGCGCCGCCGGCCTACGGGGCGCCGGGGTGGTACGGGGCGGCGGTGCCGTACCCGGCCTACAACCCGTACCGGAGTTAGGGCTTCGGGTCGCGGAGGGTTCGGCACCGCCGGGATGCGCCGTGAGGGCTGAGCGCCGTTGCGGCCGTTGCGGCCGTTGCGGCGGAAGAGAATGGTGGGGGCCACCGGGTGGAGCCGGCAGGTCGAAGGAGACCGTCAGGCGGAAGCCGCCGTCAGCCGTGCCAGTTCCTCGTCCGTCAGCGTCAGGTCCGCCACGCCCAGCAGCGGCGGGAGCTGCTCCAGCGTGCGGGCCGAGGCGATCGGGGCCGCGACGGTGGGCTGGGCCGCCAGCCAGGCCAGGGCGACCGTGGGGATCGGGGCCTCGTGGGCCGCGGCGATCCCGTCCAGCGCCGCCAGGACCTTCTGGCCGCGCTTCGATTCGGCGTACTGGGCGGCGCGGCCCGCCCGTGCGCTGTCGACCGTCGTACCGGGGCGGTACTTGCCGGTGAGGAAGCCGGCGGCCAGGGCGAAGTAGGGGACGGCCGCGAGGCCGGTGCGGGAGGCCAGGTCCTGGAGGGGGCCCTCGTACGTGTCGCGGGAGACCAGGTTGTAGTGGGGCTGGAGGGCGACGTACCGGGCGAGGCCCTCGCGGTCGGAGAGGTCCAGGGACTCCTGGAGGCGTTCGGCGGTGATGTTGGACGCGGCGATGTGCCGGACCTTGCCCGCCCGCACCAGCTCGTCCAGCGCGCCGATGATCTCCTCGACCGGGATCTCGGGCTTGTCGAAGTGCGTGTAGTAGAGGTCGATGTGGTCGGTGCCGAGGCGACGCAGGGACGCGTCGGCGGCGGCCTTGATGTTGGCGGCGGACAGGCCGGGGTACTCGGGGTGCTGGCTGACCTTCGTCGCGATGACGACGTCGTCGCGGTTGCCGCGCGCCCTGACCCACTTGCCGATGATCGTCTCGGACTCGCCGCCCTTGTGGCCCTCGATCCACGCCGAGTACGAGTCGGCGGTGTCGACGAAGTTGCCGCCCGCGGCGGCGTAGGCGTCCAGGACGGCGAAGGAGGTGGCCTCGTCGGCGGTCCAGCCGAAGACGTTGCCGCCGAGGGCGAGCGGGAAGACCTCGAGGTCGGAGGAGCCGAGTTTGCGAAGAGCAGTCATGCTCAACTTCAACACGGGCCGCCTGGTGACCCATCCCGGCGATTACGAAGGTCTCGTAAAGGCGGAACCCCGGCGGAACCCCGGCAGACCGAACCGGCGGCCCTGACGCCGGGGGGTGTCGTCGGGGCCGCCGGGGGGCGGTGGGTTTCCGTCGGGGGTTGCGTTCGCGGATTCCGTCGGGGGCTGCGTCGCGGATTGCGTCAGGGGTTGAGGCCCTTGCCGCGCAGCCAGGTCATCGGGTCGATGGCGGTGGCCTGGCCGTTCGGGTGGACCTCCAGGTGGAGGTGCGGGCCGGTCACGTTGCCGGTGGCGCCGACGCGGCCGATGACATCGCCGGTGGCGACCTTCTGGCCGACCTTGACGCCGATCGAGGACTGGTGGCAGAACCACAGCTCGGTGCCGTCGTCGAGGGTGATGATCGTGCGGTAGCCGTAGGAGCCGGCCCAGCCCGCCTCCGTGACCGTGCCGCTGTGCACGGCCTTGATCAGCGTGCCGGTGGGCGCGGCGAAGTCGAGGCCGGTGTGGTAGCCGGAGGACCACATGGAGCCGGCCTGGCCGAAGGTGCCGGTGATCGTGTACGACACGACGGGCAGCGTGTACTGCTTGGCCAGCTCGGCGAGCCGGGCCTGCTCGGCCTTCTGCTTCGCGGACGCCTCGGCCTTCTCCTTGGCGTCGGCGGCCTTGGCTGCGGCCGCCTTCACCGCCTTGGCCTCGGCGTCGGAGACCGCCTTGTCGGCGGCGGCGACGGCCTTGGCGCTGGCCTTGGTGTCGAGCTGGTTCTGCTGCTGCGCGGCCTGGGCGATGATCCGGTTGCGCAGCGTCTCGCCGGCGCCGGACGAGGAGGAGTCCCCGTCGGTGGCGGTCGTCGTGGTCACGCTGCTGAGCGCGGTCTGGGTGGCCTGGTGGCCGCCGCCCTCGCCGAGCAGGGAGTCGACAGAGGCGGGCAGGTCGGGCAGCGAGATGGAGACCGGCGGCTTGCCGGTGTTGGCGCTGGCCATGCCGCCCGCGCCGACGGCGGCGATCACGCCGACGCCGAGAACCGTGGAGCTGCGGGCGAGTCCGCCGCCGCGCTGCTTGGCGACCCGGTGCCGGCCGCGCGCCGAGGCCAGGGACTCCTCGGTGGGGTTCCACTCCTCCCAGGGGCCCTCGTCGGTGCGGTAGCTGCCGTAGCCGAAGGTGTCGGGTTGACGCTGGCTGGGCACGAACGGGGCTGTCGGAGCAGGCCGGTTGGACGCCACGCGGGCGTACTCCTTTCCTTCCGTCGCCTACCGGGTTAGCTGACGGGTTCGGAGCGGGAAGGTCTCCTACGCGCGTATACCGGCCGTTTCCTACCCGGCGGTAGCCGTGCGATTCACCCCAAGGTGGTGGTTCCCCGGTTCCCTTGCGGGATTCGGCGCGTGCGCGCGGAGCCGTCGCGGGTGACGGCTGGGACGACCGCGCTGCGTTATCGAACGTTAATAGACCCGGCTACCAGATTCCAAGCTGTTCGTCTTGATCATTAAGCTTTCAAAGCTTGGACTTACCTGCCACGACTGGTCAAAAACGGTCGAGTTGGCTGTGCTCGCTGCTCAGCTCAGGAGTCACACAGGTTGTGATGGTGGCTCAGTTGTGATGCGGAGGGCAGCCGCCCGAACACGATGTGTGACATAGCACAGGACCGGCGCACGGGACCGGCGGCTCAGGGCCGCCGCACCGCGAGCAGCGCCATGTCGTCCGTCATGCCGCCGCCCGTGTGCCGGCGCACCTCGGCCGCGAGCCGGGCCAGCAGTACGCCGGGGGCGGTGACGGTACGACCGGTCAGCCGCCGCTCGGGGTCGTAGAACCGGCCGTGCGCGTCGCGGGCCTCGGAGAGGCCGTCGGTGTACAGCAGCAGCGTGGCCCCGCTCGGGAACACGTGCTCGGCCGCCCGGTCGGGCCACGTCCCCAGGTCGCCCATCCCGAGCGGCAGCGCGGACTCCGGCGCCGGCACCGGGCACACCTCGCCGTCGCCGTGCAGCAGCAGGGGCGGCGGGTGTCCGCGGTTGACGACCCGGAGCGTGCAGTCGCCGTACCGGAGCTCCGCGAGTACGGCGGTGGTGAACCCCTCGTGGGCGTCGATGCCGCCGCGCCGGACGCCCTCGCGCGCCAGCGCCCGCTCCAGCCGCGCCGCCACCGCCTCCAGCGTGGCCTCCTGCTCGGCGGCCTCCCGGAACGCGCCGATCACCACGGCGACGGCGGCGACCGCGCCCATGCCCTTGCCGCGGACGTCGCCGACGACCAGGCGCACGCCGTACGGGGTGTCCTGGACGGCGTACAGGTCGCCGCCGATGAAGGTGCCCTCCTGGGCCGCCTCGTAGCGGGCGGCGATCTCGAAGCCGCCGATCCGCTCGGCGGGCTCGGGCAGGACGGCCCGCTGGGCGGCCTCGGCGACCTCGCGGGCGGAGGCGAGGCGCTGGTCGCCGATACGGACGATCCGGTTGATGCCGGCGGCGAGGACGGCGACGGTGGCCACGGTGACGATCTCGGTCACGGCGTCGGCGTCCGGGAGCACGGCGAACCGCGTGTGCACGGCGTAGGCGGCGAGGAGTGCGGCCAGGCCGGTGAGGACGGTGGTGCGCAGCGAGGAGAGGGGGGCGGCGACCAGCGGGGCGGCCGTGAAGAAGGGGACCGCGGTGAAGGGGGCGGGGGTGAGGACGTCGTAGCAGACGCCCGCGACGATCAGCAGCGCGGGCAGGTAGCGGGCGAGGGTGCGGGCGGATTCCTGGCCGTGCCGCTCCGCCTCTCCACGGCTCGCCACACGACTCCCCTGCTGTCCCACGCGCCCGACGTGCCCGACGTGTCCTACACGCCCGACGTGCTCGATGTGCTCGACGTGTTCGATGCGCTTGACCTGTTCGACGCGTCCGATGTCTTCGATACCTGTCCGTCCAGGTTTGCCGTTGCGAGCGGGTGGGGCGAATGGTGTGGGCCGGGCGGATGAGTGCGGACGTGTGTGATGAGGAGCACGTGCCTGGATATGACTCAGGGCCGGAATCCTCTGACTTGGATTCCGGCCCTGGGTTTCAGTAGCGGGGACAGGATTTGAACCTGCGACCTCTGGGTTATGAGCCCAGCGAGCTACCGAGCTGCTCCACCCCGCGTCGGTGACACCAGCATACGCCATCCGAAGAGGGTGAGTCACACGGGTTGAGAGCCGCGGGGACGACGGAGGTCGTTACGGGGACGACGGAGGCCGTGGCGGGGTCAGCGGACGCCGAAGCGCCGGGCCAGGGCGACCGCCTCCCGGGGGCCGTCCGCGAACGGCTGCCCGTGCCCCGGCAGCAGGACGGTGTCCTGGGACAGTCCGGCGACGGCGTCCAGGGAGGCGAGGGCGGCGGCCGAGTCGTGGGTGAAGGCGCGGCAGACCAGGCAGGGGCCGGTGTGCCCGGTGAAGGCCTCCTGGGTGACCAGGGCGTCGCCGGTGAAGAAGAGGCCCTGGTCGGGGAAGTGGAAGCCGGTGCTGCCGGGGGTGTGACCGGGCAGCGCGACCGCCAGCGGCCGCCCGGGCACGCCGTCCAGTCGCGCGCCGTCGCCGAAGGTGTCGTGGCCGTTGGCCGTGGTGGCGGGGACCGGCTGGATGGTGTCCCAGTGCTCCACGATCTTGTGGTTCTCCACCCGGAACACGTCGACGAGCCCGATGCCGCCGAACGTGTCGGAGGTGCCCGCGTGCGTCTGGAGCAGGACCAGGTCGCCCTGCGCGATCACGTGCGTGGTGACCGAGCCGGTGCCGGGGGTGGCCGTCGCCTTCAGGTTCTCCGCCAGCTGGCGCAGCGCCTCGGGGCCGTTGGCGACGTTGGGGTTGTGCTGGATGTAGTCGGGCGAGGCGTACTTGTCGATCACGGACGTGTCGTAGGAGGTGAACAGCTGCTTGTACACGTACGTGACCAGCGCCTTGTCGGCCGCGGTCTCGCGGGCGGACACCGAGCCGGCGGCGGCGCCCGTCCCCGGGTGTCCGGCGGGCCGGGACACGGCCGTCGCGGGACCGGTCGCCAGTGCCGTCGCGGCGGCGACGGCGGCCACGGCCGCGCCGGTCCGTACCGCAAGGTGTCTGTTCATCGCACTCTCCTGACTCGGAACACCCGCCGGCCCAAGGGCAGGTCGGCCAGGCCGACACTAGGAGCGCCGGGCCGATCCGTCGTCGCCCTGTGAAGGGTGGTACTCACGGGGACAGGTTCGCCGCGGCCGCGCCGCCTAGCCTGGCCTCATGGCACAGGCACAGGCACAGGCACAGGGCAGCGACACCCACGCGCCGGGGCCGCTCGGCGAGTACCTCCGTGCGCGCCGGGCCCTGCTGAGCCCCGAGCTGCTCGGGCTGCCGGACGCGGGCCGCCGGCGGGTGCCGGGCCTGCGCCGCCATGAGCTGGCGCTGCTGGCCGGGGTGAGCACGGAGTACTACACCCGGCTGGAACAGGGCCGCAACCGCCATCCCTCCCCGCAGATCGTCGAAGCCCTCGCCCGGGCCCTGCACCTGGACGCGGAGGGCACCGCCCACCTCCACCAGCTCGCGGCCCCCGCCCCGCCCCGGCGCTCCCGGCCGCGCGGCGAGCAGGTGCCGGCGGGCATCCGCATGCTCCTGGAGACGTGGTCCGCGCTGCCGGTGGTGGTGGCCGGGCGGCTCTGCGACGTACGCGCGGCGACCCCCCTGGCCGTCGCCCTCTCCCCCGCGCACCGGCCGGGGGCGAACCTGGCCCGGGAGGTGTTCCTGAACGACGCCGTGCGCACCCTGCACCGCGACTGGGACGTCGCCACGGGCGGCCTCGCGTCGACGCTGCGGGTGGCGGCCGGGGAGGATCCGGGCGACCCTCGGCTGTCCGCCCTGGTCGGCGAACTGTCCGTGCACAGCGAGCGCTTCCGGTATCTGTGGGCGCGCCATGACGTCCGCCCGAAGCAGGGCGGACGGGCCCTGCTTCGGCGCCCGCAGGTCGGTGAGCTGGACCTCCGGATCGAGAAACTGGCGGTCCTGGGCACGAACAGCCTCACCATGATGTGCTTCCACGCCGAGCCCGGCAGCCCGTCCGCCGAGCGCCTGGCCCTGCTCGCCAGCCTCACCGCGGCCGGGACACCGCCCGGCACGGCATCGGCGGGGACACCGACCGGCACGGCATCGGCGGGGACACCGACCGGCACGGCATCGGCCGGCACGACTTCGGCCGACACCGCTTCGACCGGCACGACTTCCGTCGCGGCCTCGGCGGAGCAGCCGCGCCACCGGCTCGGGTGAGCCCAGGCAAGCAGACGGCTTCAGCCGAGAAGATGCGCGTTCGGCGCCTTCGCCAGGCTCTCGTACTCCCCGAGCACCAATACCTCCACCCCCGCCTCCCGCAGCATCCCGGTGCCGTCGGCCGCCGCCACGAACGTGTCCGGCTCGCGCCACGCCGTCACCACCCGCCGTACCCCGGCCCGCAGGATCAGCTCGGCGCAGGGGTGCGGGCGGGAGGCCCGGTGGGTGCAGGGTTCGAGGCTGGTGTAGACGGTGGCCGTGGCCAGCCGGGGGTCGGCCGGGGGGATCTTGGCCAGGGCCGCCTCCTCCGCGTGGACCACGGGGTCACCGGCCTCCCGGGAGTGGCCGCGGGCCAGTTCCGTGCCGTCGGCGGCGACCACCACCGCGCCCACGCTGAACGCGGTCCGGGACGGCGGGCACTCGGCCGCCAGTTCGCAGGCGAGCCGCAGCCAGTGCCGGTCGGCGGCGGACGCCGTGCCGCCCGTGCCGGGGGCCGTGGGCTCGTAGCGCATCAGGACGACGTCCTCGATACGGCGGGTGTCCAGGAGCCGCAGCCGCCCGGCCTGGTAGCCGCCGGGACCGAACAGCCGCGGTGCCTTCGGGTCGCCGACGAAGAGCGGGGCCAGGACCAGCTGGACCTCGTCGGCCAGGCCCTGCTGGAGAAGCTGGGTGTGGACGGTGCCGCCGCCCTCGACCATCAGGCGCCGCACGCCCCGTACGTCGTGCAGGTGTTCCAGGAGCGGCCGCCAGTCGAGGTCGGCGCCGAGGGGGACGACGTCGGCGGCGGTCCCGAGGGCGCGGGCCCGGCGCGCGCCCTCGTCCGTCGTGTACACGATCTTCTCGCCGCCGGTGTGCCAGAACTTCGCGTCCGGGTCGAGGTCGCCGGTCGCGGTGACCGTGACCTTGAGGGGGTACTCGGGCCGGCCGGCGGCGGTCCTGGCCGCGCGCCGCTCGGGGGAGTTGACCAGGAGCCGGGGGTTGTCCGCGCGGATGGTGCCGGCGCCGATCAGGATGGCGTCGACGGAGGCGCGCACCTCGTCGACACGGTCGAAGTCGGCGGGGGACGAGAGCAGGAGCCGGTCGGGGCCGGTGTCGTCGAGGTAGCCGTCGAGGGAGACGGCGGCGGACAGCAGGACGTAGGGGTACGGCATCGGACGCGCTCACTCTCGGCGGGCGGGCTGATTGACTGGGCCTGCGCTGACACGGACGCTTGGTTAAAGTTTGAAACAAACCTACACTGGTCGCATGACGACTCGCTGGCTCACCCCGAAGGAGCAGAGCGCCTGGCGCGCCTACATGGCGGCGACGCACCTCCTGGAGGACGCGATCGACCGGCAGCTCCAGCAGGACGCCGGCATGCCGCACCTGTACTACGGCATCCTGGCCAACCTCTCCGAGGCGCCGGAGCGCAAGCTTCGCATGACCGATCTCGCCGAGAAGTCGAAGATCACGCGGAGCCGGCTGACGTACGCCGTGACCCGGCTGGAGAAGGACGGGCTGATCCGGCGCGAGGACTGCCAGTGGGACAAGCGGAGCAGCTTCGCGATCCTGACGGACGAGGGCATGGCGGTGCTGGAGCGCACGGCGCCGGGGCATGTGGAGACGGTACGGGCGGCGGTCTTCGATCATCTCTCCGCCGAACAGGTGCAGCAGCTGGAGGAGATCAGCTCGGTGATCGCCCGGGCGCTGGAGGGCGACGAGTCGACGCCACGCCCGACGGCGGACGAGCTGCCGTGGCGACGCCGGTCGGCGTCACCCTGTTCCGGATCCTGAACCCGGCTCGCACACCAGGACCGCACACCCGGACCGTGCGCTCGATTTCGCGAAACCGTACGGAAATCTGTTGCTTCAAATTTAAAACATGAGGTAGGGTTCCAGCCGTGGATCTGCTTCAAATCTGAAGCAGGCACCCGCGACGTCCCACTGGAGACCCCGATGACCGACTTCCCCGCCGCCACCCAGCGCGCCCGTGTCCGGGTCCCGCTGCGCTTCAACGACGGCTACAGCGTCAACACCGAGCTCGTCACGTTCCATGGCCTGACCGACGGACAGGAGCACGTCGCCGTCGTCATCGGCGAGCCCGCCCCCGGTGCCCTCCCGCTGGTGCGTCTGCACTCCGAGTGCCTGACCGGCGACGTCTTCGGCTCGGCCCGCTGCGACTGCGGCCCCCAGCTGCGCGAGGCCGTCGAGCGCATCGCCGACCGCGGCGGCGTCCTGCTCTACCTGCGCCAGGAAGGCCGCGGCATCGGCCTCTACAACAAGCTCGACGCCTACGCCCTCCAGGACCAGGGCCTCGACACCTACGAGGCGAACGCCGCCCTCGGCCTCCCCGAGGACGCCCGCGACTACACCGCCGCCGCCCAGATGCTGGCCGCCCTCGGGATCACCGACCTCGACCTGCTCTCCAACAACCCCGACAAGGCCGAGCAGTTGCGCGGACTCGGCGTCACCGTCCGCGACCGCGTCCCGACCGGCGTCTTCAGCACCGCCCACAACGTCCGTTACCTGCGCGCGAAGGTCCTGCACACCCAGCACACGCTGCCGCTGGCCGAGCTGACGGAGCTCAACGCGGGCTGAGCCCCTGTCTTTTTTCGATGTACGACGCCCCGCCGGACGTGCTAGCAACAACAGGCACACCGAAGACGACGGGAGCCTCCGTGGACGACCAGCTGGCGCGTGTTCTCGACGACCTCTACCAGGAGGGGCGGGCACACGACGGCCCGCTGGCCGACCGGCTGCTGCGACTGCGCAACATGACCCCGGACGCGGCCCGGCTGGTCTCGACGCTGATCCGGGCCCGGCGCGCCACGTCCGTCCTGGAGATCGGCACGTCCAACGGCTACTCGGCGATCTGGTTCGCCGACGCGGTCCGCGACACCGGCGGCCGCCTGACGACGGTGGAGATCGACGCGGACCGGGTCACCGCCGCACTGGCCAACCTGGACCGGGCGGGAGTCAGGGAGTACGCGGACGTCGTCCACGGCGGCGGCGCCGAGACCCTGTCCGGAACCCCCGACGCCTCCGTCGACCTGGTCGTCCTCGACGCCGAGCGACCGGCCTACGCGGACTACTGGCCGCACCTGCGGCGCATCCTGACGCCGTACGGCATCGTGGCCGTCGACAACGCGGTGAGCCACCGCGACCAGGTGACCGCGTTCCGTGAACTCCTCACCGCGGAGCAGGAGTTCGCCGTCACCCTGCACGAGGTGGGCGACGGTGTGCTGACCGGGATCCGGGTGCGCTGAGCACCACACCCCGTTGCACCCCCGTTGGACCCCATTGCACCCCGTTCAGGGTTTCCGGAGGCGGTTCGGCCGCCCTGCCCGAGCCTGGCGACCAGGTCCCCGCGAGCAGTTCGGAGGAGGCCGGGTTCTGCCCGGTGTACCTGGCCGACATCTCACCGCGCAGCTTTCATCGCTACTTCCCCAGCCAGGAAGACGTCGTCTTCGGCGACCACATCCCCTCGGCCGAGGAGGTGCGCGAAGAGCTGCTCCGGCACCTCGACGACCACGCGCCCTGGCCCCGGAGATCGCCACCCGCCTGGACGGCGGCGACCCCGACGCGGCGATGAAGGCCCAGACCGCGTGGCGGGCCGGCGCCAGGGCGGGAGCCGGAGTTCCTCCAGCCGACCCCCACCCCGCTCTCACCGTCTCTCAGTCCTGCCGCCGGGTGCGCCGACGCCACCACGCCAGCCCCAGCCCGACCAGCAGGATCCCCGCCGCGCCGGAGGCCGCCGACGCGGCGATCAGGCCGGTGTCGTGCGTGCCGTCGGCGGAGCCGGCCGGCCGCAGTGCGTCGCCCACCTGGTTGCGGACGTCATTGCCGCCGGTCGCGCCCTTGGCCAGCGGGCCCCGCGAACCCGCCACGGGCTCGGCCAGGTAGGGGAAGGAGTCGCCGAACCTCTGGTCGTTGGCGTCGACCGCGTCGCCCAGGTCGTTCTTCGAACCGACCAGTTCGCCCTCGACGACCTGCAGCGCGATGTCCACGACGTCGTCGGTGAGCCGACGACCGTTCGGGAAGCCCGCGTTGTCGCCGTCGAGCACACCGAGCCGTTTCGGTTCGGCGGCCGGCTTGATGGAGGTGTTCAGGCGCAGCATCTCCGCCGGCCGCACGTTCGGCGGCTGGTTGAGGCCCTTGACGCCCTTGAGGAAGACGTCGACGAGATCGTTGCGCGGTTCCGCGGGCGCCTTGATCCCGTAGACGGACTCGATGAGCCTCGGCAGCTCCGGACTGGTCACGTTCTTCGCGAACTGGCCGTCGTTCCACGGCGAGGACGCGTTGAACCTGTCCTTGTCCCGCTGCGGGTTGACGACCTCGTTGACCAGCGGGTTGCCCAGCCGGGAGACCTGCTCGTAGCTGCCCTGGGCGTTCTTTCGCTGGGTGGTCGACCAGATGCCGACGACCGGCTGGTCCTTCGACTCGGTGATCAGGGCGGTGGGCAGTTGCAGGGCGACCGAGTTGACGTTGTAGCCCTTGAGGGTGTCGTTGCCGACCTCGGAGAGGTTCCCGCCGTACAGCAGGTCGAACACGCGCAGGTCCAGGAAGAACGGGTCGTCTGCCTGGCCGGCGAACGTCTGGACGCCGTCGGCGAGTCGACGGACGGCCTGGCGGCGGAGTTTGCCGTAGTCCGGCATCGACGCCTTGCCGACGTTCGACGGAGCCACCGGTACGTCGTCGGCGAGCTTCGTCTCCGACACGACCTTCTGGTTGTGCAGCTTGAGCAGTTGGATGTCGTAGGTCTGCGTGACGTTCAGGTCCGGGTCGTCCAGGCTGGTGACCGGGCCCGTGTTGTAGAGGAACGTCTTCTTGTTCTTCGTGTGCGTCGTGAAGGTGTAGCGCAGCAGCAGTTCGCCCTGCGCGTCGCCGTTGTTGTCGATGTGGATGTCGTACTGGGCGTCGTCCGCGAACGTGTAGAAGTTCGGGCCGCCCGCCGGGTCCTCGAACGGGATCCAGTCCGCGATGACCGTCGTCGTCTCCGGGTGGTCCGGACTGACGAAGGCGTACACGTCCGTGTTGTCGTACCGGGGCTGTCCCGAGATCAGCGGCGCCTCCCGGTGACTGGAGGCGGAGGCCGCCCCCGGTTCCAGCGTGGCCACACCGGCGGCTGTGAGTCCCCCGGCGGCCAGCGCACCCGCGATGAGGGTCGCGAGGCCCCTGCGCCCCGCACCGCTCCTGGAGATAGGTGTCATACCGTCCGTCCTCCATGCCAACTTGCCTGACGCCTGGAGATTCGGAGCGGCCTTCTCTGCGGATTGGTGAATATCGACCGATCTGACGGACCTATCGGTTGATCTACGGATTCACGTTCGGGTGCGAACCGCCGGCCGGGTACGGCGGCCTGGCCACCCACAACCCCGGCCGGCGATCGCCCGGGGTTGTGGGTGGCCAGGATGGAACAGGGCGGCGCCCTCGGCTCCTTCGAACGCCGGGTCGCCCCGAGGGCCCTGGGCCATCCGCTCACCGCGTTCGTCACCGCACGGGTCGACCAGCATCGGCTGGCCGAGGTGTCCGCCGAGGATCTGTACCGGATCGCGGGGCAGATCCTCGCCGTTCCCGGCATCGAACGCACGACGACGGCCCTGGCCATGCGCGAACTCGTACCGCACCGCGTCACCCCGCTGCTGCGCCATGCCGCGACGGGCAGACAGCCGAACGGCCGCTGACGCACCGCCACGAGAACGAAGCCGAGACCGCCGCCCTGGCGTCAGACCCCGCCGAGCAGTTGATACGTAAATAGCTGAATCAGCAAACGAATCTGCGTTTGCATATCATCAGGAGCCCATTAAAATCGACTATATGAGTGAGACAGCAGCGAAATTCTACGTAGTAAAAAAGGGTGACAACCTGACCAAGATTGCCGCCTTGTACGGTCTGACACTGGACCAAATCCTGGAGTGGAATCCGGAGATCACCAATCAGAACGTGATTCAGATCGGGCAGCGGGTCCGCGTCTCCGCACCGGAGCCGTCCGGCGAGTACGAGCCCTTCCCGGGCGTCGACTTCTTCGTGCCGGACACGGCCAGCCCGATCATCGAGGCCATGGGCTACCGCCTCATCGAGGAGCATTGCTCGTCCTACCCCGGCGGGCCCGACTATCAGTGGAGCGACGCCGACCGGGCCTCCTACGCCAAGTGGCAGCACAAACTGGGATTCTCGGGCGATGACGCGGACGGAATTCCGGGCAAGAGGTCCTGGGACAAGCTCCATGTACCCGCCATTCTGACCGAGTGATCACCCTTCGGTGGCCAGTCGCTTCACTGCCCCTCTAGTTCTCGTCGGGGCATTCCGGGTCCAGAAGCCAGATGGTCTCGTCGAAGACGCCACCGCCGTAGGTTTCGACCAGCTCCTTGTAGTCGTCCGGCACTCCACGGCGGGGCTTCCATGCCGGCGGCCCGGCCGCCAGGCCCGGGTGCGCCGTGGCGGACACGGCCACCCCGTGCGACGTCGGCCTCGTCGCACGGAGTGAGCCCCATCGGGTCGCACAGGGTGTGCGGGTTGTCGACGTAGGCGACGGGGGGGGCACATCCGCGCATGCACGAGCCCGGAAACGAAGCAGCGCCCGACCCGAACGAAGTCGGACCAGGCGCTGCACAGCAGGTCAGGGGCCATGTCCCCCGCCCACCACCCGTAGGCCGTGTGGGACTCGAACCCACAACCAATGGATTAAAAGTCCACTGCTCTGCCAATTGAGCTAACGGCCCAGGCGATGTTGCCTCCCCGAGCATAGCCGGACGGAGGCGTCTCGCCGATCGGGTATCGGGGTCGTGGCCGCGTCGCATGGCAGAAGTGGGACATCGGGAGCCGGTGGGTCAGAGGTCGGCCAGTTCGGGGCTGTCCTCCTGGCGGGGCGTCGCGGCCGGGTTGAGGAACCAGTGGCGGGCCGAGGCCTGCCACCAGATCGCGGCGAAGCCGAGGACGGCCAGCACGGCGACCGGGGCGTAGTTGAAGGACTTCCAGGTGACCGGGGAGACCTGCGGGAGCATGAAGAGGACGGTGATGACCACCACCCACGTCACCGAGATCACGCCGATCACGATCGACCAGCGGCCCAGGTGCCACGGGCCCCGCTCGAACGCGTCGCCCTTGCGTACCCGCAGCAGTGTCGGAATGACGTAGGCCACGTACAGGCCGATCACCGCGATCGACGTCACGGCGGCGTAGGCCGTGTAGTTGATCAGGTACGGAAGGCCCAGGGCGAGGGCGGAGAGGGCCGCCAGCCAGACGGCCGCCACGGGGGTGCGGGTGCGGGGGCTGACCGTGTGCCAGAGGCGGGAGAAGGGCAGCGCACCGTCGCGGGAGAAGGCATAGATCATGCGGCTGTTGGCCGTCACCGAGGCCATCCCGCAGAAGAGCTGGGCGCCGATGGCGACGAGGAGCAGGAGCTTGCCGGTCGTGGCGCCGAGCGCGTCCAGGAGGATCTGGGCCGGCGGTGCGCCCGTCGGGGACGCCGCCTCCTTGTCGTACGACTGGATGGCGAACGTGAAGCCGAGGAGGAGGACGAAGCCGGCTATCCAGGACGTCCAGATCGAGCGGACGATGCCCTTCGGGCCGGCCGTGGACGCGTCGTGCGTCTCCTCCGTCATGTGCGCCGAGGCGTCGTAGCCCGTGAAGGTGTACTGGGCCATCAGGAGGCCGATGAGGACGACGTACGGGCCGCTGCTCCAGCCCGTGTCGTTCACGAACTTGGTGAAGACGAAGGACGCCGACTGGTGGTGGTCGGGGACGAAGGTCAGCGCGCCGACGATCACCAGGACGCCGACCACGTGCCACCACACGCTGACGCTGTTCAGGAGGGCGACTATGCGGACGCCGAAGGTGTTGAGGAGGCCGTGGAGGACCAGGATCCCGGCGAAGAGGAGGATCGTGCGGCCGGGGGTGACGGTGAAGTCGAACTGGAGGTTCAGGTACGCGCCGAGGAAGGACGCGGCGCCGAAGTCGATGCCCGCCGTCACCGCCACCTGGCCGAGCACGTTGAACCAGCCCGTGAACCACGCCCAGGCGGCCGCGCTGCGGGGCGGGGCCAGCCGGTGGGCCCAGAAGTAGAGGCCGGCGGAGGTCGGATAGGCGGAGCAGATCTCGGCCATCGAGAGGCCTACGAAGAGGGTCATCAGGCCCACGGCCACCCAGCCCCAGGTGATCACGGCCGGGCCGCCGGTGATCATGCCGAAGAGGTAGAGGGTGAGACAGCCGGAGAGGACCGAGATGATCGTGAAGGAGACCGCGTAGTTCGAGAAGGCCGACATACGGCGGGCCAGGACCTGGGTGTAGCCGAGCTGGGCGAGCCGCTCCTCGTCGGAGAGTGCGCCGGAGGGCGACTTGACCGTCGCGTCATCTGTCATGCCCCCAGCGATTCCCTCACCGGGGGCGTGACATGCGTCACAGCTTGGCCGAAAACAGGCTGGAACGGCCCGGAAACAGACCTCGGTAGCCTGAACAGGAGCCTCGGCAGAGGCCTGAACAGGGCTTAGAAGAGCGCCTTGTAGCCCTGCCAGCCCGTCGCGATTTTCACGCGCGCCGCGAACGTGCCCCTGCCCGTGCCCGTCTGCCGGTACAGGTTGCCCGCGGTGTCCCGCATCACCAGGTCGTTCTTCCCGTCCCCGGTGATGTCGCCGACGCCCACGACCGCGTTGTACGAGGCGTTCCAGTGCGCGGCGACCTGCACCCGCTCCTTCACCTGGCCCGTCCCGGTGCCGTCGTAGCGCCACAGCGTCCCGGACTTGTCGACCGCCAGCACGTCCCCGAAGCCGTCGCCGTTCAGGTCACCGGCGCCGACGATCCTCGTGTACGACGACCACGTGCGGATCTTCACCCCGGCCTTCAGCCTCCCGGTGCCGTCGTCGGCGAACAGGTAGACGTCCCCGGTGGCGGCCTTGCGGGCCAGCAGGTCGGTCCGGCCGTCGCCGGTGAGGTCGCCGGGGGCGGTGAGGACGTTGTACGCGTTCCAGCCGGTGCCGAGGGAGACGTGCTTGTCGGACGGCTTGTACGAGCCGCCGCACTTGCCGGTGTACCGGCGCAGCTCCCCGTTCGGCATCCGCACCAGCATCTCCGAGCACCGGTCACCGGTCATGTCCCCGAAGGGAACGGCGACCGTGCCCGCCGGCCAGCCGAAGGCCGCCCAGTTGCCGCTGAACTTGCCGTTGCCGGTGGTGGAGTGGAGCGTGAGGCCGCCGGAGGAGCTGAGGGTGGCCAGGTCGCCGTAGCTGTACCCGCTCTGGTCGTGGAAGCCCTGCGTGCCGCCGGTGTAGCCGAACTTCCCGCTGGTCGTGTACGTCCCCGGGCCCTCGACGGCGGTGGCGGTCAGCGTCCAGGTCTTCGGGCCGTTGAGCGGATAGCCGCCCGTGTCGTTCGTGCCGTCCCAGCCGATGTCGACCGACGTACCGCTGCCCTTGATGGTGCGGTCGGCGTGCCCGCGGCTGTCCTTCACGGTGAAGGTCCACTTCGCGGGCTTGCTGAGCTGCCAGACGCTGCCCCAGACGGTGTTGCCGGTGGCGCCCCGGGCGTCCTCGTCCCAGTCCGCCACCTCCGACTCGATCCCCGTCAGCGGCTGCGTCGGCACCCCGCTGGGCACGATCCGGATCCGGTTCTCCCGGTCGACGTAGGCGATGTCGCCGCCGAACTTGTCCACGGACCAGGTCTGCCGCCGCTGGTCGGCGCTCTGCCCGGCGGGCAGGTCGGCGACGGCGCGCGGCGCGGCCGCCGTCCCGGTGTGGAAGTCCGTCAGCATCAGCTTGCCCGCGGTCCGGTCGTGCTGGACCAGGTAGCCGTCGCCGACGAGCACCGGGCCGGAGGGCACCTTGATGTTCTTCTTCGCCGTACGGTCGTACACGCCCGCGGCGCCCGCCGGGCCGCAGTTCCAGTAGATCCAGCGGCCGACGACCTGAAGTTCCTTCACCGTGCAGGGCGCGCCGGTGGAGACGGACGCGACCGTCTTCTTCGCCTTCAGGTCGTATCCGGTGACGACGCCGTTGCCGGTGCCCGGCGTCCACAGGGTCGAACCCCACACGGAGGCGGCGGTGACGGACCGGGTCAGCCGGACGTTCTCGGTCTGGTACACGGGCACCGCGTCGACGTACTGCTTGCCGGTGGAGGACGCCTGGTAGACGTAGAAGCGGCCGGTGGCGTCGACGAAACGGCCGCCGGTGACGACCGGATCGGGCCCGCCGTCCATCGTGTCCTCGGTCAGGTAGATCTGGGCCTGCTGCTTGCCGGTGCCGTCGTCCAGGAAGTCGCCGACGTAGGAGTTGCCGAAGGTGCGCAGCGGCACACAGCCCGGCGCGCCCTGGTCGCAGGACACCCGCTGGACATGGCTGCCGACCGCGAACGTGCCGGCGAATCCCCGGGTCGTCCTGTCCAGCACCGTGGAGCCGTCGGCCGAGATCTGCCGGCCGATCACCCACTGGTCGCCGCTCGGCGCGTTCTCCACGGTGGCCAGGAAGCCGCCCGCGTAGTCGATGCCCCAGACGCCGCCCGTCGTGATCGGCGTCGGAGTGGTGTCCGCGGCGGCCGTGCCCGCGGTGGTCAGCGAACCGGCGCCGAGGGCGGCCAGTCCGACCAGTGTGAGTGCGATCCGGGCATGCCGGCTCAAGGAACCCCCCAAGAAGTCAAAAGTCAAAGGATGTTAACAACCGGCGCACAGGCATCAACAGTGAATTGACCGTGAACAGGGGGTAGTTGGCGGGGCCGGTCCGTGCCGCCCCGGTCCGGGACGCGGAAGGGCCCGTACGACAGGTCGTCGCACGGGCCCTTCGTCACCTCACTCGGTGTCAGCCGTTGCGCTTCCAGCGCGGCTTGTCGTCCCGGCGGCCGAAGGAGCCGGAGGGGCCGGAGGGGCCGGAGGAGGAGCCGCGGTGGTCGTCACGACGGCCGAACGGGCGGTCGTGACCGCTGTGGCCACCGCTGCGGAAACCCGGGCGGTCGTCGCGGCGGTCGCGGTTGAACGGGCGGTCGCTGCCCCGGTGGCCGGACGGACGGTCGTCGCGGCGGAAGCCGCCGCGGTCGTCACGGCGCTCGAAGGAGCGGCCGCCACGGTCGTCACGGTCCCGGTCGAACGGCCGACGCTGCTCGTCACGGCGGAAGCCGCCGCGGTCGTCACGGCGCTCGTCACGACGGTCGAAGGAACGGTCACCGCGGTCGTCACGGCGGTCGTCGCGGCGGAAACCGCCCGACGGACGGTCGTCACGGCGGAAGCCGCCACGGTCGCCACCGTCACGACGGTCGTCGCGGCGGTCGTCACGGCGGAAACCGCCCGACGGACGGTCGTCGCGACGGAAGCCGCCACGGTCGCCACCGTCACGACGGTCGTCACGGCGGAAGCCGCCCGACGGACGGTCGTCACGGCGGTCACGGCGCTCGTAGTTGCCCCGCTCGTCACGCTGCTGACGCGGACGCTCGTACGAGGTGGACTCCTGACGGGCCGGCGCCTCGGCGGCCGGCTGATCCGCCGTCTCGGCCTCGGCCTCGGCCACGGCGGCGGCCTCGGCCACCGCCGCCTCCGGGTCCTCGCCGCGCTCGCGGGCGACTCGGGCGACCAGGCGGTCGGCCTCCTCGCGCAGCTCGGCGGCCCGGCGCTGGGCCCGCTCCAGCTCCTTGGTGAGCTGGGTGACCTCGCGCTCGGCCTGCTGCGCCGCGTTGGCCGCGGACTCGGACTGGACCTCGGTCATCGAACGCGCGCCGGTGATGTCGGCGACCTCGGGCTCGAAGGCTGTACCGGAGTTGATGATGTGACGCCCGGCGTCGACGCCCGCGTCCTCCATCAGCCGGAAGATCTGCCGGCGCTGGTGCGGCAGGGAGAGCGAGACGACCGTGCCGGTGCGGCCCGCGCGAGCGGTACGGCCGGCGCGGTGCAGGTAGTCCTTGTGGTCGCCGGCCGGGTCGACGTTCAGGACCAGGTCGATGCCGTCGACGTGGATGCCGCGGGCGGCGACGTCGGTGGCGACCAGGACGTTGACGTACCCGTCCTTGAAGTCGGCGAGGGTCCGGGTCCGGGCGCCCTGGGTCATGCCGCCGTGCAGCGCGTCGGCCTTCACGCCGGAGTCGCGCAGCTGCTCGGCGACGCGGTCGGCGCCCAGCTGGGTGCGGACGAAGATGATCGTGCGGCCCTTGCGGGAGGCGATGGCGGCGGTGACCGGCGCCTTGTCCTTGGGCTTCACGATGAGGATGTGGTGGGACATGGTCGTGACCGCGCCCTGGGCGGCGTCGACCTCGTGCGAGACCGGGTCGACCAGGTAGCGCTTGACCAGCGTGGAGATCTCGTTCTCCATGGTGGCGGAGAAGAGCATGCGCTGGCCGCCGGCCGGGACCTGGTCGAGCAGCTCGGTGACCTCGGGCAGGAAGCCCAGGTCGGACATCTGGTCGGCCTCGTCGAGGACGGCGATCTGCACGTCCTCGAGGGAGCAGGCGCCGCGGTTGATGATGTCGCGCAGGCGGCCCGGGGTGGCGACGAGGATGTCGACACCGCGCTCCAGGGCGTAGATCTGGTTGCCCATGGAGGTACCGCCGCAGACGACCTTCATCTTCAGCCCGACGACGTCGCCGTAGGGCTGGAGCGCGTCGGCGACCTGCATCGCCAGCTCGCGGGTCGGGGTGAGGATGACGGCACGCGGCCGCTTCTTCTCGGTGCGGCCGCCGGCCAGCGTGGCCAGGGTGGGCAGACCGAAGGAGAGGGTCTTGCCGGAGCCGGTGCGGCCCCGGCCGAGGATGTCCTTGCCGGCCAGGGCGTCCGGGATGGTCGCGGCCTGGATCGGGAAGGGGGTGGTCACGCCGTTCTGCGCGAGCTTGCGCACGACGCCCTCGGGGAGACCGAGGTCGGCAAAGGTGATCTGGGGGGTGGTGTCAGCGGTCTCCTCGGAGACCTGGGTCACCAGTTCGTCGTCCTGGATGTTCTCGGGCACAACGATCTGGTCATTACTGGACACGGACATGCGAATGCGAAACCTTCCGGAGTCTCTTCGGCACGCGCCCGTCAACTCCGTGATTCGCTCACGACCGCCTCAATGCGGTCCGCCACGGCAAGGGAGAGTACGCGCCACACGGCGCGCTCTGCAGTGGCGCCGGGCAAATGGGATCAAACGATCTACCACCATACGCACCCAACACCCCCGAAGGCAAACCGAGCCCTAGTCACGTAGCTCACAGCAGGTTTGCCACAACCCTGACGACGATCACGCCAATCCGTCGGCACACAGACCACACAGACCGGACGCGCTGCCCTACGCACTCCCCAACACCGGACCCCACCCCTCTTCTTCCCCACGCCGGAGAAGGCCGACTCACAGCGCCCCGGCCCATTGGAACGCGCCCCAAAGGGGCGCGGGGAACTGCGCAAGCAACCACGACGATGCCGCACCCGGCACACGCCCCGCACCCGCTACGCCGGCGTCCCCGCCTCTGGTGCCGGTTCCCGTTGCACCAGCTGGGTCCCCGTGTCCTCGTGTGCCGACGAGGACGGCTCGGCCGACGGGGGGTCCGTCGCCGGGGGCGGTGGGGTGGGCGAAGCGGGCGGCGGGGTGGGGGAGGCCGCCGGGGGCGCGGGCGTCGTCGGGGCCGCCGTCGGCCCGGCCGGCACCCCCGGCGCCACGCTCTTCCCCGGCTGCACCGGCACGGCCGGCCCCGCGCTCGCCCCCTTCGTCGGTTTCGCGGACGCCGACGCCGACTCCCCCGGCTTCGCCTTCTCCCCGTGCCCGCGCTTCCCGTCGGCCACCGCGCCGCCGTACCCCGCACCGCCCTCGCCGGACACCCCGGACCCGCCGTCGGCCACCTCACCGTCCCGGTGCCCCGCGGAGTGCGACGGCTTGGCCTTCCCCGCGTCGTCGCCCACGCTCACACAGCCGGCGGCGGCCGCGACCGCCATCACCGTGACGGCCAGACGGACGGGTACGTTCAAGGGGCGCACGGCGGCCACCTCCGGGGGCGGAGAAAGAAGTCAACCTGCCCAACTCCCGCCGCCCACAAGAGGACACGCCTCCCCGCCACCGACCGTCGCGGGGGTGTGGGCGGGTGGTTCACCATGGGGTGTGCGATTCGACTCCGTTCCCATGCCGGCGAGCGTCGAGGCCAGGCCTCGTGACAGCCGTGGCTACCCCGTGCCCGCCATCACGCCGTGGGAGGGCGACGCCCCCCGGTTCGCACTCACCGACTACGAGCGCAGCGCGGAGTGCGCCCGCAACAGGCTGTGTTCCGTCTGCAACACGCTGATGCCCAGGGGCCCGGTGTGGCGGGTGGTCGGCGCCGCGGAGAGCTCCGCGATCGGCGACGCGCTGGCCGCCGGGCGGCCGTACCGCAACCTGGCGCCGACCCTGGAGGCTCCCGGGCACCGCGCGTGCATGCTCTACGCCTCGATGGTCTGTCCGTACCTGGCCCGCCCCAACGCCCGGCGGGGCACCAGCGCGGAAACCCCGGACGACATGACCGCGCATGTCGTCCGGGGTGCGGTGCGAGGGGAGCTGGGTGCCGTGGTGGGGTTCGGCGACTACGAGTTCGCCGTCACCAGGTCCCAGGTGCTGTTCCGTTTCCTCGACGTGGTCGAGTTCCTGCCCCACGACACGGCCGACGAGCACCTGGCGGCGCTACGGGCCGAACTCGCCCGCTCCGACGGCCGCTCGGGCGGCAGCGGTCAGCCGCGGTAGGCGGGCAGTCCCTTGTGCGCGGAGGCCTTGACCGGCTTGCCGAACCCGTGGGCGGTCCTGGTGACGGTGTAGATGCCGTTCGGGGTCCGGAAGGCGATGGTCTTGCCGTTGGGCGACCAGGTGGGCTCGGTGTAGTCGGTGGTGGCGTGCGGGGTGATGTCCTTGACCGCGTTGGTGCCGGCGGTCAGGTCGTCGACGAAGAGGTGGTCGTGGCCGCCGACCGAGCGGACGAAGACGACCTCCTCCGCGTCGGGGGCGAGCGCCGGCTCGGAGCCCTTGGCCAGCGCACCGCCCTGCTGACGCAGGTAGTCGTCCCGGATGTAGACCTCGCCGGTGTGGGTGTTGTCGTAGACGGCCGTGCCGTAGGGACCCCCGGCGTTCGGCCAGGCGTTGTTCGTCTGCGGGAGGGCGCCCGCCTCCGGGTCGTCGCTGTTCAGGCTGATCCTGGCCGGCTTGGCGTGGTTGCCGGTGGCCTTGACGCGCTCCAGCACGGTGCTGCCGTGGATCTTGGCGGCGAAGATGATGTTGTTCTTCGCGGGGATGCCGTTCGTCCGGTCGGCCGCGGCGACCTGCCAGGTCGGGTGGGACCAGGTCTGGTTGCCCGGGTTGGCGGCGACGGTGACCCGGTGGCTGCCGTCGGGGTCGGAGACGACGAGGTTGCCGTGGCCGTCGACGAAGGCGGCCTTGCTGCCGCTCGGGTTCCAGGCCAGGTCGCGGGCGACGGTACCGAAGTCGATCGACCTGCCGCCGACGAGAACGTGCCGGGTGCCGTCGCTGACGGTCAGCCCCCGGGGCACGGTCACGGCCCTGGCGACGGGAGCGGCCGTCGCGGCGGCGGACACACCGGCCACACCGGCCACGGCCAGCAGCGCGGCGACACCGGTGGCGGCGGCTGCGGTGCGACGACGGTAACGTGCGGACATCGGGTCCCCCCAGGGTGAATGACCAGGATCAGGGGCAGACCGTGCCGCCCCTTCGCGATGTCTGAAGTCTTCCCACGGGGAATGACGGAGCTGTGCGTGCGCTGTCACAGGCGTGCAATAGGGGCCGGAGCCCCCGTTCCACGCGTTCGTCCCCGACAATGGCCCTGTGCTGGAGATGACCCGCGACGGGTTCGAAGAACTGGTGAGCGAGGCCCTGGACCGGATCCCGCCGGAGCTGACGCGGGTCATGGACAACGTGGCCGTGTTCGTGGAGGACGAGCCGTCCGCCGACGACCCGGAGCTGCTGGGCCTCTACGAGGGCACGCCGCTCACCGAGCGCGGGGAGTGGTACGCCGGGGTCCTCCCCGACCGCATCACGATCTACATGGGACCGACCCTGCGGTATTGCGAGACACCGGAGGACGTGGTCCACGAGGTCGCCGTGACCGTCGTCCACGAGGTGGCACACCATTTCGGCATCGGGGACGCCCGCCTCCACGAACTGGGCTGGGGCTGACCCGCCGGCGCCCCAAGCCCGCATATGAGCTGGCAATCCTGGGCATACGGCACCAATGGCCCGCGTCCGCACCCGAACCCGAGCCCGCCCGCCCGTCCTGGAACTCGCCCCCGAGGCACACGAGCCGCCCGCCTGGAGCCGCGCCCTCGGGCTGGCCGCCGTCGTGCTCGTCGGCGCCTGGCTCGGCCTGCTGATCGTCGGGAACGTCCGCACCCAGGTCGGCCCGATGGACACGACGATGACACTGCGCCCGTCCCTCAGCGGCGGCACGAAGATCAACGTCTCACCGCTGGGCGCCCTGTACCTGGACACCCACGCCGGCCCCGTCCGCCTCGACGTCAACGTCGACCAGCTCGACCCGGTCCGCTCCCAGGCCCTGGTCGACCACCCCGAGCGCCTCTCCGGACTCCAGGACGAGGTCGCCCACGACGTCGAGCACGGCACCCTCGACCTGGCCGTACGCTCCTGCGTGGCCGTCGTCGCCGGTGCCACCGCCCTCGGCCTCGCGGTCTACCGCCGCCCGCGCCGCGCCCTGGCCTCCGGGGGCCTCGCCCTCGCCCTGCTCGTCTCCTCGGGCGCGACCGCGTACGCCACCTGGAACCCCGAGTCGGTCCTGGAACCCAGGTTCTCCGGCCTGCTCTCCTCCGCCCCGGCGCTGGTCGGCAACGCGCGCAGCATCGTCACCGAGTTCGACGTCTACCAGAAGGAACTGGCCCGCCTGGTGACGAACGTGACGAAGCTGTACGACGTGACGTCCACGCTCCCCGCCTACTCCCCGGACCCCGCCACCCTCCGCGTCCTGCACGTCTCCGACATCCACCTGAACCCGGCGAGCTGGAAGATCATCGCCTCGCTGGTGGAGCAGTACAAGGTGAACGTGATCGTGGACTCCGGCGACACCATGGACCACGGCACGGCGGCCGAGAACGGCTTCCTGGACCCCATCGCCGACCTGGGCGTGCCGTACGTCTGGGTCCGGGGCAACCACGACTCCCGCACCACCCAGCGCTACCTCTCCCGCATGAAGAACGTGCACGTCCTGGACGACGGCCGCGCCGAGACGATCGCCGGGCTGCGCTTCGCCGGGATCGGCGACCCCCAGTTCACCCCGGACCGCTCGACCGCCCCCGGCGGTGACGCGGCCGAGGAGCTGGCCGGGGACCGCCTGGCCACGGCCCTGCGGGAACAGCGGGCGGCCGACACCCCGGTGGACGTCGCGATCGTCCACGAGCCGACGGCGGCCCGGATGACGGACGGCGAGGTGCCCCTGGTCCTGGCGGGCCACCTCCACCACGAACAGACGGAGATCCTCGCGCACGGCACCCGGCTGCGCGTGGAGGGTTCCACGGGCGGCAGCGGGCTCCGGGCGGTCGAGGGCAGGTACCCGGACCCGATCGAGGCCTCGATCCTCTACTTCGACCGGGACAGCCGGCGGCTCCAGGCCTGGGACGAGATCAGACTGGGCGGTCTGGGCGAGACGACGGCCGAGGTCAGCCGCCACCTCCCCGAGACGTAATCGATCAGCGGCTCCACCGCGGGCCGGCCGGGGGCCACCCCTCCCCCTCGGAGAGCCCGTCACCCTCAGGAGGCACCCCTGGAACCCCGTCGCCCTCGGGGTCGTAAACCGTTTTGGCGATACTCCCCGCGATCCCATATGCTTCTCACGTCCCCGACGCGCTGACGAAGCGCGCAGGCGGGCCGATAGCCCTCATCGTCTAGCGGCCTAGGACGCCGCCCTTTCAAGGCGGTAGCACGGGTTCGAATCCCGTTGGGGGCACGCAAGATCGTGTGCAACACTGTTGCACACACAGCTTGGTCCTGTGGAGCAGTTTGGAGTGCTCGCCACCCTGTCAAGGTGGAGGCCGCGGGTTCAAATCCCGTCAGGACCGCTGAGGTTTCACGTGAAACCTCGTGGCTGGGTAGCTCAGTTGGTACGAGCGATCGCCTGAAAAGCGATAGGTCGCCGGTTCGACCCCGGCCCCAGCCACAACAAACAGCCCCTCCGGGATTCCGGAGGGGCTGTTCTCGTACCACCTCATGCCACCCGCGCTATGCCATCCGCGCCAGCAGTTCTGCTTTGCCTGCCGACCGGCTCCGTTTTGAGCAAGGCGAGGCCGGATCATGGCATTCCTTGGGAATCAGGCTGCGATCATGACAGCTGCATGCCAACGCTGAGCTGAACCGGCCCGGGCCCCAAGCACACCTGCCCCCAAGGCCGTTCACCCCCATCCGGCGTTCTCGTGACCGCACCGCGAACGCTCCCGGGAGACCCCGTGCACAGATCCCGCCCCACCGTCGGCCTGCCCCTCGCCCTGATCGTCGTGGCGGGGGTGATGAGCGGCCTGGGCGGCGGGTCCGCGATGGCCGACCCGGGGACCGACGGGACGCTGTACGTGAACCACGACGTGGCCTGCAACGACAGCGGGACGGGGACACCGAGCCTGCCCTTCTGCACCGTGCAGGCCGCAGCGGACGTGGTGGAGCCGGGGGACACGGTCCGGATCCTGTCGCCGACCGGCGATCCGTACTCGGGATCGGTGACCCTGACCCGGTCGGGGACGAGTGACGCGCCGATCACGTTCACGGGGGCACAACCCGGTACGGCCGGTTCGCGGGCGGTGTTCGGGTGGCCCGGCTCCGCACCCGCGCTGACGCTGGACGCGGTGCACGACGTGCACGTGGAATCGCTGGCCTTCACCGACGACGGCGGAAACGGTGTGGCGGTCACCGGATCCACGCACGTGACCCTCGACCGGCTGGCGATCAACCGCCCGGCCCTCGCGGCCCCGGCCACGGGGAGCGCGGTCAGCGTGGACGGCATGTCGTCGGACGTCACCGTGTCACGGAGCTGGCTGGGCCCCTCGTACGGGTACGGCGTGCGGACGGAACCCGGAGCGGCGCGGGTCACCGTGACGACCAACGAGATCACCACGATGCGGGAGGGCGCCGTCGTGGTCACCGGAACGTCCGACGCGGACGTGACGAGCAACACGATCCTGGCGGCGTGTGCCGGCGGAATCTCGCTGGACGGCGCAAGCTCCGGGGTGGTGGAGAACAACGTCGTCATCACCCCCGGGTCGGCGCAGGGCAGCACCTGCCCGGCGCCGACCGCTCCGCTCTACGCGGTGTCGGCCGACTCCACGGCCGAGGTCACCGCCGACTACAACGTGGCGGCGAACGACGCGGGCCCGTCCGCCCCGGCGCGCACCGAGTACTCCTGGGGCGGCACCGCCTACGCCACCAGCGCGGCGTTCCGGGCCGGGACCGGACAGGCCACCCACGACATCGACGGGCTCGTGGTCGTTCTCGGGAGCCAGCCGCCCGAGCGCTCTCCCCTCGTCGACTCCGCCGACGCCGCCGCACCCGGCGAACTCGGCACCGACTTCGGGGGTCACCCGCGGGCCGACGATCCGATCGTCGGCAACACCGGCACCGGCGCACCGGCGCCCGACCGGGGCGCCCTGGAGCGGGCGGACGTCATCACGATTCCCGCCGACGCCTACCCATCGAGCGGCGTCGCGCCGTTCGAGACCTCGGTGAAGACGGACGCCGTCAGCAACTGGGCCAAGGCGCTCACGTACTCCGTCGACTTCGGGGACGGCAGCGACCCGGCCACCGGAGCGCAGGGCACCCCGATCACCCACACTTACACCACGCCGGGCCGGTACCTCACCCGCATCACGGTCACCGACAGCGACGGAACGAGCACGTCCGGAACCACCTGGACGACGGCGGGCACGGCCACACCGCCGACGGCGACACTGTCCGCGGCCGCCGACACCGCGAACGACGGCACGGTCAACGCGGGTGCCGCGCAGTTCACCGCCGCGGAACCGGCCGACTCGTGGGAGGTCCTCAGCCGGGTCCTGGCCTACGGGGACGGCAGCCAGGAGGCGCTGGGCGACGGGGTCGGACAGGCACTGCACCAGTACCCGGCCCCCGGCACCTACACCGCCACGCTGACGCAGACGGACCGCCTGGGCCGCACCACCACCGCCACGACCACCTTCCACGCCGCGGACACCTACGTGGCGACGATCCCGCAGCACGACACCGAGAAGACGATCGCCGCCCACGGCATCCTGAAGCTCTCGGCCGCCACCCTGCACGCGGACTCCGGCGGCGTCGACGCCGCCCAGCTGCAGCTCGTCACCAGCGCCGCCAAGGCGAGCGGCTCACTCACCCTCTACACCGCCGGCACCACCCGCCCCGGCACCTCCACCATCGGCTTCGAGCCCGGCCGGACGGCGCTCGACCAGGCGACGGTCAAGGTCACCCCGACCGGTTCGGTCGACCTCTACAACGGCAGCTCCGGCGCGGTCACGGTCAATGTCGCCACCGTCGGCCTCCAGTCGCACGCCCAGTACGCCGACACCTACCACCCGGTCGCTCCGGTCCGCCTGCTCGACACCCGCACCGGTACCGGCGGCAGCACCGGCCCGGTCGCCGGCGGCCACTCGATCACGCTGTCGGTCGGCGGCACCCACGGTGTCCCGGCCGGGGCGACGGCGGTGGTCCTCAACACCACCGCGACCGGCACCAAGTCCTCCGGCAATCTGGTCCTCTCCACGCACGGCACCACCGGCTCCAGCCTGACCGGCCCGTACTGGACCACCGGACAGACCGCCTCCGCCCAGATCACGCTCCCCCTGAAGGACGGCAAGGTGGTGCTGCACAACGCCGGCAAGGGTTCGGCGCAGCTCGTCGCGGACCTCGCCGGCTGGTACGGCACCGCCACGGGCGGCTCGGAGTTCCTGCCGGTCACCCCCGCCCGCGTCCTCAACACCCGCACCGGAACCGGCACCGGCAAGGTCGCCAGGCTCGCCGCCCACGCCACCCTCAAGCTCAAGGTCACCGGCGCCCACGGCGTCCCGGCGACCGGAGTCACCGCCGCCGACCTGAACCTCACGGTGCCCGCCCCGTCCGGCAGCGGCTACCTCGTCGCCTACCCCGACGGCACCCCGCGGCCCGGCGTCTACTCCCTGAACTTCACCAAGGGACACACCACGGCCAACCGCGCACTGGTCAAGGTCGGCACCGACGGCGAGATCGACCTCTACAACGCCGGTTCCGGCCCGGTGGACGTGTACGCAGACCTGCTGGGCGACTACGACGTCTTCCCCGCCACGTCCTGAATCTCCTTGGCGGCGCGACCCGCCGCCGCTAGTTTCTGGCGGGTCGACACATCACCAGGGTGGGGAAGATGAACCGGGATCAGGACATACAGCTGGAGAAGGACCGTGCGCGCTACGGCCTTCTCGCCGTCGTCGTCAGCAACCTCGCGATCGCCGGGGTCGCGGTCTTCGGCGTCTGGCGGCTCAACGGCAACGAGTCGGTGATCATCGGCGTCCTCACCGCCGCCTTCACGGCGGTGAGCAGCATGACCACGGCATACCTCGGGATCAAGGCCGTATCCAACACGGCGAAGTCCATCGCGGCAGCCACCTCCACCCCACCCGCCCCCACCCCTACGACCCCGGCCCAGCGGACCCCGTAGGGGCGGCACGCCTGCCCGCAGCTGGGGTGGCTGTGAAAGGGGCGGCTGGGCAGCGCCCTGTCAGGGGCGCGGGGAACTGCGCGACCAGCCCCCACCCACCCGAACCACGACCCGCACCCCTCACAACCCGGCCGAACCGCCGGAGGCAAAAGCGTTCGCCATGAATTTCCCCGAGGTGAGATCCTGGACCGCGTATGTCTACGCACCCCGCCCCCGCCCTCGGCCCCCTCGCCCCTCGCCTGACCGAGCTCTCACTGCGCGACGCGCACCGGCTCGGGCGCAGGCTGGAAGGTGCGCGCAAGATCCGTAAACCGGAGGCCCGGGCCGCCGTCCTCGCCGAGATCGAGGCAGAGGTGGCCAGGGCCGAGGAACGGATGGCCGGCCGCCGCTCCGTCGTGCCCGCCGTGTCGTACCCCGAGCAGCTGCCCGTCAGCCAGAAGAAGGACGAGATCGCCGAGGCGATACGCGACCACCAGGTCGTGATCGTGGCCGGCGAGACCGGCTCTGGGAAGACCACCCAGATCCCCAAGATCTGTCTGGAACTCGGGCGCGGCGTGCGCGGCATGATCGGGCACACCCAGCCCCGCCGGATCGCCGCCCGTACCGTCGCCGAGCGGGTGGCGGAGGAGCTGCGGACGCCGCTCGGGGAGTCCGTCGGCTGGAAGGTCCGCTTCACCGACCAGGTGAACCCCGACGCCACCTTCATCAAGCTGATGACGGACGGCATCCTGCTCGCCGAGATCCAGACCGACCGCGAGCTGCGCGCCTACGACACGATCATCATCGACGAGGCCCACGAGCGGTCCCTCAACATCGACTTCCTGATGGGATACCTGGCCCAGCTGCTGCCGCGCCGCCCCGACCTCAAGGTCGTCATCACCTCGGCGACCATCGACCCCGAGCGGTTCTCCCGGCACTTCGGCGACGCCCCGATCGTGGAGGTGAGCGGCCGGACGTACCCCGTGGAGGTCCGCTACCGGCCGCTCCTGGAGGAGGACTCGGACGACGCCGACCGGGACCAGATCACGGCCATCTGCGACGCCGTGGAGGAACTCCAGGCCGAGGGACCGGGGGACATCCTCGTCTTCCTCTCCGGCGAGCGGGAGATCCGGGACACGGCCGACGCGCTCACCAGGAAGAACTATCCCCGCGCCGGAGGCGCTGGTGGGCAGAGTACGGAGGTCCTGCCGCTCTACGCGCGCCTCTCGCACGCCGAGCAGCACCGGGTCTTCCAGCCGCACACCGGCCGCAGGATCGTTCTGGCGACCAACGTCGCCGAGACCTCGCTGACCGTGCCCGGCATCAAGTACGTCATCGACCCCGGCTTCGCGCGTATCTCCCGCTACAGCCACCGCACCAAGGTGCAGCGGCTGCCCATCGAGGCGGTCTCGCAGGCCAGCGCCAACCAGCGCAAGGGCCGCTGCGGCCGTACCTCCGACGGCATCTGCATCCGGCTGTACGACGAGGACGACTTCCTCGCCCGCCCGGAGTTCACGGACCCCGAGATCCTCCGGACCAACCTCGCCTCCGTCATCCTCCAGATGACCGCGGCCGGCCTCGGCGACATCGAGAGGTTCCCCTTCATCGACCCGCCGGACCACCGCAACATCCGGGACGGCGTGCAGCTGCTCCAGGAGCTGGGCGCGATCGACCCGGCCGAGAAGGACCCGCGCAAGCGGCTCACCGACACCGGCCGCAAGCTCGCCCAGCTGCCCGTCGACCCGCGGCTCGCCCGCATGGTCCTGGAGGCCGACAAGAACGGCTGTGTCCGCGAGGTCATGGTCATCGCCGCCGCGCTCTCCATCCAGGACCCGCGCGAACGCCCGGCCGAGAAGCAGACCCAGGCCGACCAGCAGCACGCCCGCTTCCGCGACGAGACCAGCGACTTCCTGGCCTTCCTCAACCTGTGGAGGTACATCAGGGAGCAGCAGAAGGAGCGCGGCTCCAGTTCCTTCCGGCGGATGTGCAAGCAGGAGTTCCTGAACTTCCTGCGCATCCGGGAGTGGCAGGACATCTACACGCAGCTGCGCACGGTCGCCAAGCAGATGGGCATCCACCTCAGCGAGGACGACGCCCCCGGCGACCGCGTGCACGTCTCGCTGCTCGCCGGCCTCCTCTCCCACATCGGCATGAAGGACGTGAAGGACGGCGCGAAGAACGAGTACCTGGGCGCGCGGAACGCCAAGTTCGCGCTCTTCCCGGGCTCCGCGCTGTTCAAGAAGACTCCCCGGTTCGTGATGTCGGCGGAGCTGGTGGAGACCTCGCGGCTCTGGGCCCGGGTCAACGCGAAGATCGAGCCGGAGTGGGTCGAGCCGCTCGCCGAGCACCTCCTCAAGCGGACGTACAGCGAACCGCACTGGGAGAAGGACCAGGCGGCCGTGATGGCCCTGGAGAAGGTCACGCTCTACGGCGTACCGATCGTCGCCGACCGGAAGGTGAACTATGGCCGGATCGACCCGGAGGCCAGCCGCGAGCTTTTCATTCGCAACGCACTGGTCGAGGGCGACTGGCGGACCCACCACAAGTTCTTCGCCGACAACCGCAGGCTGCTGAGCGAGGTCGAGGAGCTGGAGCACCGGGCGCGGCGCCGGGACATCGTCGTCGACGACGACACGCTCTTCGACTTCTACGACCAGCGGGTGCCCGAACACGTCGTCTCCGGCGCCCACTTCGACTCCTGGTGGAAGCACAAGCGGCACGAGCAGCCGGAGTTCCTGGACTTCGAGCGGGAGATGCTGATCCGGGAGTCGGCGGAGGCGGTCACCAAGGCCGACTACCCGGACTCCTGGCGGCAGGGGCAGCTGAAGTTCCGGGTGACGTACCAGTTCGAGCCGGGTGCGGACGCGGACGGTGTGACCGTCCACATCCCGCTCCAGGTCCTCAACCAGGTCAGGGACGAGGGCTTCGACTGGCAGATCCCGGGCCTCAGGGAAGAGGTGGTCACGGAGCTGATCCGCACCCTCCCGAAGCCCGTCCGCCGCAACTACGTGCCGGCGCCGAACTTCGCGAAGCGCTTCCTGGACACCGCGGTCCCCCTCCAGGAGCCCCTCACCACGACCATGGTGCGCGAGCTCAGGCGCATGGTCGGCGTGCCCTTCGAGGCCGAGGACTTCGACTGGGCGCGGGTCCCCGACCACCTCAAGATCACGTTCCGGATCGTCGACGAACGGCGCCGGAAGCTGGCCGAGGACAAGGACCTGGAGTCGCTGAAGCTCCGCCTGAAGCCGAAGGCGCGCCAGGCCCTCTCCCAGGCCGCCGCGGCCACCGCGGAGCGCCAGGGCGGCGAGTCCCTGGAGCGCAAGGGCCTCACGGACTGGACGATCGGCACGCTCACGCGCGTCTTCGAGACGCGTCGGGCAGGCCAGCCGGTGAAGGCCTACCCGGCCCTCGTCGACGACGGCGACACGGTCTCCGTCCGCCTCTTCGACACCGAGGAGGAGCAGGCCGAGGCGATGTGGAAGGGCACGCGGCGGCTCGTCCTCCGCAACATCCCGGTGAACCCGGCGAAGTTCGCCTCGGAGAAGCTGACGAACGCCCAGAAGCTCGCGCTGTCGGCGAACCCCCACGGCACCATCCAGGCCCTGTTCGACGACTGCGCGATGGCGGCGGCGGACAAGCTGATCGCCGACTTCGGGGGACCGGTGTGGGACGAGGAGTCGTACCGGAAGCTGTACGACAAGGTGCGCGCCGAGATCGTCGACACGACGGTCCGGACGGTCGGGCAGGTGCAGCAGGTGCTGGCCGCCTGGCAGGCCTGTGAGCGCCGTCTGAAGGGTGTACGGAGCCCCGCGCTCCTTGCGAACCTGACCGACGTCCGCAAGCAGCTGGACGCCCTGGTGAAGCCCGGTTTCGTGACCTGGGCCGGTATACGACGCCTCCCCGACCTCATGCGCTACCTGGTCGCCGCCGACCGCCGCCTCCAGCAGATGCCGACCAACGTCCAGCGGGACACCACCCGCATGGAGAAGGTCCACGAGATGCAGGACGAGTACGCCTGGCTCCTGGAGCAGCTCCCTCAGGGCCGGCCGGTGCCGCAGCAGGTCCTGGACATCCGCTGGATGCTGGAGGAACTGCGGGTCAGCTACTTCGCGCATGCGCTGGGGACCGCGTACCCGATCTCCGACAAGCGGATCGTGAAGGCGATCGACACGGCCGCACCGTAACCGACCGGGCACGCTAAGTGAGTTCGACCGGGGCCCGCACCCTCCTGTACAGTCCTTCTCGCAGCACAACGCAAGACAAAGTGCCGCGAAACCTGGTCCTGTGGAGCAGTTTGGAGTGCTCGCCACCCTGTCAAGGTGGAGGCCGCGGGTTCAAATCCCGTCAGGACCGCACAACACCGAGGCCCGTTTCCCTTCCGAGGGAAGCGGGCCTCAGGCGTTACCGCCCGACGACGACCTCCCTCGCCACCCGGTCAGGGGAAGCGGGCCTCTTCCGTGTTCGGCGGCCGGGAACGAGCCCGTGCCATTGACGGCGTCACATTCGCTCGGTACCCAGAAGACAGGGCCCGCTTCCCCTCGACCCCCCTCTGGAGGTGGCGTATGGCGGCTTCGGTGCGGCACGAGACGCGGGCGCTGCTGAGGGCCCACCTGGCGGCCGCCTCGTCGTACCGGCATCTGACCCGCCACTGCGCGGTCTGCCATCAGCTGCTGCGGCTGGCCATGGACTCCGCCCCGCACACCGCCGAGGCTCCCGAGGACGCCGTGGAGGACCAGGGCCCCGTCGGCGCGTGACGGTGCCCCAACGGCCGTTCCCCCAAGGGCCGATGGAGCAGGCCGCTCCTCTATCGCACCCGGGACAGTACAAACAACCCGTGCGGTATGTGACGGGTGTCACCGCATGAGTTTCCGAAACGGTGGCACTTACCCCCTTCCTACAACTGGTCAATTTAATATGTGCAATTGCACCACCCCGAGGACCCGCCCCGGAGCCGCACCGGATCCCCTCCGGACGCCCGCACAGCAGATCCGACAGCGATCCCCAGAGTCCGACAAGGCTGCTCACAGAGCCGCTGGTTACGGTGGCCGAAGGCCCCACAGGACCCCATGGACGCACAAAAAAGATCGCGCTGGACCCGGCGGAGTCCAGCGCGATCTACGACGCACCCTGTATCGCTTGCCTGAGAAGTCTCTTGTCGGCCTGGGCGTAGGTCCTGTTGGGGCAGGTCCTGCGTCGCTCGGAGCTAGGGTTGGGGCACCTCGGCCAGTTGGGGGACCGGTCGGTTTGCCCGCTATTCAGTTGGGTCAGGCCTCGCTGCGCTGCTGCGGAATGCCCGCCAGCAGGGCGCGCACCTCAGCCTCGCGGTAGCGGCGGTGTCCGCCGAGCGTGCGGATCGACGTGAGCTTGCCGGCCTTCGCCCACCGCGTGACCGTCTTGGGGTCGACGCGGAACATCGTGGCGACCTCAGCCGGGGTCAGCAGCGGCTCGGCATCAGGGGTGCGAGCGGTCATGAGCGGCCTCCTCGGGAGAACCGAACCTTCTCGGTTCTTTCCTCTAAATTCTGCACCTTGACCCGCGTTGCCCGAAATGGCGGACGCGAGTCGAGTCGGTTATAGGACGAACGGCTTGTCCTCGGCACTACAACTACACCATCTGTCCAGCCGCGTCGGCCAAACCGATGGAATTGCCCTCCCAGGTAGGCATCAGCCGCGGAAGCCGATGGACCATGCCATAGCGGACAGTCACGCCTCTGTGACGATCAGTCACAGGACGATCAGGAGTCACCAGACCCCCCAAAGCACGTAATGCTGAGAATCCGCCCACAGTGCACCACACTTGGACGGATGGAGACCTCCCCGGACTCCTTGTCCTATTTTGGCACGAGGAGTGGCAAGAGGCGCAAGAGCCGTGTAAGTGCTATCCGTCACCCTTGACGCAAAAGCCCGGATCGAGATCCAACGTCCAGTGCGTTCACTGAAGTGCCGTCAACGTACGTTGTTTCATGCCTTCTGGGCCGTGACGTACATCACTCACCGCACACACGTCACGCAGGTGTCATCCGGCTGTAAACACCATCAGACGCCCCATCAGTCAGTACGGATCAGTGGGCATCCACGCTCAGACCGGCACTCAGTTCGCCGAACGCCGGTCCCGTACCGTCCGCCACCGCTCCACCAGCCGCCCGTACGCCGCCCCGGCCGCGGCCCCGTCGCCTAGGCGCAGCGCCTCGATGCCGGCCGCCACGTCGGCCGCGGAGTGGTCGTCCTCGAGGTCCCCGGCCGGCAGGGTGTGCACCAGGCCGCCGTAGTCCAGTTCGACCAGCGAGCGCGGGTGGAACTCCTCCAGCCAGCGGCCGACGTCCACCAGGCCGTCGATCAGCGGCCCTTCCTCCACGGTGTCCTTGAGCGTGCGCAGCGCCCGGGCCACCCGGCGCCGGGCCTGCACCATCGGCGTGCGGTAGCGCAGCATCGGCGGGATCTCCGCGGTGCCCTTCTCGTACCGGCGCTCCTCGTCGGAGACCAGCACGAACCAGTTCAGCGGCACCTGCCAGGTCGCGGTGCGGATCCAGGGCCGGGAGTCGGGGTTGCGGACCAGCCAGCGCTCGTAGTCCATCGCGGCCTGCCGGCGCACGACCGGCGGCAGCATCGCGTCCAGGACGGGCTTCGGCAGTTCGTCGGAGAGCTCCTGCAGGGCCTGCCAGCCGCGCAGCCGGGTCCGCCACGGGCAGACGCAGACGACGCCGTCGACCTCCAGGACGAACGCGTCGGCGCTCTCCTGCACCGGCACCGCGACCGGCGGGGTGGGCAGCAAGTCGGCCAGGGAACGGCGGAGTTCGTCCTGGTACGAGGGGCGCTCCGGGCGGCGGGCGTAGCGCGTCCAGTGGTCGCGCTCCCGGTCCGGGAAGGCGGCCAGCGGCTCGTACACACGCAGGTACGTCGCGTAGGGGACGACCACCGAGGACACCTTGGGCACGCCTGCTCCCTCCCCATCGGACCGGGCTCGAAACCAGCGGAACCCACGGCGGAGCCATGACGGAGCCGGCCGGGGCCGGCCGCGGAAACCACAGCAAATCGTCCCACGCTCATACGTGCACACACGGCACGGGAGAGTGATCCTGAACACTGCGCGGATGGTGTGCGGGCAATGGCTCTACGCTCATGCCACGGCCCCCGCCACCCTTACGGGAGCCCCCGCTTCCACCGCCGCGACACACGCGACACAACCGGGAGTCACCACAGTGACCGACGTTTCCACCGGCGTCCTGCACACCCTGTTCCACTCGGACCAGGGCGGTCACGAGCAGGTCGTGCTCTGTCAGGACCGCAAGAGCGGCCTCAAGGCCGTCATCGCCATCCACTCCACCGCGCTGGGCCCCGCCCTCGGCGGCACCCGCTTCTACCCGTACGCCAACGAGGAGGAGGCCGTCGCCGACGCCCTCAACCTCGCGCGCGGGATGTCGTACAAGAACGCCATGGCCGGGCTCGACCACGGCGGCGGCAAGGCCGTGATCATCGGGGACCCGGACCGGGACAAGACCGAGGAGCTGCTGCTCGCCTACGGGCGGTTCGTGGCCTCGCTCGGCGGCCGGTACGTCACCGCCTGCGACGTCGGCACGTATGTCGCCGACATGGACGTGGTGGCCCGCGAGTGCCGCTGGACCACCGGACGCTCCCCCGAGAACGGCGGCGCCGGCGACTCCTCCGTGCTCACCGCGTACGGCGTCTACCAGGGCATGCGGGCCAGCGCCCAGCACCTGTGGGGCGACCCCTCGCTGCGCGGCCGCACCGTCGGCATCGCGGGCGTCGGCAAGGTCGGCCACCACCTGGTGGAACACCTCCTGGAGGAGGGCGCCGAGGTCGTGATCACCGACGTACGGCAGGAAGCCCTCTGGCGCATCGCCGACAAGCACCCCGCCGTGGGAGTGGCCGCCGACACCGACGCCCTGATCCGGATTGAGGGCCTCGACATCTACGCCCCCTGCGCGCTCGGCGGCGCCCTCAGCGACGACTCCGTGCCGGTGCTGACCGCCCAGGTGGTGTGCGGTGCCGCCAACAACCAGCTCGCCCACCCGGGTGTCGAGAAGGACCTCGCCGACCGCGGGATCCTCTACGCGCCGGACTACGTGGTGAACGCCGGCGGGGTCATCCAGGTCGCCGACGAGCTGCACGGGTTCGACTTCGAGCGGTGCAAGGCCAAGGCGGCGGAGATCTTCGACACCACGCTGGCCATATTCGCACGTGCGAAGGACGACGGGATTCCGCCGGCCGCGGCGGCCGACCGGATCGCCGAACAGCGGATGCACGAAGCGGCAACGGCGGGTGGACGCTGACCCGACGCCGGGTTTCCGGTCGGTTTTCCGGTACCTGCCGGCGGGCAGTTGGAGAGAACTCTCACGTTCGTCGGCGGGTCGCCCGCCAGGAAGTGGTTAAAATCGTGGTTGACCAGCGGGGACGGGGCACCTCGCGGGTCATGGAGTCAGGCGCGTGGTGCGGGCGACGTACCGTATGGGCGCGGGCTCAGGTACCGTGGAAGCCCTACGGACCGGTCTCTCCGAGGAGAGTCCGTTCCGGATCATGAACGCGTGTCAGACTCTGGGGCCGTCGAGCCCCGTCACCGAGGGGGTCGAGCCATGGGGCGCGGCCGGGCCAAGGCCAAGCAGACGAAGGTCGCCCGCCAGCTGAAGTACAACAGCGGTGGGACTGACCTGTCACGTCTGGCCAACGAACTGGGCGCATCGACTTCGAGCCAGCCGCCGAACGGCGAGCCGTTCGAGGACGACGACGAGGACGAGGACGACCCGTACGCCCAGTACGCGGATCTGTACAACGACGATGAGGACGAGGACGAGGACGACCAGTCCGGTCCGCACTCCCAGCATCGTCGCGGTGCTTGACGCCTGCGGCTGCTTAGCCGCTTCACTTGCCCGGTCCGGGGTTCCATGCCGGACCGGGTTTTGTGCTGGCCTTTCGGGGCTCCGCCCCGGACCCGGCTCCTCAAACGCCGGAGAGGCTAGTTCTGTGGGTGGTCCCCCACCAGTTCCGCACCCGTGGTGTGCTCGCCGCGCTCGGTGATCTCGCCTGCCACCCAGGCCTCGACCCCGCGGTCGGCCAGTGCGGTCAGGGCCACGTCCGCCGATTCCTGCGGGACGATCGCGATCATGCCGACGCCCATGTTGAGCGTCTTCTCCAGTTCGAGCCGCTCGACGCTGCCGGTGCGGCCGACCAGGTCGAAGATCGGACCGGGGGTCCAGGTGGCGCGGTCGACGATCGCGTGCAGGTGGTCCGGGATCACCCGGGCCAGGTTCGCCGCGAGTCCGCCGCCGGTGACGTGGCTGAAGGCGTGGACCTCCGCCGTGCGCATCAGGGCCAGGCAGTCCAGCGAGTAGATCTTGGTCGGCTCCAGGAGTTCCTCGCCGAGGGTGCGGCCGAGCTCCTCGACGTGGGCGTCCAGGGCGAGGCCGGCCTGGTTCAGCAGGACGTGCCGGACCAGGGAGTACCCGTTCGAGTGAAGCCCGGAGGACGCCATGGCGATCACCGCGTCACCCGTACGGATACGATCCGGGCCGAGCAGCCGGTCAGCCTCCACGACGCCCGTACCGGCGCCGGCCACGTCGAAGTCGTCCGCGCCGAGCAGGCCCGGGTGTTCGGCCGTCTCACCGCCCACCAGGGCGCAGCCGGCCAGCACACAGCCCTCGGCGATGCCCTTGACGATGGCGGCGACCCGCTCGGGGTGGACCTTGCCGACGCAGATGTAGTCGGTCATGAACAGCGGCTCCGCGCCGCACACCACGATGTCGTCCATGACCATGGCGACCAGGTCGTGGCCGATCGTGTCGTACACGCCGAGCTGCCGGGCGATGTCCACCTTGGTGCCCACGCCGTCCGTGGCGGAGGCCAGCAGCGGCCGCTCGTAGTTCTTGAGGGCGGAGGCGTCGAAGAGGCCGGCGAAGCCTCCGAGGCCGCCGAGGACCTCGGGGCGCTGCGTCTTCTTCACCCACTCCTTCATGAGCTCCACGGCGCGGTCGCCCGCCTCGATGTCGACACCGGCAGCCGCGTAGGAAGCACCGGAAACAGGGCTCTCAGACATTGCCTGGGATCTTTCGGGTTGATGACGGGGCTTACGGGCGACGGATCGCGTCGGCCGCGGCCGTGGCTGCCGGACCGGCGGCCAGCTCGGTCTCCAGGAGCTGCTTGCCGAGCAGCTCGGGGTCCGGGAGCTCCATCGGGTACTCGCCGTCGAAGCAGGCGCGGCAGAGGTTCGGCTTGGCGATGGTGGTCGCCTCGATCATGCCGTCGATGGAGATGTACGCCAGCGAGTCGGCGCCGAGCGAGGTGCCGATCTCCTCGATGGTCATGCCGTTGGCGATGAGCTCGGCGCGGGTGGCGAAGTCGATGCCGAAGAAGCACGGCCACTTCACGGGCGGGGACGAGATCCGGATGTGGACCTCGGCGGCGCCGGCCTCCCGGAGCATCCGCACGAGCGCGCGCTGGGTGTTGCCGCGCACGATCGAGTCGTCGACGACGACCAGCCGCTTGCCCTTGATGACTTCCTTCAGCGGGTTCAGCTTCAGGCGGATGCCGAGCTGACGGATGGTCTGCGAGGGCTGGATGAAGGTCCGGCCGACGTAGGCGTTCTTGACCAGACCGTTGCCGAAGGGGATGCCGGAGGCCTCCGCGTAGCCGACGGCGGCGGGAGTGCCGGATTCCGGGGTCGCTATCACCAGGTCGGCGTCGACCGGGGCTTCCGCGGCGAGCTTCCGGCCCATCTCCACCCGGGAGAGGTAGACGTTCCGCCCGGCGATGTCGGTGTCGGGGCGGGCCAGGTACACGTACTCGAAGACACAGCCCTTGGGCTTCGCGTCAGCGAATCGCGAGGTGCGCAGACCGTTCTCGTCGATGGCGACGAACTCGCCCGGCTCGATCTCGCGGACGAAGCTGGCGCCGCAGATGTCGAGCGCGGCGGACTCGGAGGCGATGACCCAGCCGCGTTCGAGGCGGCCGAGGACCAGCGGGCGGATGCCCTGCGGGTCGCGGGCGGCGTAGAGGGTGTGCTCGTCCATGAAGACGAGCGAGAAGGCGCCCCGGACCTTCGGCAGGACCGTGTGCGCGGCCTCCTCGATGGTCAGCGGCTTGCCGTCCTCGTCGACCTGGGCCGCGAGGAGCGCGGTGAGCAGGTCGGTGTCGTTGGTGGCCGCGACCCGGGTGGACCGGCCGTTGTGGTCCTTCGGGAGTTCGGCGACCATCTCGGCGAGCTGCGCCGTGTTGACGAGGTTGCCGTTGTGGCCGAGCGCGATCGAGCCGTGCGCGGTGGCGCGGAACGTCGGCTGGGCGTTCTCCCACACGGAGGCACCGGTGGTCGAGTAGCGGGCGTGACCGACCGCGATATGACCCTGGAGCGAGCCGAGCGAGGTTTCGTCGAAGACCTGGGAGACGAGGCCCATGTCCTTGAAGACGAGGATCTGGGAGCCGTTGCTGACCGCGATACCCGCGGATTCCTGGCCCCGATGCTGGAGGGCGTAGAGCCCGAAGTACGTGAGCTTGGCGACCTCTTCACCGGGAGCCCAGACACCGAAGACGCCGCAAGCGTCCTGGGGGCCCTTCTCACCGGGGAGCAGATCGTGATTGAGGAGACCGTCACCACGTGGCACGCCACCGAGTGTAGGCGAGATCGACCACTGGTCCGAATTGGGGATACACAGCCGTAATGGATCTACGCCCGCGGGCGCCGTTGTGGCTTTCTCCATTTTCGCAGGTCAGCGCGGTGGGAGGTTTCTCCAGACGGCGTCGGTTCGTGCGGAGCGGTGCCGGCGCAACCCCCTGACACCGTATCCCTGAGTGAGGTGTCGCACATCAATCGGGGGGCCACGGCCCAGGTCGCGGCCTCGATCGCGGTCATGTCGCGGTCATGTCCTGGACAGCTGGACGCGGTCGCCGCCGGCCGTGGTGAGGGTGAGTTTCCGGTCCTCGCCCTTCATGGTCAGCGGGCCGGAGGTGAGCGTGCGGGCGAGTGCGCGCTCGAAGGTCATCCGGGCGTTGTCGCAGGCCATCCGGGTGGTGCGGGTGTGGCTCAGCCGGATCTGGTCGTCCGTGATCTGTGCCGTGGCGCTGAACTGGTTGCACCCGAAGCTGCCAGCCGCCCGGCCGTCATCGATCTTCACATGGGCGCGCGCCGGGGCGCGGTGGGTGGTGCCGTCGACGGTCACGCTGTCGACGGTCCAGTCGATCCCCGTCACCGGTGGCTGAGTCCCCACGGAGGCACCTTTCGCACTTCCACAGGCCACCACGAGCGGAACGAGCAGGGTGGCCGTCGCCGTCAGGGTCGTACGCCGCATGCGCTGTTTCAACCCGTACATGCCGTTTCGACGGCGCGCACCGGTCGATCGGTTCCCTCACCCCAGGACGGGCAGGTACGCCGCGAGGTCGGCCCGCTCCCCGCTGGCGCTGACCCTGGCGTCCGCCACGGCCTCCTGCCACGCGAGCCGTCCGGCGGCCAGCCGGATCCAGGTCAGCGGGTCGGTCTCGACGACGTTCGGCGGGGTGCCCCGGGTGTGCCGGGGCCCTTCGACGCACTGCACCACCGCGTACGGCGGCACCCGCACTTCCGTGGAGCCGCCGGGCGCCTTGACGGCGAGCGCGTCGGCGAGCAGCCGGGTGCAGGCGGCCAGGGCCTGCCGGTCGTAAGGCACCTCCAGCCCGGCGACGGCCGCGTTGAGGTCGTCGGTGTGGACGACCAGCTCGACGGCGCGGGTGACGAGGTAGTCGTCGAGGGAGAGCGCGCCGGCGCTGGTGGCGAGCAGCCGGGTGCCGGGGTGCGCGTCGAGCAGGGCGCGCAGGCCGGTGTCGGCGTCGGCGAGGTAGGCGCCGAGGTCGGGGTGGTCGGCGGCGAGGCGCCGGGTGAAGCCGTCGATCGCGGCGGCGTTGCCGGAGATCCCGAACGGCCAGTCGAGGAGGACGGCGTCGGCCTTGGCCGGCTCGGGCTGGTCCGCGGCCCGGTGGACGGCGGTGACCGCCATGCCGAGGTGGGCGACGAGGTCCCGCACGGTCCACCCCGCCAGCCGGGTGGGGAGCGCGAGCTGCTCGGCGGTGAGGCCCTCGACCGCCGCTCGCACATGGCCGAACTGGGCGAGAACCGCGGCGCGGGTCCTGGCCGGGTCGTAACTGCGGGCGCGCTTCTTGGCCTGGGGCATGGCGGTGAGCCTATCGAGCCCCTCCCTGTCAGTCTGGGTTGACAACCGGGCTGGCGTCAATCCAGACTGACACACATGAACGCAGGAGATCTCTCAGCACGCCTCAGGTCGCACGACCCCGCGGTGGGACTGCGGGCCGTGGGTGCCCTGCACCGACTGGCCGAGCAGGTCGAAGCGGCGGCCGTCGCGCGCGCCAGGGAACAGGGATGGTCCTGGGAACAGATCGGGGACGCCCTGGGCGTGTCCCGGCAGTCCGTCCACGCCAAGTACGGGAAGTGAGACGACCATGTTCGAACAGTTCGCGGCGGAGGCCCGGGCGACCGTCGCCTCGGCGCTCGAAGAGACCACGCTGCGCGGCGACCGCCGCATCGGTACCGAGCACCTCCTCCTGGGAGTGCTGCACGACCCCGGCGCGGTCCGGGCCCTCGGCACCGACCTGGAGACCGCCCGCGCCGCCCTCGACGCCCTCGACCGGTCCGCGCTGGCCGTCGTCGGCATCGACGTGCGGGGGATCGAGCGGGCCCCGATCCCCGCGTCCCGCAAACGGACCCCCTTCACGTCGGGCGCCCGCGCCGTCCTCCCCCGCGCCCTGACCGAGACCAAGAAGGCCCACAGCCGCCGCATCACACCGGAACACCTGCTGCTGGCCCTGCTCGACTGCGAGCGCCCGGATCCCGCGGCAGAACTCCTGACCGAACTCGGCATCGACCGCCCGGCCGTCCGTGACCGCATCAGGCAGACAGGGCGCTGAGAGATCGGGCGGGGCGCCGAGAGATCGGGCGGGCCCCCGCCGGTCGGCACACACGGCAGAGCGGCCCCGCCTGTTGCCTGAGCAACGGACGGGGCCGCCCGGAGAACCTCTCGCCCCCGGCTACGCCAGCAGCGCCTCGATCGTGCCCTCGTGCGCCTCGCGCAGTTCGGTCAGGGGGAGTTCGAACTCGCCCTGGATCTCCACCGAGTCGCCGTCCACGACACCGATGCGGGTGACCGGAAGGCCGCGCGCGCCGCACATGTCGTTGAAGCGGACCTCCTCGGAGCGCGGGACGGCCACGATCGCGCGGCCGGCCGACTCGGAGAGGAGGAAGGTGAAGGCGTCGAGGCCGTCGGGGACGACCAGTCGCGCGCCCTTGCCGCCGAGCAGCGCGGACTCGACCACGGCCTGGATCAGACCGCCGTCGGACAGGTCGTGCGCCGAGTCGATCATGCCGTCGCGGGAGGCGGAGATCAGGATCTCGGCCAGCAGACGCTCGCGCTCCAGGTCGACCTTCGGCGGCAGGCCGCCGAGGTGGTCGTGGACGACCTGGGACCAGGCCGAGCCGCCGAACTCCTCGCGGGTGTCGCCGAGGAGGTAGAGCAGCTGGCCCTCCTCCTGGAAGGCGACCGGCGTGCGGCGGGCCACGTCGTCGATCACGCCGAGGACGGCGACCACCGGGGTCGGGTGGATGGCCGCCTCGCCGGTCTGGTTGTAGAGCGAGACGTTGCCGCCGGTCACCGGGGTGCCCAGCTGGAGGCAGCCGTCGGCGAGGCCGCGGACCGCCTCGGCGAACTGCCACATGACCGCCGGGTCCTCGGGCGAGCCGAAGTTCAGGCAGTCGGAGACGGCGAGGGGCTTGGCGCCCGTCGTCGCCACGTTGCGGTAGGCCTCGGCCAGGGCCAGCTGGGCACCCGCGTACGGGTCGAGCTTGGCGTAGCGGCCGTTGCCGTCCGTGGCGATGGCGACGCCGAGGCCGCTCTCCTCGTCGACGCGGATCATGCCGGAGTCCTCGGGCTGGGCGAGGACGGTGTTGCCCTGCACGAAGTGGTCGTACTGGGAGGTGATCCACTTCTTGGAAGCCTGGTTGGGGGAGCCCACCAGCTGGAGGACCTGCGCGCGGAGTTCCTCGCTGTCGGCCGGGCGCGCGAGCTTGTTCGCGTCGTCCGCCTGGAGTTCGTCCTGCCAGGACGGGCGGGCGTAGGGGCGCTCGTAGACCGGGCCGTCGTGGGCGACCGTGCGCGGGTCGACATCGACGATCTTCTCGCCGTGCCAGAAGATCTCGAGCCGGTCGCCGTCGGTGACCTCACCGATGACGGTGGCGATGACGTCCCACTTCTCGCAGATCTCCAGGAAGCGGGCGACCTTGGCCGGCTCGACCACCGCGCACATGCGTTCCTGCGACTCGCTCATGAGGATTTCCTCGGGCGAGAGGGTCGAGTCGCGCAGCGGGACGTCGTCGAGGGTGACGGTCATGCCGCCGGAGCCGTTCGAGGCGAGCTCGGAGGTGGCGCAGGACAGGCCGGCCGCGCCGAGGTCCTGGATGCCGACGACGAGCTTCTCCCGGAAGGCCTCCAGGGTGCACTCGATGAGCAGCTTCTCCTGGAAGGGGTCGCCGACCTGGACCGCGGGGCGCTTGGAGGGCTTCGCGTCGTCGAAGGTCTCGGAGGCGAGGATCGACGCGCCGCCGATGCCGTCGCCGCCGGTCCGGGCGCCGTACAGGATGACCTGGTTGCCCGCGCCGGAGGCCTTGGCGAGGTGGATGTCCTCGTGCCGCATGACGCCGATGGCACCGGCGTTGACCAGCGGGTTGCCCTGGTAGCAGGCGTCGAAGACGACCTCGCCGCCGATGTTGGGCAGGCCCAGGCAGTTGCCGTAGCCGCCGATGCCGGCGACGACACCCGGCAGCACGCGCTTGGTGTCGGGGTGGTCGGCGGCACCGAAGCGCAGCGGGTCGACCACGGCCACCGGCCGCGCGCCCATCGCGATGATGTCGCGGACGATGCCGCCGACACCCGTGGCCGCGCCCTGGTAGGGCTCCACGTACGACGGGTGGTTGTGCGACTCGACCTTGAAGGTGACCGCGTAGCCCTGGCCGACGTCGACCACGCCCGCGTTCTCGCCGATGCCGACGAGCAGGGCGTCCGACTGGGGCGCCTTCTCGCCGAACTGGCGGAGGTGGACCTTCGAGGACTTGTACGAGCAGTGCTCGGACCACATGACGGAGTACATGGCGAGCTCGGCGCCGGTCGGGCGGCGGCCGAGGATCTCCACCACCCGCTCGTACTCGTCCTTCTTCAGGCCGAGTTCGGCCCAGGGCAGCTCGACGTCGGGGGTCGCGGCCGCGTGCTCGACCGTGTCCAGAGGCGTCCGGCTCATGCGCCCACCAGCTTCTTGAGGATCGAGGTGAAGAAGGGGAGGCCGTCGGTGCGGCCCGTGCCGATCAGCGGCTCGACGGCGTGCTCGGGGTGCGGCATGAGGCCGACGACGTTCCCGGCCTCGTTGGTGATGCCGGCGATGTCGCGGAGCGACCCGTTGGGGTTGAAGTCCAGGTAGCGGAAGACCACCCGGCCTTCCGCCTCCAGCTTGTCGAGCGTGTACTCGTCGGCGACGTACCGGCCGTCCATGTTCTTCAGCGGGATGTGGATCTCCTGGCCCGCGCGGTAGTCGGCCGTCCAGGCGGTGTCCGCGTTCTCCACCCGCAGCTTCTGGTCGCGGCAGATGAAGTGGAGGTGGTTGTTGCCGAGCATCGCGCCGGGCAGCAGGTGCGCCTCGGTGAGGACCTGGAAGCCGTTGCAGATGCCGAGGACCGGGAGGCCGGCCTTCGCCTGTTCGATGACGGTCTCCATCACCGGCGAGAAGCGGGAGATGGCGCCGGCCCGCAGATAGTCGCCGTAGGAGAAACCACCGGGAAGAACCACCGCGTCGACCTGGTGGAGGTCCTTGTCCTTGTGCCAGAGGGCGACCGGTTCCGCACCCGCGAGGCGGATCGCGCGCTGGGTGTCACGGTCGTCGAGGCTTCCCGGGAAAGTGACGACGCCAATACGAGCGGTCACTTCGCCGCCTCCGCGACTTCCTCCACCTTGACGGTGAAGTCCTCGATCACGGTGTTGGCGAGGAAGGATTCCGCAAGATCGTGGATGCGGGCGAGCGCGGCCTCGTCGACCGGTCCGTCAACTTCCAGTTCGAATCGCTTTCCCTGACGTACGTCGGCGATGCCCTCGAAACCCAGGCGCGGCAGCGCACGCTGGACCGCCTGGCCCTGGGGGTCGAGGATCTCCGGCTTGAGCATGACGTCGACTACGACGCGTGCCACTGGCACTCCCGGTGTTGTGGTGCTGACTGCTGTGCCTTCAGACTACCCGCACAAAATTTCTACGCGGGTAGAGTTGTAGGAAACTACGTGAGCCGCATCACGATCGGGTGACAGCGGCGGATCCTCACGAAAAGTTCTGGGAAAGTTCCCCGGGTTCGCCCGTGACATCTATTGCGCCGGGACACGCCGGACGGATTTAGTCGGGCTTCACTTTGTATTGCCAGGCACTGTACAAATGAATTGGCAATAGCCGATACTCGGCACGTCATCTCCCGCCATCGCGGTCATCGCCGATGTGCCGACGATGAGCTGTATAGACGTGCCACACGAAGGGACCGAATATTCGTGGCGCAGAAGGTCGTGGTCACTCTCTTTGACGACATCGACGGCTCGGAAGCGGCGGAAACGATCGCCTTCGGACTCGACGGCAAGTCGTACGAGATCGATCTGAATCAAGCGAACGCCAAGAAACTGCGCAAGGCCCTGGAGCCGTACCTTGCGGCCGGCCGCAAGCGGTCGAAGTCGGGCAAGGCGTACAAGCAGACGGAGGTCGCCCCCGACCCGGCGGCCGTCCGCGCCTGGGCGCAGGCGAACAAGATGGACGTCCCGGCCCGCGGACGCATCCCGAAGAAGGTGTACGAGGCGTTCAGCGCCGCCCAGTGACAGGACGGCCGGCTGCCCTCAGGGTGCGTCAGCCGCCCCTGGGGGCAGCCGACTTGCGCTACCCCCCTGCTGATCAGCTAATGTCTGGAGCACGCCGAGGGACACGGTCGAAAGCCGGGGCCCACGGAGTACACGCGGGTGTAGTTCAGTAGTAGAACATCCCCCTTCCAGGGGGAAGGCGCAGTGTGCAATTCCTGTCACCCGCTCTGCACCGCCGGTCCTGAGCAGCTTGTGGATCAGGTAGGCTGGTGCTCGCACCGATCGGTGGGAGCCGGTCGGGAGCAGTGCGGACGTAGCTCAGTTGGTAGAGCGCAACCTTGCCAAGGTTGAGGTCGCGAGTTCGAGCCTCGTCGTCCGCTCCAGCTCATAGAGGAAACCCCAGTCATATGACTGGGGTTTTTTCGTGCGCCCACCCGCACCCACACCCGCCGAGGCTGTTCACTCTGACATTTGTCATGGCGAGTGATGACACCGCGCACTGCTCCCGGACCCCGGCGGCGGAGACGCTGGAGTCATGGACTACGAACACGTGATTGAGGTCACAGATCTCCGTCGTGTCTACGGGGGCGGGTTCCAGGCGGTCCGCGGAATCACCTTCTCCGTGGCCCGCGGGGAGATCTTCGCGCTGCTCGGCACCAACGGTGCCGGAAAGACATCCACGGTCGAACTGCTGGAAGGACTCGCCCCGCCGGACGGGGGCAAGGTCCGGGTGCTGGGCCACGATCCGCACCGGGAGCGGGCCGCCGTACGCCCGCGCACCGGCGTGATGCTCCAGGAGGGCGGCTTCCCCTCCGAGCTGACCGTCGGCGAGACGGTACGGATGTGGGCCGGCTGTACGACCGGAGCCCGGCCCGTGGCCGAGGCGCTCGGCCTGGTCGGGCTAGCGGGCCGGGCGGAGGTCCGGGTCAAACAGCTCTCCGGCGGGGAACGGCGCCGCCTCGACCTGGCACTCGCGCTGCTCGGGCGGCCCGAGGTGCTGTTCCTGGACGAACCGACGACCGGACTCGACGCCGAAGGGCGCCGGGACACCTGGGAGTTGGTGCGCGCGCTGCGTGACGCCGGCACCGCCGTCCTGCTCACCACGCACTACCTGGAGGAGGCCGAGGACCTCGCCGACCGGCTCGCGATCCTGCACGAGGGGCGCATCGCCGTCACCGGCACTCCGGCCGAGGTGACCGCGGACCGGCCCGCGCGGATCTCGTTCGACCTGCCCACCGGGTACTTCCTCGGCGACCTGCCGCCGCTCGCCGCACTGGGCGTGTGCGGGCGCGAGGCCGAGGGCCGGGCCGTACGGCTGCGGACGCGCGAGGTGCAGCGGACCGCCACCGGGCTGCTGACCTGGGCCGAGCGGACGGGGGTCGCGCTGGAACGGCTGGAGGTGCGGTCGGCCTCGCTGGAGGAGACGTTCCTGGGGATCGCGCAGGAGGTGGCCGCATGACCGCCCCGAACGCGCCGGCTCTCGGCGGGCGCCGGGCGACGGGCACCGCGGTCCGTCGCCGGCTGGCCGCCCTCGCCCGTGCCGAACTGCTGCTCCTCGGCCGCAACCGCGGCACGGTGCTCGTCGCGCTGCTCGTGCCGCTCTCCCTGCCGATCACCGTACGGCCCACGTTCGACCAGCTCGACGTCAAGGGGAAAGGACTCAACACCGGCATCCTGATGCTGACCGCCGCGATCGGCTTCTCCTTCCTCTTCGCCGTGTACACCTCCCTGGTGAGCGCCTACGTGGCCCGCCGCGAGGAACTCGTCCTCAAGCGGCTGCGCACCGGCGAGCTCGCCGACGCGGAGATCCTGGCCGGCACCGCCCTGCCCGCCGTCTGCCTCGGCCTGGCGCAGGCCCTGGTCCTGACCGTCGGCTGCGCGGTGCTGCTCGACGCGGGCGCGCCCGAGGCCCCGTACCTCACCGTGCTGGGGCTGCTGGCGGGCCTGCTGATCAGTGCCGCGCTCGCCGCGCTGACCTCGGCCTTCACCCGGACCACCGAGAGCGCCCAGGTCACCGCGCTGCCCGTGGTCTTCGTCTCCATGCTGGGCTCGGGCATCGCCGTCCCCGCGGACGCCCTGCCCGACCGGGTGGCCGAGGTCGGCGAGTTCCTCCCGCTCTCCCCGGCCGTCCGGCTGGTGCGGGCCGGCTGGACCGGCGAGCTGACCACGGGCCAGGCCCTGGGCACCGTCCTCGTCGCGCTGGCCTGGACCGTGGTCGCGGTGTTTGCTGTACGGCGGTGGTTCCGCTGGGAACCTCGACGCTGAGGGCGGGGACGGGACCGGGATGAGCGGGGCAGCAGGTGGCTGGTGGCGGGGGAAGACCACGCCCGCCAAGGTCGAGACGTACACGCGGTGGTCGTTCCACTTCTTCGCGGTGATCGAGGTCGCGGCGATCGGGCTGCCGGCCTTCGCGGAGGCGGGGACGGGGGTGGCCGGCTGGCTGGTGGGGATGGTCGTCGTCCACGCGCTGCTCTGCGCGGTGACCGCCTCCCGGGCACTGGACTGGACGCGGGGTCGGCGGGAGCGGCCGGTGCGGCTGCTGTGGGTGCTGACCGCGGCGAGCTGCGTCTTCGCCGTCGCGGCTCAGATCCTGCGCAGGCACGGCGGCGGAGGTGACGGCACTCAGAGCGCGACGGCGACCGTCTTCGCCATGATCCTGGCCTTCGGGGCCGGGACCATGGCGCTGGGCGTGCGCGACCGGCGGCGCGTGGTGGCGCAGACCGCGGGCTTCGCGTGCGGGGCGGCCGTGGTGTCCCTGCCGCTGGGCGTTCCCGGGCCCGAAGCCGTGGTCACGGCGTTCGTGGTGTTCCTCTCCGGCAGCTTCCTCGCCGCCACCTCGGTCTTCTCCGTCTGGCTGCTGAACGCCGTCTACGAACTCGACGAGGCCCGCGAGACCCGGACCCGGCTCGCCGTCGCCGAGGAACGGCTGCGGTTCGGGCGCGATCTGCACGACGTGCTCGGCCGGAACCTCGCCGTCATCGCCCTCAAGAGCGAGCTGGCCGTGCAGCTGGCCCGGCGCGAACGGCCCGAGGCCGTGGAGCAGATGATCGAGGTGCAGCGCATCGCACAGGAGTCGCAGCGGGAGGTCCGCGATGTCGTACGGGGGTACCGGGACGCCGACCTGGGGGTCGAACTCTCCGGTGCGCAAGGGGTGTTGACGGCGGCGGGGATCTCCTGCGAGGTGACCGGCGACACCGGCAGGCTGCCCGCCGAGGTCCAGTCGGCGCTCGGGTGGGTGGTGCGGGAGGCGACCACCAACGTGCTGCGGCACGGGGACGCGGGGCGGTGCTCGGTGGGACTGCAGGTGCGGGAGGGGTGTGTGGTGCTGACGGTGGAGAACGACGGGGTGGTGGCTCATGGGAGTGGCGCGGGCCCGGACCGCGGCGGGAACGGGGGCTCCGGGCTGGCCGGGCTGCGGGAGCGGCTCGCGGTGGTCGACGGGACGCTGGAGGCAGGGCCGGTGGGAACGGACGGGTTCCGGGTGGTGGCGTCGGTGCCGCTGTCCGGTCGTACGGATGATGCGTCTGATGCGCGTGTGAGTGGAGTCACGTCATGACGTCTCCGGTACGGCTGTTGCTCGCGGACGACGAGCATCTGATCCGGGGTGCGCTGGCCGCACTGCTCGGTCTCGAGGACGACCTGGTCGTCGTCGCCGAGGCGGCCACCGGCCCGGAGGCGCTCGCCATGGCGCGGGCCCACCGTCCCGATGTCGCGGTGCTCGACCTCCAGATGCCCGGCGCGGACGGTGTGAGGGTCGCCACATCGCTGCGCGCCGAACTGCCCGGCTGCCAGGTGCTGATCGTCACCGGTCATGGCCGGCCCGGCCATCTGAAACGGGCGCTGGCCGCCGGTGTGCGGGGGTTCGTCCCGAAGACGGTGAGTGCGCAGCGGCTCGCCGAGATCATCCGGACCGTGCACGCCGGAAACCGCTACATCGACCCGGAGTTGGCCGCCGACGCGATCTCCGCCGGGGACTCGCCGCTGACCGCGCGGGAGGCCGAGGTACTGGAGCTGGCGGCCGACGGGGCGCCGGTCGCGGAGATCGCCGAGCGGGCCGCGCTGTCGCCGGGGACCGTGCGGAACTACCTCTCCTCGGCCGTCACCAAGCTCGGTGCGGAGAACCGTCATGCGGCAGTGCGTCTCGCGCGGGAGCGAGGTTGGGTATAGTTGCTCTCGCGCCACGGCGCATGCGGACGTAGCTCAGTTGGTAGAGCGCAACCTTGCCAAGGTTGAGGTCGCGAGTTCGAGCCTCGTCGTCCGCTCAGAGGAGAAGGCCCCCGGTTTCCGCCGGGGGCCTTCTGCGTACGCGGCCCTGCCTGTTCCCGGGCCGTCCGTTCCCGGGCCCTGGGGCCCGGGAGCCGCGTCCGTCACGACCAGGTGTTGCCCGTCAGCCGCTCGTACGCCTCGATGTACTTCGCGCGGGTCGCCTCGACCACCTGCTCCGGCAGCGGCGGCGGGGGCTGCTCGCTCCTGCGGTCCCAGCCGGACTCGGCCGAAGTCAGCCAGTCGCGCACGTACTGCTTGTCGAACGACGGCTGGGCGCGGCCCGGCTGCCACTCGTCGGCCGGCCAGAAGCGGGACGAGTCCGGGGTAAGGACCTCGTCGGCGAGGACGAGGGCATCGTTCTCGAAGCCGAACTCGAACTTCGTGTCGGCCAGGATGATCCCCCGGTCCCGGGCGATGTCCCGCGCCCTGCCGTACACCGCGAGGGTGGCCTGGCGCAGCTGGGCGGCGGTCTCGGCGCCGACCTGGCGGGCGACCTCCTCGTACGACACGTTCTCGTCGTGCTCGCCGACCTCGGCCTTGGTGGCGGGGGTGAAGATCGGGGCGGGCAGCTCGGAGCCGTCGACCAGGCCCTCGGGGAGGGCGAGGCCGCAGACCGTGCGGGACTCCTGGTACTCGGCGAGGCCGGAGCCGGTGAGGTAGCCGCGGGCCACGCACTCGACCGGGAGCATCTTCAGGGACTTGCAGATCAGGGTGCGGCCCGCCCAGTCGGCGGGGGCGCCCTCGGGCAGCTCGGTGCTGATGACGTGGTTGGGGGCCAGGTCGGCGAGCTTGTCGAACCACCACAGGGAGAGCTGCGTGAGCACCCGGCCCTTGTCGGGGATCTCGGTCGGCAGCACCCAGTCGTACGCGGACAGGCGGTCGCTGGCGACCATCACGAGGTCGCCGGCCGCGTTCTGGTACAGCTCGCGCACCTTGCCGGTGTGCAGATGCACCAGACCCGGCACCTCGACGGGCTCGGGCTTTTCGACGAATCCGGACACGGTTCCTCCCCGTGGTTCTGTACAGGTGCCCACGATTCTCCCGTATGCCGGGTTGCGCACGGACAGCGGGGCCGCGCGGACACCTGTACGGGGCGGTCGTGCGGTCGGTCGCGCGCGCATCAGTCGTGCTTGCAGATGCGGTCCAGGAGGTTGGCGGTGGCGCGCTGGACCCGGGGGTCGACATGGCCGGGGCGGTCCAGGGCCGGGGACCAGGCGAAGGTGCCGGAGGCGAAGACCAGGGCGCCGGAGGGGGCGCGGTAGAGGGAGGTCTCCTGGTGGCGGAGCGCGCCGTCGTTGTCCGTGTAGGGGGAGTGGGCGAGCAGGATGCGCGCCTCGTGCTCGGGCAGCGCGGTGCGCGGGAAGTAGCGGTCGGCCTCGCCGGCCACCAGGCCCGGGAGTTCGTCGCCCTCGTGCGCGCCGGTGGCCTCCCAGAGCCAGTGCCCCGCGTTGCGCACGATCAGGGGGGACGGCTCGGGCACCCGGCCCGCGTACTGGATGCCGACCGTCTGCTGTTCGGGCCGGTCGATCTCGCGCCAGAGCGCGGGCTTTCCCGGGCCCTTGCGTTTTCGGCAGGTCAGCAGGCGGTTCGCCACCCCGGACGGCGAGGGCCCCAACTCCACCTGCCAGTACATGGTGTTGGCGGAGAGGAAGACGAGACTGGTGCCGCTGTCGCGGGCCAGTTCGACCGTGCGGCGCATCTGCGGGGACCAGTACTCGTCGTGGCCCGGGAAGACCAGGCCCCGGTAGCGGGCGGGGTCGATGCGGCCGGCGTGCAGGTCGCGGGCGTCGGCGTAGGCGAGGTCGTAGCCGTAGCGCTCGGCCCAGCGGATGAAGTCGTAGGCGTGGCCGACGTGCAGCGGCAGGCCCGCGCCCGCGTACGGCCGGTCGAAGGAGACGGTGGTCGCCGCGTCGGCCTCGCCGAGCAGCCGGCCCCGCTCGTCCCAGGCGTGGTAGAGGCTGGCCCCGGTGCGGCCGTCCTCCGGGTAGAGGTTGTACGCCTGCCAGGTGATGTCCGGCAGCAGGAGCAGCAGGTCGGCCGGGTGGTTGTCGCGGATCGTGAACGGCACGTGCGAACGGTGGCCGTCGGCCGTGGTGAGCACGGCGACGTACGCACCGATGCTCCAGTACGACGGGACCTGCAGCCGCCAGGACAGCCACCAGTGGTGGCAGGAGACCGTGCGGTCGGCGGCCAGCGGCGGGGGCTGGACGATGCCGGACAGCCGGGGGCTGGTGGTGATCTTGGACGCGCCGTCGCCGCCGTAGTGGCCGATGCGGTAGATGTCGACGCTGAACTCCTGCGGCGGGTCGACGGTGATGTGGAAGTCGACGGCCTCGCCCGGGGCGACCGCGCCGGTCGAGGTGAACCCCTTGATCTGGCGGTGCACGTCGTCCGCCGAGCGCGGGCCGCCGACGGCGGTGCGCGGTGCGGGGACCCTGGGGTTCTCGCCGGTGGGCTGCGGCCGGCTGGGGTCCACGTACCAGGGGACGACATGACCGGTGTCGTCGAAATAGGTCTCGCTGCCACGCAGCCAGGGGACGGGCCCCAGGCCGAAGGGGTCCGTGACGGCGTGCGCGAGTGCTCCCGACTCCCAGCGGCGGATGTGGTCCGATGCCATGGTGGCTCCCCTCCCTCGTGCCCCCGTGAAGTGTGCTGATACGAGCCGATGTGCGATGTGTACGCGGTTCTTTTCCTGTTGCGCGCTCTTTCCCCGTTGCGCCTGGCCGTTCCTGGTCGTGCCTGTTCGCGCCTGGTTGCGTACGGTTCTGATCCCGGTCGCGGTGTCGGGCCGCGCCGTGACTGTGGCGTCTGTCTTATGTCGGATGCGCTTGCCACATCCGCGAACGGTCCCAGCACATCACATAACGCACGCGTCCGGTCACGGTTCGTTGCGAATTTGCCTGAAGTGGAACACTTTGCTCCGCTAAAGCGTCGAAACGCCGAGGTCAGACGAGTCGGACCGGTTTCTCGGGACGTATTCCGGACTCGACCAGCCAGGCCCGCAGCGGGGCCGGGTCTCCCTCCTCGACGAGGCTGAGGACTCTGGACGTCAGGTCGGCGGCCCGCTCGCCGTCGACCAGCAGGGACGGGCCGTCGAGCCAGTCCAGGCCGGGGGTGGCTCCGGCGGTGTCCACGGCCGCGCAGCACACCATCGCCTTGACGTGGTCGGCGAGGAGCTCGCGGGCGGTGCGCGGGGGCTGGAGCGGGAACAGGGGCAGTGCGCCGTCGTCCCAGAGGGGGCTGCCGGGGCCGGCCTGGCCGGCGGAGGCAGAGGCGGGGGCCAGGACGGGGCTGCCGGGGCGCGCGGCGTCGGCCGCCTCCGCGCGCTCCTCGCGGGCGAGGGCCGCGGTGAGGCCGGCGGCGAGGGCGGCGCTGCGTTCGGTGCCGGTGGGCTCCTCCGCCTCCTCGTCGTAGCCGGGGATGTGGGGGTCCTCGTAACCCGGGGTGCGAGGGTCCTCGTGACCAGGGGTGTGGGGGTCCTCGTCGTACTCCGAAGGGCACGGGCGGTGCCTGCCGGGGGCGGACGGGTCCGTCAGGTGGTCCAGGACCCGGGCCAGGGTGGGGCCGCCGGGATCCGGGGCGGCGGGGTCCAGGGTGGCGCGGACGCCGAGGGCGTCCAGGACGCGGTGCAGGCGGGCCGCCTCGGTGCGCCAGGTGCGGTCGACGACCTCGTCCGGATACTCCTGCCAGTCCACCGGCGACCAGGCCGGTCCGGGCTCGGCGGGGCCGCCGTGGAAGAGGCGGGCGGCGAGCAGCGAGGCGGCCTCGTCCACGAGGCCCGGCTCCTCCAGCAGGTCGCAGGCGGGCCGCTCGCCCAGCCGGGAGGCGAACCCCTCGGCCAGCCGGTCGCGCCGGGACAGCTCGGTGAGGGCCGCGACCACGCCCGCGTCCAGCCGGGACGGCCAGCGGCCCATCCGCCAGGCGGGCAGCGCGACCCGGGTGAGCAGGCGGTCCCAGCCGGCGTAGGCCAGGCCGACCTGCTCCTGGGCGACGATCCGCAGGCCGTAGTCCACGGCCTGGGCCCGCTCGGCGGCCGCGGCCGCGACCCCGCGCTCCATCAGCGCCGCGTGCTCCCGGCAGCCGCGCAGCAGCATCCGGGCCACCCAGCCGACGCCCACGCAGAGCAGTCGGGTGCCCGGACATCGGCCGGGCGTCGCGGACACGGCCACCGCCGCGTCCAGGCCCCGTACGAAACGGCGGGCGGCTGCTATGTCCGGGTGCGCCGAGGGTCCCGTACCGGCGACGACCGGGGCGAGGACCGCGCGGAGCTCGCCGACGCGCATCCACCACAGGAACGGGGAGCCGATGACGAGGACGGGGGCGGCCGGGGTGCGGCGGTGCAGACCGGGGGTGCCGAGCTCATCGCCGCCCTTGGGCGCGGGCGGGCCGTGGGCCGGGTGGGTGCGGTCCTCCAGCCAGCTGTCGCAGTCCGGGGTGAGCGCTATCGCGGAGGGCGCCGGCACGTCCAGGCGGTCGGCGAGGTCGCGCACCATCCGGTACAGGTCCGGGGCGGACTCCTCCGGGACCGGGACCGTCGGGGTCACGGCCGGGCGGGCGCGGGCCACGACCAGGGCGATGCCGGCGGCGGCCAGCAGCACGAGCACGGCGAGGACGCCGACGATCCAGCGGGTGGTGTCCCAGCCGCGGCCGACGAAGTGGCCGGTGGAACCGCCGGTCAGCAGGATCACCGTGGCCGCGGCGGGGAGCAGGGCCACGGCGAGGGCCCGGCCGCGGATGCGCAGCACGGCGAGGGCCCGGGTGCGCGCTGCCTGCGCTCCCGCCTCCGCACCGATACCGGTACTGGTCACGTCCGGACCTCACCCCCTCCCTGCTGTCCTCGGCCTGTCCTGGCTGTTGCTCACTCCCCCACTGTGGCACCCACGACTGACATCGCAATGCCGGTGGGCCAAGTGCCGGAACGCCTGCGCCGCACCCTAGTTGGGGCCTCGGCCTCCGTCAGCCGGATGGGGCATCGGTCACTCGATGGAATGGCTTTGGTCAGAGGTGATCGACAGAAAGCAACGATCAGGCCCCGGATTTCGGGTCCGGGGCCTGATCAGGGACGGGTCTGCGGGGAGGAGCGGCAGGGAGGGGCGGCGGGTGGCTCAGGCCTCCTGGGCCTGGGCTGCCGCCTTCGCGGCGATGTCCGTGCGGTGCTGGGAGCCGTCGAGGCCGATCCGCGCCACCGCCGCGTACGCCCGCTCACGGGCCTGGGTCAGGTCCTCGCCGGTCGCCGTGACGGAGAGGACCCGGCCGCCGGCGCTGACGACGTCGTCGCCGGCGCGCTTCGTCCCCGCGTGCAGGACGTACGCGTGCGGCGCGTCCTCGGCGGCGATCGCGTCGAGGCCGGTGATGGGGTCACCGGTGCGCGGGGTGTCCGGGTAGTTGTGCGAGGCGACGACGACGGTGACGGCCGCGTCGTCGCGCCAGCGCAGCGGCGGGAGGTCGGCGAGGGTGCCGTTCGCGGCGGCGAGCAGGACACCGGCCAGCGGGGTCTTCAGGCGGGCGAGGACCACCTGGGTCTCCGGGTCGCCGAAACGGGCGTTGAACTCGATGACCCGCACGCCGCGCGAGGTGATCGCGAGGCCGGCGTAGAGCAGCCCGGAGAACGGGGTGCCGCGCCGCCGCATCTCGTCGACGGTCGGCTGCAGGACGGTCTCCAGGACCTCGTCGACGAGCTTGGGGTCGGCCCAGGGCAGCGGGGAGTAGGCCCCCATGCCGCCCGTGTTCGGCCCCTCGTCGCCGTCCAGGGCTCGCTTGAAGTCCTGGGCGGGCTGGAGCGGGAGGACCGCCTCGCCGTCGGTGATCGCGAAGAGGGAGACCTCGGGGCCGTCCAGGAACTCCTCGATGACGACGCGGTCGCAGGCGGCGGCGTGCGCCTTGGCGGCGTCCAGGTCGTCCGTGACGACGACGCCCTTGCCGGCGGCGAGCCCGTCGTCCTTCACGACGTACGGGGCACCGAAGGCGTCCAGCGCCTCGGCGACCTCCTCGGCGTTTGTGCAGACGTACGAACGGGCGGTGGGCACCGCGGCCCCCGCCATCACGTCCTTGGCGAACGCCTTGGACCCCTCGATCAGGGCGGCCGCCCCGGAGGGGCCGAACACCGGGATGCCCGCCGCGCGCACGGCGTCGGAGACCCCGGCGACGAGGGGGGCCTCCGGGCCGACGACGACCAGGTCGGCGCCGAGTTCCAGGGCGAGCGCGGCCACGGCCTCGCCGTCCAGGGCATCGACCTGGTGCAGCTCGGCCACCTCGGCGATGCCGGCGTTGCCGGGGGCGCAGTACAGCGCGGTGACGTCGGAATCGAGGGACAGGGAGCGGCACAAGGCGTGTTCGCGGGCGCCGCTGCCGATGACGAGGACCTTCACGGGGGCCAGCGTAGCTGGGTGGGCCGACTGGAGGATTCTCCAAGGGGGCTCGGCCGAGGAGTGGCCGCCTGCTGAGGTGCCCGCCCCCTTGGGGGCTGCCGCCCCCAAACCCCCGCATCGGCCTGAACGGCCTCGTCCTCGAACGCCGGACGGGCTGGGGGGTGCCGCCTCACACGCCGGACGGGCTGGGGTGCCGTGGATGGGTGGGTGAGGGTGGGGAGATCCGGTGGCTGCGGGGTGGGAACCGACCCTCGCCCTCCGGTGGCGGTCAGCCCGACGAACCCAGGGGCGCGGGGAACTGCGCGACCAGCCCACGACGGTCCGCAGCCGACACGAGACCGCAACGCCCCCGGGCCGCCGACGCTCGCCTCTCAACCCACGCCATTCGTCACTCGTTCTGGAACTCCTCCACCACCGTCGCCCCCAGCTCCTTGACGATCAGTTCGTGGCCGGAGAGGGCCGACTCGTCGAGGTCGGGGTCGTCCTCCTCGGGGATGTCGTCCTCGGGGGCCACCGGTGGCGGTTCGGGGGCGGTGGGTGCGGGGCGGGCGGGGGCCGGCGCCGTCGGGGTTGGCGGCGGGCTCTGGGCCGGGGACGCCGCCGGGGCCTGCTGGGCGGGCGCGGGGCGGGCCGGGGCCGCGGGGGCGGCGCCGTAGCCGGACGCCGCGGGCGCGCCGTAGCCGCCGGGCTGGCCGCCGCCGTACCCGGCGCCGGACGGAGCCGCACCGCCGCCGCCCGTCGGGTCGACGACCGCCTCGACCCGCCACTGCACGCCGAACTGCTCGGTCAGAGCCTGTCGCAGCACGTCCTCGCTGCCGCTGCTCGCGAAGTTGTCGCGGGCGCCGGCGTTGACGAAGCCGAGCTGGAGGGTGGTGCCGTCGAAACCGGCGACCTGGGCGTTCTGGCTGAGCAGGATCCAGGTGAAGCGGCGGCGGTTCTTGACCGCCTCCAGGATGTTCGGCCAGAGCACACGGGGGTCGAGGCCACCGGCGGGAGCGGAGGCGGGGGCAGCGGCAGCGGCGGGAGCGGCAGCCGGGGTCGGGGGGGCTGCCGGGGCCGCCGCGGGCGGCGGGGTCTGCTGGGCCGCCGGAGCTCCGGCGGCCGTCGGCCAGCCGCCGGGACGGCGGGCACCACCGCCGCCGCCTGCGGGGGCGGCCGTCGGCCAGGCACCGGGCGCGGGAGCGGCCGGTGCGGCGGCAGCGGGCGGTGCGGCCGGGGAAGGGGCGGGCGCGGCGGCCGGAGTCGGAGCCGGAGGCTCTGGCGTCGGGACGGGGGCCGGCGCAGGTGCAGGCGCAGACACAGGTACAGGTGCAGGGGCCGCTCCCCCGCGTACGGCCGCCCGGGCCGCGGCCGGACCGCCGCCGCCCTGCGGGACAGGCCCCGGCCCCGGAGCCGGAGCCGGAGCCGACGCCGGGGGCTGCATGTGCGCCTCGGGCCCGGGGACGTAGCCCATGGCGGGTGCGCCGCCCCCGCCCGAGAAGTTGACGCCCCGCTCCAGCCGGTCGAGGCGGGCCATCACGGACCGCTCGTCGCCGTACGCCGCGGGCAGCAGCACGCGGGCGCAGATCAGCTCCAGCTGGAGGCGCGGGGAGGTGGCGCCGCGCATCTCGGTCAGGCCCTCGTTGACGAGGTCGGCGGCGCGGCTGAGCTCGGCGGCGCCGAAGGTACCGGCCTGGGCCTGCATGCGCTCGATGACGTCGGCGGGGGCGTCGAACAGTCCCTTTTCCGCGGCGTCCGGGACGGCGGCGAGGATCACCAGGTCGCGCAGCCGCTCCAGCAGGTCGGCGACGAAGCGGCGCGGGTCGTTACCGCCCTCGATGATGCGGTCCACGACCTCGAAGGCGGCGGCGCCGTCCCCGGTCGCGAAGGCCTCGACCACGGAGTCGAGCAGTGAGCCGTCGGTGTAGCCGAGCAGCGAGGTGGCCATGGCATACGTCACACCCTCCTCGGTGGCCCCGGCGAGCAGCTGGTCCATGACGGACATGGAGTCACGCACGGACCCGGCACCGGCGCGCACGACGAGCGGCAGCACCCCGTCCTCGACAGGGATTTTCTCCTTCCCGCACACCTCACCGAGGTAGTCCCGCAGAGTCCCCGGCGGCACCAGCCGGAACGGATAGTGATGGGTCCGCGACCGGATGGTCCCGATGACCTTCTCGGGCTCGGTCGTGGCGAAGATGAACTTGAGATGCTCCGGCGGCTCCTCGACGACCTTGAGCAGCGCGTTGAAGCCGGCCGACGTGACCATGTGGGCCTCGTCGATGATGTAGATCTTGTAGCGGCTGGAGGCGGGCCCGAAGAAGGCCTTCTCACGCAGCTCACGGGCGTCGTCCACACCACCGTGAGAGGCCGCGTCGATCTCGATGACGTCGATGGATCCCGGGCCGTTGCGGGCGAGGTCCTGGCAGGACTGGCACTCCCCGCAGGGGGTCGGCGTCGGCCCCTGCTCGCAGTTCAGGCACCGGGCGAGGATCCGGGCGCTGGTCGTCTTTCCGCACCCACGCGGCCCGCTGAACAGGTACGCGTGATTGACCCGGTTGTTCCGCAGCGCCTGCTGCAGCGGGTCGGTGACATGCTCCTGCCCGATGACCTCGGCGAACGACTCCGGGCGATAGCGGCGGTACAGCGCGAGAGACGACACGCATACGAGGTTATAGGCGCCCACTGACAACCAGCCCCGCCCGCAAACGCAAGCGCCCCCCACGCACCCGCCAGAGCCAACCTACCCTTGCTGCCTTCCGGCCCTGGGGGAGTTCAGTCAGATAGCGCCGCGTGAGGGGCTCCGCACAGAGTACCCGACGTCAGCAGGTGGGAACGAGTTCGCGAGCACTCCTCTCGGTCATGTAGTGTTCCGAGCGGAGGATTCGCCTAGAGGCCTAGGGCGCACGCTTGGAAAGCGTGTTGGGGGCAACCCCTCACGAGTTCGAATCTCGTATCCTCCGCAGCCGCCTGAACAGGCGAAACGAGGAGCCGAGCCGCAATCGCGGCTCGGCTTTTCGTCGTGCACTGGTTGCATTTTTGGTTGCATTTACATCAGCCCATTAAGGATATTTCGCGCGAGCGGGCGGCCGGATCTTCTCCTGCCGTCGGCTCGTCTCGTCGGGCTGGGCCCGGCGGGGAGGCGCTGCGGGCTCTGTCTTCGTACGACATCTGCGGATCATGGAACTGCGCCATCCTTGGCGTTGGCGCCGAAGCGGCTTCGGCCCGCCTGTGACGTTTCCTGTCTGTCGAGGTGCACCCTCATGAAGTCCCGATCGACGCTTGCGACCTGGCTGAGCGAACTCGACCGTTCCCGCCTGGCACGCGTACTCGCCATGCGGAAGGACGCGGCCTCCTCTCCGGAACCACGCTCGGTGGGGGAACTGGCGGACCGTCTCCAGCGTCCGGGGTCCGTGGCACTCGTCCTGCCGCGGCTCACGCTGCCGTGCTTGCAGGTCGCCGAGGCGCTGGCCGCCCTGGGAGCACGAGCGACCCGGGAGAGCCTCGCGGAGTTGCTCGGCTCGACATCCCCGGCGGCGGTGCACGCACTGGACGCGACCCTGGAGGCGCTGTCGGATCGGGCGCTCGTGTGGCACGACGGTAACGAGGCACTCCGCATGTCTACGCCCTTGCGGCAGGCGTGGAGCACGCCCCTGGGACTTGACGCCATGCTGGAGGAGCTGCTGACCGGCACCACCTCGGAGGAACTGCGCGGCATGCTGGCGGTCCTGGGTATCAAGCCACCCGGCACCAAGCAGCAGCGACTCGCGGCTCTGGTGGAGCACCACAGTGACGCGGAGCGGGTCGCCGCGCTGGTGGCGGGGGCACCAGCGGCCACACGGAAGTTGCTTGAGCAGAACGCCAGGTCCACGCCGCGTCAGTCGCTGTTCGTCGCGTTCGGGGCTCCTGACCCCGATCTCCAACCAGGCGCTCGGTGGGCACTCGACCGTGGGCTTCTGCTCCAGGACCGTCACCGGTACGGGCCCGTCCGGATGCCGGTCGAGGTGGCTTTGGCCGTGCGGGGCGCCGATTGGCACGCTCCGTTCGATCCTCTGCCGCCCGTCACACAGTTGGTGCCCGTCACCTCTTCGGAGGTGGATCGGGAGGCCGCGGTGGCCGCCACCGCGTTCGCGGCCCATGCCGCCTCCGTCCTTTCGGTGTGCGCGACTGCTCCACCGACCCGGCTCAAGTCGGGCGGGATCGGCGCGCGTGAACTGGCCCGGCTCGGCAAGGCCGCCCAAGCGGACGACGCCGTCGTACGCATCGCCCTGGAGACCGCCTACGCCGCCGGACTGCTGGCTCGCGACGGCGATCGCGTACCTCCCACCGAGGCATACGACGCCTGGGCCGAGCAGGAGCCCGCGGAACAACTCGCCGTACTGCTCCGGGCATGGCGGGACCTGCCGCTCACCCCCACCCGGGCGCGCGACGAAGACGACAAGGCGCTACCCGCGCTCGCCGGCGCGCCTGACTGCGGCGGCTGTCTGCAGGCCCGACACGGGCTGCTCACCGCGGCAGCGGGGCTCCCGGCGGGACAGGGTGTCAAGGTCGCTTCGGAGCTGGGGCCGCTCGTGGCCTGGCACCGTCCGCTCGCCGACGACGCCTCGCCCCAGGACGCGGCACCGTTCAGCACCGTGATCCGCGAAGCCGAACTGCTGGGCGTGCTGGCACGGGGTGCGCTGTCCCCGCTCGGCGCCCACCTGGCGGCCCACGCCGACGAAGAGCTCGACATCACGGTGCGGCGGCTGCTGCCCCCCGCGACCACGACGGCCCGGATCGGCGCCGACCTCACCGCCGTCGTCACCGGCACCCCGTCCGCGCGACTCGCAGAACTGCTGGATGCGACGGCCGACCGGGAGACCAGTGGCACGGCGTCGGTATGGCGCTTCAGTGCCGGCAGCATCCGCCGTGCCCTGGACGCCGGCCGCACCCCGGACGACATCACAGCCGACCTGGCAGCCGGCTCCGCCACAGCCCTGCCACAGCCGCTGACCTATCTCATCGCCGACACCGCACGAGGTCACGGCCGGGTACGCATCGCCCCCGCAGTCTGTGTCATCCACGGCGACGAACCCGCACTCCTGGCCGAACTCGCCGCCCACCGCGCACTGGCCAAGCTCGCCCTGCGGCAGCTCGCCCCGACGGTCCTGGTCAGCGGCAGCCCACCCGCGACGGCTCTCGCCGCGCTCCGCGCTGCGGGCTACGCCCCGGTCGCCGAGACCGCCGGGGGAACGGTACGCATCGAAAAGCGCCCGCCGCAGAGGGCCGCCGCTGCCGTCCCGCCCCCGCGAAGGAACGTCGGGCGGCACGGCCCCCGGACCACCGCGACCCGCGCCTCGGACATGCCCGCCGACACCGGGACGGACGCCTTGGCCGACCGGCTGCTCAAGGCCCCGCCGGTCTCACCTGAACCCGACCCGTTCGGCAGCGGGGTGCCTTTCGCGACGGACACCGAGGAGATCGTCGCCGGATACGCGAAGCACCTGTCGTACAGCGACGTCCGCCAGATCGCCCATGCCATCGACACCGGTGCGGCCATCACGATCGAGTACATCGCCACCTCGGGCAGCCGGACCGTACGCACCCTGAGCGACCTGGAACTCGACCCGCCCTACCTCGACGCCTGGTGCCACCTGCGCGAATCGGAACGCGTCTTCACTCTCTCCCGCATCCATGGCGTGATGCCCGCGTAGGACTCGGCGGCCAAGGCCGGGTACCCAGGCGTGCCACCCCGCGGGCACCTCGCGAGATATACTTGACCCCATATTTGATATCAGGGAGGCACTCGTGAGTCGGACGGTTATCGACCTTGACGACGACCTGGTCGCGGACGTGGCCAAAGCCCTCGGGACGAGCACCAAGAAGGAGACCGTCAACACGGCTCTTCGCGAGGTGCTGGAGAGCCGGCGTCGCGCCCTGGCGCTCGCCCGACTGCGGGCCGCGGCCGGGGACGGCGCATTCGATCTGGAGCTGTTCGAGAACAAGGGGAACTACCGCCGGTGAACGCGGCCCAGTTCCTGATCGACACCAGCGCGCTCGCTCGGTTCATGCGCGAGGACGCGGAGCAGTACGGCTGGGACCAGGCGGCAGCCGCCGGGCTCATCGCCACCTGCCCGATCACCGAGCTTGAGTTCTTCTACAGCGCCCGGTCGGCCGCCGACAGGGCGCGCGGCATCGAGGACATGCGACTGATCTTCGGTTGGGTTCCCGTCGACGACCGCGCCTACGACCGCGCCTGGCAGGTCCAGGAAGCTCTCACCAAACAGGGAAAGCACCGCAGTGCGGGTGCGGTGGATCTCGTCGTCGCCGCGACGGCCGAGTTGCAAGGGCTCACCCTCCTGCACCGCGACCATGACTTCGCCTGCATCGCGGCAGTGACCGGCCAGGCTCTTCAGTGGTACGGCCCGGAGAGCGGAAAATAGCCGGGCGGTGGTTGCAGTTCTGGTTGCATTCACCTCCGTACAGCACCGTTCAGAAGCCCCACCACCACAGCTGCACCGCAGGTCAGAACGCTCCCGCACACCCCTGTACCCCCAGACGAACATTTGGAAAGCGTGTTGGGGGCAACCCCTCACGAGTTCGAATCTCGTATCCTCCGCCAGTGCCTCACCGGGCACGATTTCGAAGGTCCCCACCGCGAGCCGTGAGGTGAAATCCTTCGATGCGCGGTTAACGGGGCGGCCGAACAGCCACGGAACGGTTGCCGTCATTCCAGATGTAGACACTGCTGGTACCTGCGCCGTACCAACTCTCCGGCCCGACCTCGGCCGTGAGAGACGGGTACTCGCTGATGGAATCCCAAACCTCGGCCGGGTCCACCTGTCTGTACGGCTGGTTGAAAACCAGAGCGGGCCTGCCGGTGGTCCGCGAAAGCCACGTGGTCGTGTGGTCGTAGAACCCTGGCCGGCCTTGGCATTCCCTCTTGACACAACGGCCCCTGTCGAGCCAGTGCAGCCCGGACGAACACCCCGTGTTGCCGCTCTTGAGGTGGTGCCGGTCCGCCCAGTCCAACAGGTCCGCGCGCATCTGGACATAGATGTTCGGGCCGTACGGCCAGTGCACGCCGTCGGCGTCACGGTTGAGCACGCCCCGAGCGTGGTCATCCAGAGTACTGACCAGTTCCTTCTGATCGGTGCTCTGGCAGCGCCAGCACCACCACTTCGCTTCTCCGATCCCGGAACCGAAGAACAACCCCTGCCGGGACCGTCCGCATCCCTCGCAGTTGTACATGGTCTTGCTCCTTCGCTTCTCGTCAGACCCGGTTCGATGCAGTGGGGAAGGGAGCAGGCGGTTCCCCACCGCAGAGGAGAGAGAACCGCAGACCATCCGGCTCCCGGCGATTCGGAGCCACCCGGTATCACCAGGTATGACCTGGGCTTTTGCCTGAACTACCCCCAGTTGTGCGCTCATCAGCGCGCGGGGCGCGCCTCAGCGGGCCGCGAACCACAGAGCTGACCAAACTGGCTCTCTTCGTGCTGCTCGTGGCCCTGGCCTTTGTCCGGTGCACCGCCAGCCGCCACCGTTCACCGCCGTTACGCGCAACCCGTCTGGCCTGTCCCCTGAACCCGCGAACGCCCCCGGGCGGCCGCGCGGTGTCGGCATGACGGTCACCGGACTCTGTGGCCCCAGCACGATGTTCCTGTTGGCCGTCACCTCCGCGCTATCGGGGATTTTCGGCGACCGAAGCCGTCGACGCGGAGCCGCTCGATGGATCAGCAGTGCACCAACCATCCACGTGCGCCCTACCAACCCGTTCCATGCCGCGCGTCAACCCGGAGGGGGGACGTTCGCGAGCCCACCCCTCCGATGTCACACTCGGCCCACCGGCGGCCGGCCCTCAGTCCCGTCGCCTCGCGAACTCGGCTCCGGCCAGCAGGTCGACGATCCGCACGATCGGATCATCGAGCCCCATGGCGACCAACACATCGTCGGGAAGGACTACATACCTTCCCTTCTCCTTCGTGACACGGCAGGGGAAGCGGCCCGCCCTCACCAGTCCGCCCGCCTTCGCTGCGTCGACTCCGAGGAGTTCTGCCACCTTGCGGAGGGGCATTGGCTCACCCAGCCACTGCGAAAGTCGCCTTGCGCTCGGGTTCACTCGGCTTCCTTCCGCAGTCCGTCGAGTTCGTCGGACTCGCCCTCGGGCATCTGCCCCGGACCCGAGGCGAGGAACGCACCCAAGAGCCCGAGGCGGTGCAAGGTAGCGCCCATGCGTTCGCCGCTGATGCGCTCCCCCAGCAAAGAGTCCACCTCACCGACCACCTGGATGTCCGAATCGTTACGGATGGGCGAGTAGTCGTCGCCAAGGAGACTCGCACGGTCGACAAGACTGCGCGGATCCGTCGTGCGTTCGGCCGGATCAGCCCGCTCAACCGCCCAGCCAGCGGCATTGGCAGCCCGGAGAACCTGATCACGGACATCGTCGGCTTCAGCGGCCAGTGCCAGCCCGTACAACGCGAGCAACTGGCCGCGCTGAGCCAAGTTCGGCACGTCGCTTCGGGCATCGCACCCCACACACCGCCACAGCGCATCCCGCACAGCAGCATCAGCGGCATCTCGTGCCGCCGCTTCCTCAGCCTCCGAGAGCGTGAGGTGCTCGCCGACCGAACACCTCTCCCCGGGTACATGCGGACAGACCAACTGTCTGCCGAGCAACTGCGGAACCTTTAGCTCGATCGATCTGAAGACGTCTGCCGAAGGCAGCAGGGACATGGACTCTCCTCCCGTCGTTACATCAACGGCAGGAGACTCACCGCCGCGAAGGAGAACCATCCTCATCCGACGCAGCATGCGCTGATGAGAGTGAAGGGCACACGGTGGCCGAGTGAAGCGGTACGAGTCGGCGATCACGCGTGGGCAGGGCTCACGGATTGGCCATTGGTCTCCTTGCCCTACGGGTCACGGCAACCTGGTAAGGGCATTCACACCAAGAGTATGGTGACTTGTATGGCAACCAAGAAAGTAACGGTGACGATCCCCGAAGATCTCCTGGACGAGATCCGCGCCGACGCGGCTGAGCGAGGACTTTCGGCGTACGTCGCCGAAGCACTGCGATTCAAGCGCGATCGGGACCGGCTGGTGGAGTTGGTCGACTGGTTGCAGGAGGAACACGGCGCGGTCACCGAGGACGAGCGTGCGGCAGCGCTCTCGGAACTGGACGATCTCGACGCCGAGCACGAGCGCCGCCGCGCGGCCGGAGGACACGACGCCGGAGAGGCCGCGTGACCAAGCGAGCCGGTGAGCACAGGCAGCGGCCACTGCGTGCTTTCGTACTCGACTGCGAAGCCCTGTCCCTCGCTGTGCGGGGCGATCGGAAGATGATCGCCTGGCTCGATCTCGCAGCACGAGGCGAAGCCGAAGTGGTCACGTCGCCCATGACGCTGGTGGAGGCGTACGACGGCAGAACCACCGAGCAGCGCTGGGACTGGGTGCTCTCCCGGCTTAAAGTCGCCGACATCGGGAAGGACGAGGCCCGCCAGGCCCGCCGGCTCCTGTCCGACGCCGAGCTTCACGGGCACAACTGCGCGATCGACGCGGTGCTCGCCGTCATCGCCCGACGGCAGAAAGGGCAGGTCACCGTCTTCACATCGGACGTGGACGACCTGGAGAAGCTGGTTCCGGAATCGATCGTCGTCAAGCGAGTATGACCGGCGCCCTGGTTCGGCTTCTCCGGCACTCTCTTCCGTATCACCGAGCAGCGCCAGGCCGCCTCAGATGACCTCGCCGAGGCCCTCCGTGCCCGCCGACCCTGTCGACGGGCACCCGGCGTTCGGTAGTTGGAGGTGAAACTCCCGGGGCAGCCTCAGTCGCCGCAGTACCGGTTGAAGGCCGAGTTGTAGCCCGAGTTGTAGCCGTCGACGTAGCCACGTGCCCACGAGGAGTCGTGGCCTCTTCCGTAGCCGGATCCGTAGCCGCTGCGGTCGCAGTCGGATCGCGCGTCGGAGAAGCCGTCGCGGAAACCCTGCCGGAAGCCCTGGCGGTAGTGGTCCTGCTCCGGGAGAACCGTCGCGGAACTCACGTGCGTTGCGGGAGAAGACGCGAACGCCGGCTGACTGCTCAGCGGCATGAGGGCGACACCCGTCGCCACCAGAGCGGAGCTGAGGGCAGCGGCCCTCTTGATAGTCCTTCGTTGCATGAGCTCTCCCCAGATACGCCCACATGGAATATATCCACACTAATAGACCAAAAGCGTGATGCAACTCGCGGGTGTACTCCGATCCGCCACCGCCGCCCGCCGCCGCCCTGGGGTGGGCGCGCCTTCCATCCGGCAGGGTCCGAGGTGGGGAACTCCCAGACAACGAGCCGAGATTCGTGCTGCTCGCATGCCGGGGCCGACAGGAACTCACAATTAACAGAAGGGACTTGGACGATCGCACGGCTCGGTCTCGCACACCGTCGTCGTCAAGAAGGTCCGACCCGGCGCCCTGGTCCCGTCTCAGTTCTCGTCGTGAGCGTGAGCGTCACACTGAGGGGGGAGATAGTAGCGATATAGATAGTATCGCCATCGATACTATTCTCTGCGGGAGGCTTGCCGTGCGTCGATTCATCGGGCGGGATCGTGAGCTGGGCGTGCTGGGCAACGCCTTGCAGGCTGTCCACGATGGCGTCGGGTCGGCGCAGCCGGGGCGGTGCATCCTCATGCGGGGCAGGAGGCGTGTCGGCAAGTCCAGCCTCGTCGAGGAGTTCCTCCGGCGTACCGAGACACCGAACCTCTTCTTCACGGCGGCCGGCGGCACGGCGGAGGACGAGCTGACGGAGCTGCTCGACGCCGTCGCCAGATCCACTCTGCCGGAGCGGGAGGTGTTCTCGGAGGAGACTCCGGAGCAGTGGAACGCCGCATTCAGGCTCCTTGCCGAGATCCTGCCCGACGACAGGCCGAGCGTGGTCGTCATCGACGAGGTCCCGTACCTCATGGACCGCATCGACGCGTTCGAGGGCATGCTCCAGCGGGCGTGGGACCGGCTGCTCTGCCGTAAACCCGTACTGCTCCTCCTGGTCGGATCCGACCTGTCGATGATGGAGGCGCTGAACGGCTACGACCGCCCCTTCCATCAGCGCGGCCGGGAAATGGTCGTGGGGCCGCTGAACCCTGCCGACCTCAGCGAGATGCTCGGGCTTGAGCCGGCAGCCGCCTTCGACGCCGCCCTGGTCACGGGTGGTCTGCCGCTCATCTGTGCGGAGTGGCGGCCCGGAGCGGCTGTCTGGGAGTTCCTCCGCGACTCGTTGGACAACCCGATCTCCGCACTGCTGGTCTCGGCAGAACGCTCGCTGGCCGCCGAGTTTCCCCCGCAGGCGATGAGCAGGGAGGTCCTGAGCGCCATCGGGAGCGGGGAGCGGACCTTCACCAACATCGCGCGCGCGGCCGGCGGCATCGCCCACACCACTCTCACCAGAGCCACCGAGGTTCTCACCGAGAAGCGAGTCGTGGCGGCAGAACTGCCGCTCTCGCTGCGCCCCTCGAAGGAACGCCGCTACCGGGTGGCCGACCCCTACCTGCGGTTCTGGCTCGCGTTTCTGGACCCGCACATGGCGGAGATCGAGCGGATGCGCGGGGATCTCACTCTGAGCCGGATCAAGGAGCGGTGGACGAGTTGGCGGGGCCGCGCCGTCGAGCCCCTGGTACGGGAATCCCTCGCCCGGCTGCTCCCGGACGGGCTCCTGCCCGCCAGCCCGGCGATCGGCGGGTACTGGACCCGCAGCAACGACGTCGAAATCGACCTGGTTGGCGCCGACCGTCAGCCGGTGGCCAGGCAGTTGCTCTTCCTCGGTTCCGTCAAGTGGCTGGAGAATTCCGCGTTCGACAGCCACGACCTCGCCTCGCTCCAGAAGCATCGGGCGGCGGTCACCGACGAACCGGTGCCGCTCGTAGCGGTCTCACGCAATGGGACCAGCTGTCCCGGGCTCGACGCGGCGTACGGACCCGAGGAACTGCTCGGCGCCTGGCGAAGGGCGTGAGCGACGGCCGAGAGCGGGGCGGGCCGTACTCGGCCGTTGGATACTGCCGTTGCGCCCCGGTGCCGGGGTCGATGAACCCGATGAATGCCATGAGTGTGATGAGGAGTACCGCCGGTGAGCAGCGACGAACGTGTGGGGCCGCCCAGTTTCGGCAGTGAACGGGACATGCTGCGGGCGTTTCTCGACTACCACCGGGCGACCCTCGCCATGAAGTGCGAAGGGCTCACCGACGAGGAGCTGCGGCGGCAGTCCATGCCGCCGTCCACGTTGTCGCTGCTCGGCCTGGTGCGGCACATGGCGGAGGTGGAGCGGGCCTGGTTCCGCCGGGTCTTCGAGGACAAGGACGCGCCCATGGTGTGGTCCGACGAGATCGACTTCCAGGCCGCGTACGACGCGAGCGAGTCGACCAGGGCGGAGGCGTTCGCCGCCTGGGAGGCCGAGGTGGCGGCCTCGCGCCGGATCGAGCGCGCGGCCGGCTCCCTGGACCAGGCCGGATACCAGCCGAGGTGGGAGGAGGAGGTGTCGCTGCGGATGGTGATGCTGCACGTGCTCCTGGAGTACGGCCGTCACAACGGGCACGCCGACTTCCTGCGCGAGGGCGTCGACGGGACCGTGGGCGCCTGAGCGGCCGGGGCGGGGCCGGCTACGCGTTGATCCGTATCTTCTTCGCCACCGTCACCTGGTCCAGGTCGGACACCCGTACGGTCACCGCCATCGTCCACTCGCCCGCGATGGGGATGTTGACGGAGTCGGCGGCCCAGTAGCCCCCGCGGTCGGTCACGTTGGCGGGGAGGGGGCCGATCTTCTGGGCGGCGAGGGTGAAGGAGAGCCGGAGTTCGGGGACGGTGGAGATGCCGTCGTCGGGGCCGAAGACGACCGCCTGCACGGAGTTCTTGCCGACCCGGCCCGGGTCCAGGGTGATCTGTACCTTGCCGTAGCCGTTCGGCGTGCCGACGTCGAAGGGGACGGTGGCGACGGCGGCGGCCGGGATGCCGGCCGCGTCCGACGTCGTTCCCGACGCGGCCGCCTCGGCCGCGGCCCGGCCGGGCAGGGTGCCGCCGAGGATCGTGGTGATGCCCAGGACGGCGACACCGATGGCCACTTCGGCGAGGACCGAGCGGCGCAGGGCGGCCTGGTGGCGGCCGGCGGAGGTGGCGGGGGCCGCTTCCTCCGAAGTCGACGGTTCCTCCGGGGACGGTGCCTCCCCCGGCCCCGGGGTCGTCGAATCCTCCGCGGTGGCCGGATCCTCCGCGCTCGGGCGGTCCGCCAGGGCCGACGGGTCCGCCGGGGCCGGGGCGCCGACCGGCACCGGAACGCGGTCACGGGCGGTCGCGGGCGTGGCTGTGGCTGTGGCCGGGACCGTGGCCGGGACCGTCGCCAGCTTCGCCGTCCAGCGCCGGGACTGCGAGGCCGCCGCCAGCAGCAGGGTCACCGCGGCGAGTTTGACCAGGAGGAGCCTGCCGTACGACGTGTCCGAGAGGGCCTGCCAGGAGCCGAGGCCGCGCCAGGACTGGTAGACGCCGGTGACGACGAGGACCGTCACCGAGGCGAAGGCCACGCGGGAGAAGCGGGTGACGACCGCGGCGGGGAGGGGCGTGGTGGTGCGGTGGAGGGTGCGGAGGAGGGCCGTGAGGCCGCCCAGCCAGAGCGCCATCGACAACAGGTGCAGGACCGACGACGTCATCGCCAGCGGGACCTGGATGCCGGCCGAGGCGTGTTCCGCCGCCGCCCAGGTCAGGGCCAGGGCCACGGAGACGGCGGCGGCCGCGGCGAGCAGCGGGCGGGACGGCCGGGTCAGGAGACTCGGGCTCACGCGCTTGCGGAGGACGAGATACAGGGCCGCCGTGAGCGCCAGCAGGGCTGCCCTGGCCAGCAGGGCCAGGCCCGGGCGGCCGGTCGCCGACCTGCCGAGGGCGGAGAGGTCGAAGGCCGTCGCCGGGGACGTGCCCTCCTCGTACGGCGCACGGAGAACGAAGAGGAAGAGGGTCGAGGCGAGGAGGACCCACCACGCGGTGCGGACCGGGGTGCGCAGGGGGGCGGGGTCCGGCGGGCGGCAGACGGCCAGGAAGGCGGCGGTGCCTATGAGCAGCGCCACCGCGATGTACGCGAGGTAGCGGCCGATGTTGTAGAGACTGCCGGTGAGCGGGTTCTCGACGGGGCCGGTGGAGACGGCCGCCGTGGTCGCCGACGGCTTGCCCACGGAGAAGGTGAGGGCGCCGGAGACGGGGTGGCTGTCCGCCGAGACGATCCGCCACGCCACGGTGTACGTGCCGGTGCCCAGCTTCTTCGGGAAGGTGATCCGGGCGGTGTCCGAGCCGGCCGGGCCGTGGTCGGGCTCGCCGGTGTCCACCCGGTGGTTGGTGGGGTCGTACACCCGGAACGAGTCGTCGAGCAGGCCGACGGACTCGGTGAAGGTGAGGGTGACGGAACCGGGCGACGACTTGAGCACGGCGCCGTCGGCGGGGTCGCTGCCGCGCAGGGCCGCGTGCGCGGAGGCGGGGCCGGCGGAGGCCAGGAGGAGGGCGGCGATGAGGGTGCCGAGAAGTGCGAGGGCGCGCAGCGGCCGGGCCCTGTGCCGGTGGTCGCCGGTCGGCGTTCGCCGCTGATCGTGTCCTTCGCTCACGTCACCCGCTCCGAGTTCGGCAACACATGTTCCTGAGTCATACGGCTGAGAAGGCTGTGGTGCTCATATTGTCCGCGGGCGCGTCGTGGCTGGTCGCGCCCGCGCGGCGGAGCCGCACATCGGTACGGCCCCGCGCCCCTGCAGGGCGCGTCACCACGTCGGGCGTGCCGACACCCCGCCGTCGACGACCAGGTCGTGGCCGCTGATCCAGGACGCGAGCGGCGACGCGAGGAAGACGACGGCGTTCGCCACGTCGTCCGCGCTGCCCAGCCGGCCCGTGGGCACCGCCTCCTGCCATCTCCGCACCCCCTCCGGCCAGTCCGCGGCCAGCCCCTCCCGGTCGATCAGGCCCGGGGAGACGGTGTTGACGCGGATGCCGGAGCGACCGTACTCCAGGGCCGCCGCCCTCGCGTGCATGACCACGGCCGCCTTCGCCGTGCAGTAGTGGGCGTGGCCGGGGGCCGGGTGGGTCGCCTCGATGGAGGCGATGTGGGTGACCGTGCCGCCGCCAGACTGGGCGCGCATGATCTCGGCGGCGGCCTGAGTGCAGGCGAAGACGCTGGTGAGGTCGGTGTCGACGACCGCGCGCCAGTCGGCCGCGGTCATGCCGGGCAGGGGCTGTACGGGTTGTACGGCCGCGTTGTTGACCAGCGCCGTCAGCCGTCCGCCGCCCCACTCCGCGGCCTCGCGGACGACGCGGTGGCAGGTCTCCTCGTCGCTCAGGTCGCCCTGTACGACCGTCGCCCGGCCGCCGCCGGCCGTGATGCCCGAAGCCGCGTCGTGTGCCGCCCGGACGGCCGTCAGGCAGTGCAGGGCCACCGCCGCACCCTCTTCCGCCAGGCGCCGGGCGATGGCCCGGCCGATACCGCCGCTCGCGCCCGTGACCAGGGCGATCTGTCCGTCCAGCAGGTGGGTCGTCATGGACGGCAGAGTTCCGTGATGCGGGCGGCTTCGGACGGGTAACGCGCCGTGAGGTGGGCCGCGTTCCCGTGTTCGTACCCCTCGAAGGTGAATCCGGGGGCCAGGGTGCAGCCGAAGAGGGTCCAGGCGCCCGGCGGCACCACGCGGGCGCCCATCCAGGTGCCGGCCGGGACGGTCAGCTGGATGTGCTGGCCGCCCGGGAGGTCGGGGCCGAGGACGGGCGTGCGGGTGGTGCCGTCGGGGGCGAGGAGCAGGAACTCCAGGGGGTCGCCCAGGTAGAAGTGCCAGATCTCGTCGGTGGGCAGGCGGTGCAGGGCCGAGTAGTCGTCGGCGGTGAGGAGGCCGACGATCGCGGTGCCCTCGGGGCGGCCGTCGGCGCGTGCGGGACCGGCCCAGGTCTCGCGGAACAGGCCGCCCTCGCGGGGGATCGGCTGCAGGCCGTAGTGGGCGATCAGGTCATCGGGAGTCAGCATCCGGGACATCCGGGAAGGCTACCGGCCGGGTGAGAAAAGCCAGTTGCGCATGCTTTTCGGGCAGGTGGACGTCGGGGAGGTCGATCTCGGGGAGTACGACGGCCGGGCCGAGCTCGAAGCCCTGGCGCCGGAAGCGGGCGACCGCCTTCTCGTTGCGGACGTCCGGGTCCACGACGATGCGGTGGCGGTCGAGGCCGCGCAGGGCGTACGCCGTGAAGGCGGTCAGGAGGGCCTCCGTCCAGCCGGGGCGGGGACCTTCGGGTCCGGGCGGGGCGAGCAGGACGTGGACGCCGATGTCGCCGGGGCGGACGTCGTAGCACTCGCTCACCCGGTCGGCCTCCGGCTCGTACGTCTGGAGGAGCGCGACCGGGGTGCCGTCCTTCTCCGCGAGGTACGCGTGGTGGGTGTCGAGGGTGGCCATGTGGGCGTAGATCTCGGCGACCTGGGGGCGGGTGAGGCCGGTCATGCCCCAGAAGGCGGCGCGTTCCCCGCCGACCCAGGTGTGGACGACGTCCGCGTCACGCTCGGGGTCGAGCGGGCGGAGACGGACGGTACCGAAGCCGGCAACGGCGTGTTCGAAGACGGGGAGGTGTGCGGGGTGCTCAGACATCGTTCTCTTCCGTGAGTTCTGTGGGGCTTGCGGGGCCCGTGCCGCCTGTGGGGTCCACGCGTTCCAGTCGGTCCCAGTCCGTGACGACCGGCGCCAGGTCTCCCTTGAGCCACAAGGGGAGTTGGTCGGTGTGGTGCGGTGCGCCGGGGACGCCGTCCGCGCCGAACGGCACCACCCAGCGGCTGTCGTCGCGGCGGGCCAGGTCCCAGACGTACCGGGCGGCCGGGCCGCGCGCGGAGCGGTCGGTGAGGCCGGGGACGGCGGAGGTGCACAGCACGCAGTCGTGGTCGCCGGACAGCGCCGGTCCGTCGTCGTACGACGGCTCGGGCAGCGCCTGCCAGGGGGCGAGGCGGTGGGTGTCGCCCCAGGTGCCGGTGGGCAGGCCGGCCGCGACCTCTTCCACGGCCGCGCGTACGGCGGCGGGGCGGTCGACGCCGTACAACTTCTCCGCCCTCAGGAGGTGTTCGAGGGCGAAGGCGATACGGGGGGTGAGTGCCAGCCAGGGGAGGAGGACCTCGGGGTGGGCCGGGGGCTCGGTGAGGGCGGCGAAGGCGGGGTGGGCGGCGAGGTGCCGTACGACGGCGGAGCGTACGGCCGCGTAGGCGGCGGCGTCGGTGCTGCCGACGTCCATCCGGCGGTCCCAGGCGAGGAGGCGGTCGCGGAGTCCGGCGGCCGGCGGGGTGAGGTCGTCCAGGGCGGCCAGGCGGTCGAGGAGAGGGGCGGCCGAGGCGAGGTGGGTGTCGGTGTGGATCGCGGCCATGTCGGCGGCGGACCAGGTGCGGCGCTCACCGAGGAGGGCGCGGATGCGGTCGGCGCGGTGGGGTGAGGCGAACTCGACGCCGAGGGGCGTGGCCGGGCCGCGCTGGTTCGCCATCACGGCCACGCCGTCGGTGAGGTCGCCGTACGGCATCTCGTGCCAGCCCTGCCAGTCGTGGCCGGGGAGCCAGGCGGGGGCGAGCCGGGTGCGGTTGGTGCGGGAGCGGACGGGGACGCGGCCGGCGACGCGGTGCAGGACGCCTCCGGCGGTGTCGGCGGCGTGCACGACGTTGACGGGCTCGGCCCAGGCGTCGAAGGCGCGGTCGACGTCGGTGACGTGGCGGGCGCGGAGGAGGGGGAGGAGGGCGCTGAAGCCCAGGTCGTGGGTGACGCGGGGTGGGTAGCGGAGCGCCAGCGCCTCGGCTTCGCCGTCGGCGTGTGCGGGTGGCCCCTGCGGGGGTTGCCCGCCGTCGGCGGCTGCCGGTGCGGGGACGACAGCGAGGTGTTCGGCGTGCGGAGCGCGCGGCGTGCGACCGCCGTCGGCGGCTGACGGTGGGCTCGTCTGCGGATGCTCCGGCCACCCGGCGATCACCGGGCCCCGGGGTGTTTCCAGGACCTCGATCTGTACCGAAGGGCTGTCGGAGATCTCGATCGTCTCCGTGTGGTGGGCGGCCGGGGTCCAGGTGCCGTCCGGGGCGAGGGCCTCCACGCCGGTCTCCGCGCGCCGCAGGCGCTCCCGGTAGAGGTCCTGGTAGTCGGCCATCGCGTTGGTGATGGACCAGGCGACCGTGCCCGTGTGGGCGAAGTGGGCGATGCCGGGGACGCCCGGGACCGCCAGGCCGACGACGTCGAACTCCGGGCAGGCGAGGCGGATCTGCTGGTAGACGCCGGGCGCCTCGATGAAGCGGTGGGGGTCGCCGGCGAGCAGGGCGTGGCCGGTGGCGGTGCGGGAGCCCGCGAGGAGCCAGCCGTTGCTGCCGGCGGTGGTGGGGCCGTCCGTGGCGAAGAGCGGGACCGCCTCCTCGCCCAGGTGCCGTATCGCCTCCTCGCGCCACAGCTTGGCCGGGAAGCCGGCGAACAGGATGTGGGTGGCCAGCCAGACGCCCAGGGGGTGCCACGGCTCCCAGGTGCCCGGGGCCAGGCCGGTGCGGGTGAACTCGGGCGTGCGGGCGGCGCCGGCCGGCAGTCCCTCGTTGACGCCGGCCACGTACGCCCGTACCCACTGAGCCGTCTCCGGGTCCCGTCTCTCCAGCGCCTCGAAGCAACGTCTCGCCGTGTCCGCCAGGCGGGCCCGGCGGGCGAAGACGTCCCAGGCGACGGCCGGGGCACCGAGGAACGACGCCGACGTGCCCTGCGCACGGTGCCGTTCCACCTCCAGCTGCCAGGCCCGGTCATCGGCCGTCACCCGGCCTTGCGCGCGGGCGAGTTCGCGGGCGTCGGCCGCTCGCAGATGGGGGATGCCCCAGGCGTCGCGGTACGTCTCGATGGTCACCCAGTGACCCCCTTGTCTGAGGTTAGCCTTACCTAAGCCGAATCGCGGAGGAATCGTACGTGAGGGGTGTGGGAGCCGAGGAGGCCGGGCTGTCGCGGGCGCGCGAGGCCGGTCCGGGCGCGGGATCATCGGGCCATGGACGCCAACACCAACGCCCCCGCCCTGCACCTCGCCCAGGACCCCGAGGCCGACGAACTCCTCAGCCGCAGCAGGCTCGCCGCGCTCACCGGGATGCTGCTCGACCAGCAGGTGCCGATGGAGTGGGCGTTCAAGGGGCCGGCGACCATCGCGCAGCGCATGGGCACGGACGACCTGGACGCGCACGAGATCGCCGCCCAGGACCCGGAGGCCTTCGCCGCGCTGCTCTCCGAGAAGCCGGCCGTGCACCGGTACCCCGGTTCCATGGCCAAGCGCGTTCAACAGCTGTGCCAGTACCTCGTCGAGCACTACGACGGTGACGCCGAGGGCATCTGGCGTGACGTCGACAGCGGGGCGGAGCTGCTCCGGCGGCTCCAGGAACTGCCCGGGTTCGGGAAGCAGAAGGCCCAGATCTTCCTGGCGCTGCTGGGGAAGCAGCTGGGGGTGACGCCGAAGGGATGGCGGGAGGCGGCGGGGGCGTACGGGGAGGCGGCGGCGTTCCGGTCGGTGGCCGACATCACCGGGCCCGAGTCGCTGGCGAAGGTGCGGGCCCACAAGCAGGAGATGAAGGCGGCGGCGAAGGCCGCGAAGGCGGCGGGTGGGAGGTAGGGGCCCCGAGCCCCCGTGTCTCCCGAGCCGCCGGACCCGAGGGCTCACCCGTCCGGTCCCGCCCTGCTGGCAGGGCCGCCCCCGTCGGTCTCAGCTGGAACCATGACCGAGCCCCCCAGCACGGGCCCCGCCGACGACGACCGGAAGGCGCATGCCACCGGCACCGCTCGGCACGAGCCCGAACCACCCTTCGAGGGACCGCTGCACGCCCTCTCCCAGGCCGCCTGGCAGACCGTCCTGCTCACCGGGATCGCCTCCCTGATCCTCGGCATCCTGATCCTCGTCTGGCCCGGTGCCTCGCTGCTCGCCGCCGGTGTGCTCTTCGGCATCTACCTGCTGATCAGCGGCGTCTTCCAGCTGGTGGCGGCGTTCGGCACGCACAAGGCGACCTCGCTGCGCGTGCTGGCCTTCATCAGCGGCGCCCTGTCGATCCTGCTGGGCCTGTTCTGCTTCCGGGGCCCCCTGGAGTCGATCCTGCTGCTCGCCCTGTGGATCGGGATCGGCTGGCTGATCCGCGGGATCACCCAGACCCTCGCCGCCGTGCACGACCACGGAATGCCCGCCCGCGGCTGGATGATCTTCCTCGGGATCGTCACGTTCATCGCCGGCATCGTGCTGATCGTCTCGCCGTTCAGGTCGGTCGCGGTGCTCACCCTGGTCGCCGGCATCTGGCTGATCGTCGTCGGCATCGTCGAGATCGTCACGGCGTTCGGCATCCGGGGCCGCGCCAAGCAGATCCCGCAGGCCCTGTGAACGGCGGGCCCGGGGGCACAGCATGCGCGGGCGCTGCGGGCACCGGCCCGTCGGCTTCGTCAACTTCGCGCCCCGCCAGTACGCCGAGCGAGCGGATCTCGCACTCCGCGCGATGAACACCGCCCACCACACGGGGAGATGACCGCCATGAGCAGCGGTCACCCGACCAAACGTCGCCCGCGGCCGGGCCCCGCCCGGCCGCGGGCGCTCGTGCTGCTGCTCGCCCTGCTGCTGGCCGGCGTCCCGACGGCGGCGGAGGCGCTCTCGGCGGCCGCCCCGGCCGTCTCGGCGGAGACCGTCGAGCACGACGTCCTCCACACCCCGCTGCGGCCACCCGCCCGTGCCGTCCACCGCGCCGACGTACCCCAGCGCCCCGCGCCGCTCCCCGACGCGGCACCGCCCGCCGGCCCGGCGGACCACCACCCCTGCCGCCCGACGGCACCGCGTCCGCCGTACGCCACACCCCTCCTGCGCACCGTGGTCCTGCGCTGCTGACCGACCGGCCTGTCCCGCATTCCCCCAGGTCAGTCAGTTCTACGCAAGGAACACAGCCATGTCCTCAGACCCGTACGCGGTCCTGCGCGCCCTGCTGCGCGCGGAAGCCGTCCGCAGCACCCCGAAGCCGGCGACGAAGACGGCGGAGCCGTCGACGCCGCGACCGCAGGAGCAGAAACGCGGTTGATCCCGCGGAGGTGAGCCGGGCGCCCGTGCGGGCGCCCGGCTCACCTGCGTCTGCGGGCCGTACCGAACAGCGACCGGGTGATCTCACGGCCGAGTTGCGTTCCCACCGACCGGGCGAGGGACTTGAACATCCCGCTGCCGACCACCTGTTCGACCAGCGACGGTTCCTCCCTCGGGGCCTTCGGAGCCCTCGCAGCCTTCGGGGTCGTCGGCTCGGCCGGCGTCCGCTGCAGCTTCTCGTACGCCGACTCCCGGTCCACAGCCTGTGCATAACGCGCGTGCAGCGCGGATCCGCGCACCGCCGCGTCCAGTTCCGCCGTGTCCATGGGCCCCATCAGGGACTCGGGGGCCCGCAGCCGGGTCGCGGCGACCGGCGTCGGGGCGCCCTTCTCGCTGAGCACGGTGACCACGGCCTCGCCGGTGCCGAGCCCGGTGAGCAGCTCCTCCAGGTCGTACGACGACTTCGGGAAGGTCTGCACGGTCGCCCGCAGCGCCTTCTGGTCCTCCGGGGTGAAGGCCCTGAGCGCGTGCTGGACGCGGTTGCCGAGCTGGCCGAGGACGTCGGACGGTACGTCCTTCGGGGTCTGCGTCACGAAGAAGACGCCGACCCCTTTCGAGCGAATGAGGCGCACGGTCTGCGTGATCGAGTCCAGGAACGCCTTCGAGGCGTCGTCGAACAGCAGGTGCGCCTCGTCGAAGAAGAAGACCAGCCTGGGCCGGTCGGCGTCGCCGATCTCGGGGAGGTCGTGGAAGAGGTCGGCGAGCAGCCACATCAGGAAGGTGGAGAAGAGCAGGGGGCGGTCCTGGACGGCGGGGAGTTCGAGGACCGAGACGACGCCCCGGCCGTCCGGTGCCGTACGCAGCAGGTCGGCCGTGTCGAACTCCGGCTCGCCGAAGAAGTCCGCCATGCCCTGGGCCTCGAAGGCGGTGAGCGAGCGCAGGATCACCCCGGCGGTGGCCGTCGACAGTCCTCCGATGTCCTTCAGCTCCGGCCTGCCCTCGTCGGAGGTGAGGAAGGCGACCACGGCCCTGAGGTCCTTGAGGTCGATCAGCTCCAGGCCCTTGGTGTCGGCGTAGTGGAAGATCAGGCCGAGGGACTGTTCCTGGGTCTGGTTGAGCTGGAGCACCTTCGACAGCAGCACCGGTCCGAAGCTGGTGATCGTCGCCCGCACGGGGATGCCGTGGCCGAGGCCGCCGAGCGCGAGGAACTCGGCCGGGTAGCCGGTCGGCGTCCACTCCTGCCCCACCTCGCCGGCCCGGCCCCGGACCCTGTCGTCCGGCTGCCCGGGGCGGGCGATGCCGGACAGGTCGCCCTTGACGTCCGCCAGGAACACCGGGACGCCCTGTGCCGAGAGCTGCTCGGCGATCAGCTGGAGCGTCTTGGTCTTGCCGGTGCCGGTGGCGCCGGCGACCAGGCCGTGCCGGTTGAGCATGGGGAGGGGGATCCGGACCGGGGCGTCGGGACGGCACCGCCCGTCCCGGAGCAGGGCACCGAGCTCCAGCGCCTGACCGGCGAAGGCGTACCCGGCGGCGATCTCGGCGACCACGGGGTCGGCTGTGTCCGCGGCCGTGGCAGGGGCCGTGGCCGGAGTCGCGGCGTCGACTTCGTCGGCCTCACCGGCACTCATCATCGGACCACCCGTTCCCTTTTAGCCCATTTGATGACCCTTACGGAGTCTTTTCCAGCGTCGCACTCGGTCGCCATGGCTGCGCCCGGAACGTCTGGACCGGTAGGCTTTCCGTGTGATCTTCAAGCGCATCGGAAACGGCCGGCCGTACCCCGACCACGGCCGGGAGAGCACCCGGCAGTGGGCGGACGTCGCACCGCGCCCGGTGCGCCTCGATCAGCTCGTGACGACCAAGGGGCAGCTCGACCTGGAGACCCTCCTCGCCGAGGACTCGACGTTCTACGGCGACCTCTTCGCGCACGTCGTGAAGTGGCAGGGCGACCTGTACCTGGAGGACGGGCTGCACCGCGCGGTCCGTGCCGCCCTCCAGCAGCGCCAGGTGCTGCACGCGCGCGTGCTCGAACTCGACTGACACCCGTCAGCCATCCGGCATTTGCCGCCGGTTGGCCCTTTCGGGTTGGACCGGGCGCCGTCGGATGATCATCTATTAGTCAACGCTCCCGTGGCGCACTACGCTGCGCTCATGAGCATGCTGACTCCCCCCGGCATGGGCGGCCAGTACCGGATCACAGGGGACAAATACCCTCGCATGCGCCCGCGCCGGCGGCGTGCCCGGCTCGTCCTCTCCATGGTCGCCTCCGTGACCGCGCTCGGCCTGGTCGGCTGGGGCACCCTGCAGCTCATCGACGTCTTCACGGGCGGCGGCGGGACCGCGTCCGCGGCCGGCTCGGCGGGCGACTGCGTCAAGCAGGCCGCCGCCAGCGCGAGTCCCGCGGCCGGTGCGTCGGCCGGCAAGCCGGCGGTGACGCTGCCGAAGCCGGCCCAGATCACGGTGAACGTCTACAACGCCACGACCCGCACGGGCCTGGCCAAGGAAACCGCGGACGAACTGAAGAAGCGCGGCTTCAGGATCGGCGACATCGGCAACGCGCCGGCGAAGTTCGACCAGAAGGTCAAGGGCACGGCGATACTGCTCGGCCCGGCCTCGGCCCTGAAGACCTCGCTCCCGGTCCTGGCCACCCAGGTGACAGCCGCCGACCAGCGCACGGAGGCGGGCCGCAAGGGCACCGCCGTGGACCTGATCATCGGCAACGCCTTCAAGACCCTGACCCCCCAGGCAACGGCCGCCAAGGCGATCACGGCCCTGTCCAACCCCACACCGACGGCATCGACTTCAAAAAAGACCTGCTGACCAGCGCCCCATCAGGGGCGCGGCCCACCAGCGCCCCGTCAGGGGCGCGGGGAACTGCGCGACAAGCCACGACGCACCCGTCGGCCGCCGACGCACCTGCACCCCTACGGCGCCCGGGCGAACGCCCCGCCGGGCACCGCGAGGCACCGCCGGACCCCGCCGTCCCGGCTGATCGCCGTCGCGGCGGTCAAAGAGGCGAGGCTCGGCAGACGCCCTGAAGGGGCGCGGGGAACTGCGCGACAAGCCACGACGCACCCGTCGGCCGCCGACGCACCTGCACCCCTACGGCGCCGAAGCGAACGGCTCGGCCCGCTACTCGGCCGCCCCGTACAGCCGGTCCCCCGCGTCCCCCAGCCCCGGCACGATGTACCCGTGCTCGTTGAGGCGCTCGTCCACCGCCGCCGTCACGACCGTGACCGGCGTCCCCGCCAGCTCCCGCTCCATGAGCTCGACGCCCTCGGGCGCGGCCAGCAGCACGACCGCCGTCACGTCGTCCGCGCCCCGCTTGATGAGCTCACGGATCGCCGCGACCAGCGTGCCGCCCGTGGCCAGCATCGGGTCCAGGACGTACACCTGGCGCCCGGAGAGGTCCTCCGGCATCCGCGACGCGTACGTGGACGCCTGGAGCGTCTCCTCGTTGCGGATCATGCCCAGGAAGCCCACCTCGGCGGTCGGCAGCAGCCGGACCATGCCGTCCAGCATGCCGAGCCCGGCCCGCAGGATCGGCACCACCAGCGGGCGCGGCCGGGCGAGCTTGACGCCGGTCGTGGCGGCCACCGGGGTCTGGATGTCGACGGCCTCGGTCCGCACGTCCCGCGTCGCCTCGTAGGCGAGCAGGGTGACCAGTTCGTCGGCGAGCCGCCGGAACGTCGCGGAGTCGGTGCGCTGGTCGCGCAGCGTGGTGAGCTTGTGGGCGACCAGAGGGTGGTCGACGACGTGGAGACGCATGTCCACAACAGTAACCGCGCCCCCGCCCACCTCGCGCAGGCCCGCGCAGGCGGACGCCGGCATCAAACCCCCCATCCGGGGGAAAGTGGAGGTGTCGGACGGGGGTGATGCGACCGTGCCCGAGCTGTCTGAGGGGCCCGAGCGGCCCGACCGTGCGTACGGCGCGCCCGAGGGCGAGACGGAGGCCGAGCGGCGGCGCCGCCGGGCCCGGTTCCTGCGCGAGCTCGCCGAGGCGCGGGCGCTGCGCGACCGGGTCCAGCCCCGCCGCGCCAAGGCGGCCCGGCTGCGACACGCGCTGCGCATGCGGACGTTCCACTGGTAGGAATCGGCAGGAGTCCCCTGGACCCGGTAAGAGCCCACAAGACTCGGCAAGAGTCGTAAAGCCGATCCTTCGGCAAAGATCCACTGGTTGTGCCGCGTTGCGGTCCGTCATGGAGAAGGCAGTGCGTGGGCGGCGGGAAAACCCGCGTACGATCCGCAGGTGGCGGCAACGAGTGCGCTGGTGACTGCGTTGACGGACGCATGGATGCCTCTTTGCACACGTGCGATCAAAACTGCCAGACACAGGGAGCCGAAGACGTCCCCTGAACGCCTTGTTTCTGCCACGATTCCGAGTGGGTGGGGCTCGGAGCACAGCTCTCCCCGCCCAGAACCTCCGCCGGGGGGACCCCCAACCGGCACGCCTAAGACCAGTGGGAGAGTCACGGTGTACTTCGCCGCACTGCTCGCGCGCACCGAAGACGGGTGGGAAGCGAGCGACACAGAGCTCGACGATGTGGAGACCCTGTCGGACCTGGCCGACCTGGCCCGGGAATCGGCCTCGGAGGCCGACGACACGGTGCTCGTCTTCATCGAGCAGGAAGACGCGTGGTTCGGTGTCGTACGCGTCGACGGGGAGGAGGACCCGCGGGTCTTCGTCTCCAACGCCGCCGCCGCCGCCCGCAGCTCGTACGGGGAGCTCCTGCTCACCGACGAACTGCTCGGAAGGGAGCCCAAGGACGAATCCGACGACCTGGACGACCTCGACCTCGACGGCACCGAGGACGGTGAGCCGGAGGCCGAGGAGGACGACGACGCGGACGGCTCCGCCGTGCCGGCCGGCCCGGTCGGCGACGCCGCGATCCTGGACGACCTGGGCGTGAGCCCGAAGGAGCTGCTGTCCCTGGACGAGGACGCGCTCGGCGAGATCGCCGAGGCCCTGGGCGCCTCCGACGTCCTGGAGACCGTCCGCTGACCCTCCACGAGGCACCCGGGTCCCCCGACCCGGTACGCGACCGCTGGCGGGCCGCGATGCGGCTCGCCCTGGACGAGGCCGGCCGTGCCGTCCCGGGCGGGGACGTCCCCGTCGGCGCCGTCGTACTGTCCCCGGACGGTACGACGGTCCTCGCGGCCGGGCACAACGAACGCGAGGCGACCGGCGACCCCACCGCGCACGCCGAGGTCCTCGCCCTGCGCCGGGCCGCCGCGGCGCTCGGGGAGTGGCGGCTCACCGGCTGCACCCTGGTCGTGACGCTGGAGCCCTGCACGATGTGCGCCGGCGCACTGGTGCAGTCCCGGGTGGACCGGGTCGTCTACGGCGCCCGCGACGAGAAGGCCGGCGCCGCGGGGTCCCTCTGGGACGTCGTCCGCGACCGGCGCCTGAACCACCGCCCCGAGGTCGTCGAGGGTGTCCTGGCGGACGAGTCCGCCCGCCTCCTCACGGACTTCTTCCGCACCCGCTGAACCGGCTCGCGGGGGCCTGCCCCGGCCCCCGAATACCGATTTCAGAGCACGGCCCCCCGTGCTGTAAGGTCTCCCTCGGTAGCGTGTCCGAGCGGCCGAAGGAGCTCGCCTCGAAAGCGAGTGTGGCGCAAGTCACCGAGGGTTCAAATCCCTCCGCTACCGCTGTCGCGTGAAGGGCGGCTCCGCATCGGAGCCGCCCTTCACGCCGTTACGACACCCGGTCCGACCAGTTCCTGTCGGCCTCGGCCCCGGTCTGGGCCTAGGCCGAGGGCTCGGGGCGCTTGCCCGCGTAGTTCCAGACGAGGGCTCCGAAGACCGGGGCGTGGAACATGAACAGCAGCCAGAGCCACTTCGGGACGTACCTGACCCGCTCCGCCGGGGTGCGGACGCAGTCGAGCAGCGCCGCCACCACGAGCATGATCAGCAGGGCCACGAGTACGAAGGCCATCGTCGTCATCAGCATCTGCGCTCTCCTTCTCGACTCCGGCTGCCCCGGGTCCGCCTGTGTTCTCTCGGCCCTTCATCGGAGCGGCCCCCGCGATCGGTTCACGCTTCGGGGCATCGGAGAAAAAAATCCGGCATCCATCGCGCCGTTGGTCATACAAAACGATCGGAGGGTTACACTCGCGCCCGGCACACGGGGGAACAGACAGGGGAGAGGCCAGGTGGCGGTGAACGCCAAGAAGATCGCCGTCTACGTGCTCGTGATCTTCGCGCTCTACGTGATCATCACGGACCCGCCCAAGGCGGCGGACTGGGTCCAGATAGTCTTCCAAGGCATATCGGACGCCGCGAAGGCCGTCGGAGACTTCTTCACCTGGCTGGCCGACGGGGCGAAGTAGACGCACCGGGAGTACCCATGATCCGCCACCTGGTCCTCTTCAAGCTCAACGAGGGCGTCGAGCGCGACGATCCGCGCGCCGTCGCGGGCGCCGAGGCCTTCTTCGCCCTCGGCGACCAGATCGAGGAGCTGCACTCCTGGGAGTGCGGCTGGAACATCACGGACCGCCCCATCGCCTACGACTTCGCGATCAACTCGGCGGTCGAGAACGGGGACGCGCTGAAGCGGTACATCGAGCACCCGGCTCACCAGGCGGCCGCGGCCCAGTGGCGGGAGTTCGCCACGTGGGTGATCGCCGACTACGACTTCTGAGCCGTACGGCCGCTGCCGGATCCCGAGCCCCTCGCCTGCGACGGCGGGGGGCTTTGCTGCGCCTTATGCCTCAACTTGCCAGTATTAATACCCAACACGACGTTATGAGGTGCTTGCACACAGTGCACATGTCTTGTGATGCTATGACCGCTTTTGACGGATGATTGACCGATGAAGAGGTGGCGTTGACCGTGTCGGCCAGTTCTGCGCCGCCCCAGGAAGAGGCGCCCGCCCCCGCTCAGACCCCCGCCCCCGCCCAGCCCCTCGCCCAGACCGCCGCTGCTCCGGCCCAAGCCGACGCCCCCGCCCCGGAGAAGCGGCGGGGCGCCGACACCCGGGCGCTGACCCAGGTGCTCTTCGGCCAGCTGAAGGAGCTCAGGCCGGGCACGCCGGAGCACAACCGGGTGCGCGCGGCGCTCATCGAGGCGAACCTCCCGCTCGTGCGCTACGCGGCCGCCCGCTTCCGCTCCCGCAACGAGCCGATGGAAGACGTCGTCCAGGTCGGCACCATCGGCCTCATCAACGCCATCGACCGCTTCGACCCGGACCGGGGCGTGCAGTTCCCGACCTTCGCGATGCCGACCGTCGTCGGCGAGATCAAGCGCTACTTCCGGGACAACGTCCGCACCGTGCACGTCCCGCGCCGGCTGCACGAGCTGTGGGTCCAGGTCAACAGCGCGACCGAGGACCTGACCACCTCCTTCGGCCGCTCCCCCTCCACCGCCGAGATCGCCGAGCGGCTGCGGATCAGCGAGGAGGAGGTGCTCTCCTGCATCGAGGCCGGCCGGTCGTACCACGCGACCTCCCTGGAGGCCGCACAGGAGGGCGACGGCCTGCCCGGTCTCCTCGACCGCATCGGCTACGAGGACCCGGCCCTGGACGGCGTGGAACACCGCGACCTGGTCCGCCACCTGCTCGTCCAACTCCCCGAGCGGGAGCAGCGGATCCTCCTGCTGCGCTACTACAGCAACCTCACCCAGTCGCAGATCAGCGCGGAGCTCGGCGTCTCCCAGATGCACGTCTCCCGCCTCCTCGCCCGCAGCTTCCAGCGCCTGCGCTCGGCGAACCGCATCGAGGCCTGAACCCGGTCCGGGCCCCCGCCGCCGGTGCCGTTACCGGTCCGAGACCCGCCCCCGGCGACTTGGCACGGCCGTAACCGCAAACAGGATCGAGCCATCACCGGCGAGAGCGAATCGCTCACCAGCGCACTTCCCGACAGTTGAGGGGCGAAAAAGCGTCAGACCCCCTTCTTCCAGGGCGGATTCACATCTCGCATGTCGACATGTCACTACAGCGTGTTGCCGACATGTGACATTCTGCCGGAAGCGCGTTTGCCGGGGCTCCGGCTCCGGTATTCAGGTGAAGGCATCGTTCCTAGCAGGGAACACCGCCGCGACCGTCCCGCGACCCAAAGGGGGTGGCATGTCCGCAGACCAGGGCAGCTCGAAGGTGCTCACGCCCACGAACAGCGAGGCAGCGCCCAAGGAGCTCGACGCCATCGACGTGCTCGACAGCATCGACGGCACCATCGACGGCGCTCCCGCGCTGGAGGCTCCTCCGGCCCCGGAGCTCCCGGGCGCCTCGGCGAACCTCGACACCCGCACCCTGTCCCGCTCCCTGTTCCTGCGCCTTGCCGCACTCGACGAGGAGAGCCCCGAGCGTGCCTACGTCCGGGACACCCTGATCGAACTCAACCTCCCCCTGGTGCGCTACGCCGCGGCCCGCTTCCGCAGCCGCAACGAGCCCATGGAGGACATCGTCCAGGTCGGCACCATCGGCCTGATCAAGGCGATCGACCGCTTCGACTGCGAACGGGGCGTGGAGTTCCCGACGTTCGCGATGCCGACGGTCGTGGGCGAGATCAAGCGCTTCTTCCGGGACACCTCGTGGTCGGTGCGCGTCCCGCGCCGCCTCCAGGAACTGCGCCTGGCCCTCACCAAGGCCAGCGACGAGCTCTCCCAGAAGCTGGACCGTTCCCCGACGGTGCCGGAGCTGGCGGCCGTCCTGGGCGTCTCCGAGGAGGACGTGGTCGACGGCCTCGCCGTCGGCAACGCGTACACCGCCTCCTCCCTCGACTCCCCGGCCCCCGAGGACGACGGCGGCGAGGGCTCCCTGGCCGACCGCCTCGGCTACGAGGACACGGCCCTGGAGGGCGTCGAGTACCGCGAGTCGCTCAAGCCGCTGCTCGCCAAGCTCCCGCCGCGCGAGCGCCGGATCATCATGCTCCGCTTCTTCGCGAACATGACCCAGTCCCAGATCGGCGAGGAGGTCGGCATCTCCCAGATGCACGTCTCCCGCCTGCTGACCCGCACCCTGGCCCAGCTCCGCGAGGGCCTGATCTCGGACTGAAGTCGTGCCTACGGGTTCCTTACTGACGGAGTGTCAGCCACACTGGCGCGATGCTTCTCCGTAGGACACCGAGGGCACCGCGGACTCCGAGGACACCACGGGCATCGAGGACATCGGGTGGCCGCCGAGGCGCCGTCACGGCAGCGTCGGCGGCCGCCGTCTGCCTGGCCTCGGCACTCACGGCGTGCGCGGGCGGCGGAGGCGGCGGCTATACGGCCGTAGGAGCGGCGGGCAGCACGGCAGGGACCTCGCCGACGCGACCGACGGGGTCGGTGACACTGGTCCCGCTGGACGGGACGAAGGGGACGGGCGGCGGTACGGCGGCAGCCGGATCGGTCGCGGCGGCCGGCGAGCCGACCGGCAGCGTCACCGGGTCCGGGTCCGCCGGATCCATCGGCGCGGGCAACTCCGCCGCCGGCTCGGCGACTTCGCCCTCCCGCCGCAACGGCACCCGGCCACCGGCCTCCGCCCCGGCAGCGCCCGACTCACCGCACCCCGGCGCCTCTTCGGCCTCGCCCGCACCCGCCGCCCTCGCCTGGTCCACCCCCACCCGCGCGGCCACGGACCGGCGGTGGTGCGAGAAGGTGACCGTGACCTTCACCAACTCGGGTGGCACGGCGGTCCGTTCCGGCACGGTCACCCTCGGCACGCACATCATCGACCTGCTGGGCATCGACTGGTCGACGATCACGTCGACGGAGGCCCTGCCGGCCCCGATCGCCGCCGGCTCCCGTACGGCCAGGACCTGGACGGTCTGCGTGGACGACTGGCGGGTCCCCCTGGGCATGCACGTCGAGACCCGGGTCGTGACGGTCGACTGGCGCTGAGCACGACGAAAGCCCGGGGCACCCGGCCCCGGGTTCTTCGTCGTACCGCCGCCTCGACCGCCGCCTCGACCGCCGGACCGGCCGCCGTGTCAGCCGCCAGGCAGCCGTATTACATGAGCGCGAGCCAGGCCACCGCCGCGACCACGACCACCACGGCGACGACGCCGAGGATCAGGCCGATGCGGGGGCCGGAGGAGGCGGCGTAGGTGGACGTCGTCTGCTGGGAGGTCTGCGGGGCCTCGTCGACGAACGCGCGGAACATCTGGGTGCTGCCGGCGGGGTCGTAGTTGCCCTGGGGGCCCTGGGTGTTAGCCATGGCCCGAGACACTAGCGAATCCGCGGGTGTCGCCCAAGTGGGGGGCCTCCCATGGACGCAAGCGACCCCACCTGCGTGTTTACGTCCGCAATACTTGCCTTTGCCAAGTTTTTATGCCCACCCTCACCGATTTATTTGCCTGTGGCAACCAAGCAGTTCTATGGTTGCCCCAAGCAACGAATACGGTCGTGAGGAGGTGTGCGTGATGGCGAGGCAGGCCCAGTTCGAGGAGCTGGCGCGGCAGCTCAGCGCCGTCGGGGCCGTCAAGAGGGACCTGGGGCGCATTCTGCCGCCCGAGTGCCCGACCGGCTCCGCGGCCGTGCTGACACTGCTCGGCCGCTACGGCTCCATGCGCATGAGCAAGCTCGCCGAGCTGCTCGCCGTGGACATGTCCGTGACCAGCCGGCACGTGGCGCACGTGGCCGAGCGCGGCTGGATCGAGCGCTCCGCCGACCCGGCGGACAAGCGCTCCCGCATCCTGCACCTCACCCCCGCGGGCGAGGCGACCCTCGTGGACCTGTCCCGGCGCAGCACCCGGCTGCTCGCCGAACGGCTCGGCGACTGGAGCGACGAGGAGGTCGACCAGCTGATCCGGCTGATGACCCGGCTCCGGGACAGCTTCGGCGACTGCCGGGCCACGGCTCCCCATCCCCGGTCCGCCGCCGACCCGGCATCGGCCCCGGGCCCCCACCGGGCCACGGCCGACGTCCTGGACAAGGCCAGGGACAAGGCCATGGCGAAAGCCACGGCCGCCTCCGCCGCCCGCGCGCCCACCACCCCCGTACTCGAACCGACGACCACCCGTACACCCGCATAAGACGTAAGAAAAGGAAGCTCATGGCAACGACCACACCAGCCGGTGTGCGGGCTCACGCCAAGCACGGGGGAGGCGGCTCCGGCAGCTCCGTCGAGCAGGCCCCGATGTCCCACCGGCAGATCATGGAGGCCCTCACCGGCCTCCTGCTCGGCATGTTCGTGGCGATCCTGTCCTCCACGATCGTCACCAACGCCCTGCCGCACATCATCGGCGACCTCGGCGGCGGCCAGTCCGCCTACACCTGGGTCGTCACCGCCTCGCTGCTGGCCATGACGGCCACCACCCCGCTGTGGGGCAAGCTCTCCGACCTTTACAGCAAGAAGGCGCTCGTCCAGATAGCCCTGGTCATCTACGTCGCGGGCTCCATGGTCGCCGGTCTGTCGCAGAACCCCGGCATGCTGATCGCCTGCCGTGTCGTCCAGGGCATCGGCGTCGGCGGTCTGTCGGCGCTCGCCCAGATCGTCATGGCAGCGATGATCTCGCCGCGGGAGCGCGGCCGTTACTCCGGCTACCTGGGCGCGACCTTCGCCGTCGCCACCGTCGGCGGCCCGCTGCTCGGCGGTGTCATCACCGACACCTCGTGGCTGGGCTGGCGCTGGTGCTTCTACGTCGGCGTCCCCTTCGCCGTCATCGCGCTGATCGTGCTGCAGAAGACCCTGCACCTGCCGGTCGTGAAGCGGGACGTCAAGGTCGACTGGGCCGGCGCCTTCTTCGTCGCCGCCGCCGTGTCGCTGCTGCTGCTCTGGGTCACCTTCGCCGGTGACAAGTACGACTGGATCTCCTGGCAGACGTACGCGATGGTCGGCGGTTCGATCGTCCTCGGGCTGATCTTCGTCCTGGTCGAGTCGAAGGCCGCGGAACCGATCATCCCGCTGCGGCTGTTCCGCAACCGCACCATCACCCTGGCCTCGCTGGCCTCCCTGTTCGTCGGTGTCGCGATGTTCACCGGCACGGTGTTCTTCAGCCAGTACTTCCAGCTGGCCCGCGACAAGTCCCCGACGATGTCCGGTGTGCTGACGATCCCGATGATCGGCGGTCTGTTCATCTCCTCCACCGTCTCGGGTCAGTTCATCACCCGCACCGGACGCTGGAAGGGCTGGCTGGTCAGCGGCGGCGTGCTGGTGACGGCGGGCCTCGGCCTGCTCGGCACCATCCGCTACGACACGGCGTACTGGAAGATGTCGATCTTCATGGCGCTGATGGGTCTCGGCATCGGCATGATGATGCAGAACCTGGTGCTCTGCACGCAGAACCAGGTCTCCCCCGCCGACCTCGGCTCGGCCAGCTCCACGGTCACCTTCTTCCGGTCCCTCGGCGGTGCGGTCGGCGTCTCGGCGCTGGGCGCGGTGATGGCCAACCGGATCACGCACTACATCACGGACGGCATCGCCTCCCTCTCCCCCAAGTACCAGGCGGCCCTGGCCGGTTCCAGCTCGTCCACCGACAGCATCCCGGACCTGGGCAAGTACCCGGCCCCGATCCGCAACCTCGTCGAGAGCGCCTACGGCCACGCCATCGCCGACGTCTTCCTGATCGCCGGTGGCCTCGCGGCACTCGCGTTCCTGATCAGCCTGTTCATCAAGGAGGTCCCGCTGCGGACCAAGGGCGGGCTCGCCCAGGCCGCCGAGGGCGAGACCGCGGGCAGCCCGGAGACCGTGCCCGCCGCCGTCGCCGCGGTGCCGGCTCCCGCGGGGGAGCAGCAGGTCCCCAGCTGGGCCGCCCCGGTCGTGAGCAGCAGCACGGAGGCCGCGCCGGAAGCCACCCGGCAGTTCGCCGCCGTGGCCACCATCGCCGGCCCCGAGCAGTCGGCGGGTTCCGCCGGCACCCCGGTGCACGGTTTCGTGCGCGGTGCCGAGAGCGCCCCGGTCGGGCAGGCCGCGGTCACCCTCATCTCGCTGTCCGGCCGCCAGCTGGGCCGCTCGGTCGCGGGCTTCGACGGCTCCTACCGGCTGGACGCGCCCGGCGCGGGGTCGTACGTGCTGATCGCCTCCGCCGACGGCTACCAGCCGCAGGCCGCCACGGTCGTGGTGGGCGAGGAGCCGGTGCCCTATGACATCTTGCTGAGCGGCACCAGCGGCCTGAGCGGCGTCGTCCGCGGCGCCGGCAGCGCGCTCCCCGTCAAGGACGCGATGGTGATCGTCACCGACGTGCGCGGTGACCTGCTGGCCACCGCGGCCACCGGTGAGCAGGGCGACTTCCGCTTCGGCGAGCTGGTGCCGGGTGTCGTCACGGTCGCCGTGAACGCGGCCGGCTACCGGCCCCGCGCGGTCCCGGTCGAGATCGGCGCCACCGGGGTCACCCGGATCGAGGTCGACCTGGACGCCGGTGCCCAGCTCCAGGGTGTCGTACGGGCCCCGCACGGCCCGCTGGCGGACGCCCGCGTGACCCTCGTGGACGCGGCGGGCAACGTGGTCGGCACCTCCACCACCGGCCTGGACGGCGCGTACGCCTTCGCCGACCTGGACGGCGGCGACTACACCGTGATCGCGACGGGCTACCCGCCGGTCGCCACGGCCCTGAACGTCACCGGCGCCGGTGTCGACGGCCACGACATCGAACTCTCCCACCCGGGCGAGTAGTCCGTACTCCGGCCCGTGGCGGGCGCGCCCACAAGGAGGCGCCCGCCACGGGCCGGTCCCATGAGGCCAATTTGTAATCGTCTGACTGTCGGACCGCATGAATGTCCGAGTGCCCGAATGTCTGATGTCTGAGTGTTCGCAGGGAGAAACGGGATGGGACTGACCGCGAGGATCCGCACCCGGGACGGATGGGCCGTGTCGCACGCGGTCGTCACGGTGACCGACATGACCGGCACGCAGGTGCTGCGCGCCGAGGCCGACGACGAGGGCACGGTACGGGACCCGAACCCGCTGGCACCCGGCGCGTACACCGTCATCGTCACGGCCGTGGGCTACGCGCCCGCCGCCGCCAGCGCCATCGTCACCGCGAGCGGCCGCGCCGAGGTCGGCACGGTCACCCTGGCGCGGCAGGGCGGCACCGAACTGCCCCCGCCCGGCCCGTGGACGGTGGACCCCGCGCACTCCACCGTGGGCGCGGTCGCCCAGCACCTGGGCATCTCCAGCGTCCGCGGCCGCTTCACGGACTTCGGCGCGGGGATCGAGATCGCCCCCGACGACGTCACCAAGTCCCGCGTCCACGCCGTGATCCGCGCCGCCTCCATCGACACCGGCAACGGCATGCGCGACACCCACCTGCGCTCCGCCGACTTCCTGGACGTCGAACGCCACCCCGAGATCACCTACTTCTCGACGGGCCTGACCGCGACCGGCTCCGACCGCTGGACGGTCCACGGCGAGCTCTCGCTGCACGGTGTCGTACGACCGGTCGACCTCACCCTCTCCTACCTCGGCACCGGCGCCGACCCGTGGGGCGGCACGCGCGCCGCGTTCCGCGCGACGACCGAACTGCACCGCGAGGACTTCGCCATGAACTACAACCAGGTCGTCCAGGCGGGCATCGCCGCGATCGGCACCACACTGAAGGTGGAGCTGGAGATCCAGGCCGTACAGGGCGAGTCGCTGCCACAGGCGTGAACGGTGACCCGGTACCGGCTCGTCAGCCCGCCGCCTGCTGGAGGCCGTCGAGGATGAGGTCCAGGCCGAACGCGAACTCGTCGCCGTAGGCGTATCCGGGACGCATGACGTGAGCGGTCGCGATCTCGGTCAGGTACGGGTACTCGCCCTCGCCGAAACCGCTCATGATGGACTCCGCCAGCTCGGCGGTCTGCTCCGGGGTGTCGAAGGGCAGGGTCTTCTCCTGCTGGGCGAACCCGTAGATGTAGCTGTCCAGGACCGAGACGGCGTGCGCGGTCAGGGCGAGGGAGAACCCGCCCTGCCGCAGGCAGCCGAGAACGGCTTCGTGGTGGCGCAGGGTGGCCGGGCCCGGGGTGGACCGTGACTCCATCAGCCCGATCGCCCAGCGGTGACGGGACAGCGCACGGCGCATGGAGAAGGCCCGCTGCCGCATCGCCGGCCGCCAGTCGTCCCCCGGCGAGGTGCTGGTTCGGGTGCGCGCCTCCAGCGTCGACCGGGGCACCTGGCACCTGATGGCCGGCCTGCCGTACGCGGTCCGGCCCGTGAGCGGGCTGCGCGGGCCGAAGCTCCCCAACCCCGGCCGCAACATCGCCGGTGTCGTCGAGGCGGTCGGCTCCGGCGTGACGGGTTTCGCGCCCGGCGACGAGGTCTACGGCACGGCTGCCGCCGCGTTCGCCGAATACGCCGCCGCCCGGGCCGACAGGATCGCCCCCAAGCCTGCCGGACTCACCTTCGAGGAGGCGGCGACGGTACCCGTCAGCGCGCTCACCGCGCTCCAGGCGGTTCGCGACAAGGGCCGTGTGCAGGAGGGGCAGCAGGTCCTGATCACGGGAGCCGCCGGCGGCGTGGGCACCTTCGCCGTCCAACTCGCCCGGGCCTTCGGCGCCCGGGTCACGGCCGTCGCGAGCACTCCCAAGCTCGACGCCGTACGGGCGCTGGGCGCCGACCACGTGATCGACTACACGCGCGAGGACTTCCTCGCCGGCCCGCACCGCTACGACGCCATCGTCGACATCGCGGGCAACCGCCGTCTGCGGGACCTGCGTCGGGCCCTCACCCCCCGTGGCAGGCTGGTCATCACCGGCGGCGAGACGGACGGCCGCTGGCTCGGCGGCACCGACCGGCAGCTCCGCGCCCAGCTGCTGTCCCCGTTCACCGGCCGGCACCTGGGCACCTTCATCGCCTCCGAGCACGCCGACGGACTCCGCGACCTGACCGCTCTCATCGACACGGGCGCGCTCCGCCCTGTCGTGGACCGTGTCCATCCCCTCGCCGAGACCGCCGCGGCCGTCCGGCACCTGCTCGACGGCCGCGTCACGGGCAAGCTGGCGCTCGCGCACAGAACATGAACATGAGCCCGGCAGGGACAGGCTGAGCGCGCGCCGCGGCCCTAGGCTGACGCCATGGCACCGAACATCGCGACGAACACCACCGTCTCCCTCGACGAACTGCTGGACTTCGTACGACCCCGCCACCGCGCGATCCTGCTCACCCGGCGCGCCGACGGCAGCCCGCAGGGGTCGCCGCTGACCTGCGGGGTCGACGACTCCGGGCGCATCGTCGCCTCCACGTACCCCGAGCGGGCGAAGACACGGAACGCGAAGCGGGACGAGCGGGTCAGCGTGATCGTCCTGAGCGACGACTGGAACGGGCCGTGGGTGCAGGTCGACGGACGGGCCGAGGTGATCGACTCTCCCGAGTCGGTGGAGCCGCTGGTGGAGTACTACCGGAACATCGCCGGGGAGCACCCGGACTGGGACGAGTACCGGGCGGCGATGGTGAAGCAGGGGAAGTCGATCATCAGGGTGACGCCGGAGAAGTGGGGGCCGGTGGCCACCGGGGGGTTTCCGGCGCGGTTGGCTTCGCCGGACGCGTGAGGGGGAGGGCCGCGCGCCTGCGAGCTCGGGGGTGCGTCGCCGTTCGCGGGTGCGGGTTCACTGCGGCTGGTCGCGCCCACGCGGCGGAGCCGCAGATCGAACACAGCCCCGCGCCCCTGGGTGGGACTAGGCGCCCTTCGCCACCATCGCATCGATGCCTGCGATCAGCAGGTCCAGGGCGAAGGTGAAGTCCCTGTCCAGCATCTCGGCGACGGTGTCTCCGCCCCGCGCCGCCATGAGGTCCCTGGACTCCTCGATGATCCTCGCCGTGTCCGGGACCTCCGTCACGGCGTCCATCGCGGAGTTGAAGTACTCGTCCTGGGTCATGCCGGCCGCTGCCACGCGCTCGGCGAAGTGGCCCTCGATCGTGCCGTAGCCGTAGACGAACTGGAAGACGGCCGAGATCGCGCCGGTCACCCCGTGTGCGGGCAGGCCGGCGCGGCGGACCACCTGCTGGACCACCCGGGAGAAGGCGAGCGAGTGGGGGCCGATGTTCAGGTAGCGGCCGGCCAGCGGGGAGAGCCAGGGGTGGCGGACCAGCAGGGCGCGGTACTCCGTGGCCAGCGCCCGCAGTTGCTCCCGCCAGTCGCCGACGGCGGCATCGGGCAGGGAGAGCTCGCCGAAGGCCGCGTCGAGGGCGAGTTCGAGCAGGTCGTCCTTGGTGTCGACGTACCAGTACACGGACATCGCGGTCACGTTGAGCTCGGCCGCCAGCCGCCGCATGGAGAACTTGTCCAGCCCGTCGGAGTCGAGCAGCCGGACGGTGGCGGAGGTGATACGGGCCCGGTCGAGCCCGGACGGCTGACCACTGCGCCCGCCCTTGCCGACCTTCTCCTCCAGCCACACACTGGCCCGCGCCATAGACACACCTTCCTCACGCCCACTTCTTAAAGATGCTAAGACCGCAACGCCCTGCTTTTAGGGGCGCGAGGAACTGCGCGACCAGCCACAATCCACGCGCACCCGCCGCTGGACATGTACCCCCTCCCCCTCACGCGACATTCTTCTCCGCCTTCCTGAGAAGCCCCGCAGCCACGATCCCCCCGGCCACCACCGCGACCGCCCCCACCAACTGCCCCGCCCCCAGCCCGTCCGACAACGACCTCCCCGAGGCCACCGAAGAGCTCAGCACCGCGCCCAGCACGGCCACCCCCAACCCGTTCCCGAACTCCGCGAGCGTGCCGTTGATCCCGGCGCCCACCCCGGCCTTCTCCGGAGGAATCGCGCTCATGATGGCGTGCGCCATCGCCGGGTTGGCGATCGCGCACCCCGCGCCGATCAGCAGCAGCCCGAGCAGCGTGCCGCCGTAGCCGTTCGAGTCGAGTACGGCGATGGACACCAGGCCCAGCGACATCAGCAGCATGCCGAGCGCGATCGCGACCGGTGTCCCCAGGCGCGTCGCCCACCTGGCCGACAGGCCGCTGAAGTTGAGGGCGACGACCGTCAGCGCGAGCGGCGCCGTCCGCAGACCCGCCTCCAACGCGCCGTAGCCGAGGACGAGTTGCAGGTGCTGGGTGAGCAGGAACAGCGCTCCGCCCATGCCGAAGGTGATGAGCACAGCACCGGCGACGGCACCCGTGAAGCGGCGGTCCCTGAAGAAGTGCGGGTCGAGCATGGGATACGGGATCCGGTTCTCCCAGTACGCGAAGAGGCTCAGCGTCAGCGCCGCCACGGCGGCCGGGCCCAGCACCCGCGCCGAGGTCCAGCCGTGCTCCGGGCCGGAGATGATCGCGAAGACCAGCGCGGCCATGCCGACCGTGGAGAGCAGCGCGCCGGGCAGGTCGGGGCGGTCGCCCCGGGGGTTCTTCGACTCGGGGACCAGGGCGATGACGGCCGCCAGGGCCAGTGCCGCCACCGGGAGGTTGACCAGGAAGATCGCGCCCCACCAGAAGTGGTTGAGCATGAACCCGCCGATCAGCGGTCCGGCGGCGAAGCCCAGCGCGTTGACGGCGCTCCAGATGCCGATGGCCCTGGGGTGCTCCTCGGGGGTGAAGATCTGCATCGCCACGGCGAGCGTGGTCGTCAGGAGGAGTGCGCCTCCTACGCCCATGCCGGCCCGCGCCGCCACCAGCTGCCCGGTCGAATCGGCCAGGCCCGCGGCCAGCGAACCCGCGCCGAACAGGACCAGGCCCGCGATCAGCATCTTCTTGCGGCCGTAGCGGTCGGCCGCGCTGCCCGCCGTGAGCAGCAGGCCGGACTGGACGAGCGAGTACGCGTTGATCATCCACTGGATGTCGGCGGTGGCCGCGTGCAGCTCCCGGGTGAGGGAGGGGATGGCCACGTTGAGGACGGTGTTGTCGAGCAGCACGGTGAGCTGTGCGAGACAGATGACACCGAGGATCAGCCAGCGCTGGGGGTGGCCCTGAGAAGTCATATTGTACACCGTAAAGCAGTTCCTATACGGCGTACAACGCGGTTCTTCTCGGCACCGCCGGCGCACCCGGCACACCCGGCCCTCTCGGCCCTCTCGGCAACGGCAAAGGGCGGTGACCGGGGAGGTCACCGCCCTTGCGCCGCTCAGGAGTCGGTCAGCTGCTGCTCGCCTTCTGTGTGAGGTCGTAGAAGGTGGACGAACCCACCGTCACCTTCTTGAAGTTCTTCTCGACCCACGAGCTGATCTGCGAGGACGTGCCGCTGCTGCTGCCGCCCATGCCGCCGCCTCCGGTGCCGGAGGAGATGAAGTAGTGGATCTTGCCGTCGGCCACGTACTTCTCGAACTGGGCCAGCGTCGGGGACGGGTCGGTGCCGTTGAAGCCGCCGATCGCCATCACCGCGTCGCCGGTGGAGAGCTGGTAGCTCGCCGCGTTCTGGGCGCCGATGGCCGCCGCGACCCAGGTGTACTGGGAGGAGTTCTTCTGCAGCAGCGCCTTCGCCTCGGAGCTGACGGTCGCGCCGTTCAGCAGACCGCCGGCGCCACCGCCCATACCGCCGCCCATGCCACCGGCCTCGCTCGTGCCGTTGCCGCCCGGGAAGCCGCCGGTGCCGTTCTGCGTGGTGCCGTTGCCGCCCTGCTGGTTCTGGCCCGGCATACCGCCCCCGAAGCCACCGGTACCGCCGGTGCCGCCGCCCGGGAAGCCGCCCGTGCCGTTCTGGCCCTGGCCCGGCGTGGTGCCGGTGCCGCCCTGCTGGTTCTGGCCGAAGCCACCGCCGTTGCCGGTGCCGCCCCGGCCGCCGCCGGGACCGCCACCGCCGCCGAAGCCCATCGAGCTGGCGCCGGCCGGACCGGCCGTCGGGATGGAGCCGGTGTGCGCGGAGCTCACGGTGGAGAGGGTGTACGCCGTCGGGCCCGCCAGCGCGGCCACCAGGCCGACCGCGGCCGCACCGAGGGCGAGCTGCCGCGAGATCCGGCCCGCGAAGATCAGGCCGAGCGCGGCGGCCAGACCGCCGATCAGGACCAGGTACTTCAGCCAGGGCAGGTAGGTGGAGGTGCGGTCGAGGAGGACGTAACCCCAGACCGCGGCCGAGACCACGGCGGTGGCGAGGGTGATCGACGCCCACAGCTCGGCGCGCTTCTCCCAGAGCAGACCCGCGCCCATGCCGACCACGGCGGCGATGTAGGGGGCGAGGGCGACCGTGTAGTACTGGTGGAAGATGCCCGCCATGTAGCTGAACACGATCATGGTCATCAGCAGCGAGCCGCCCCAGACCAGGAACGACGCCCGGGTCACCGAGGTCCGCTTCAGCCTGCGGGTGGCCACCAGACCGGCGACCAGGAGGATCAGCGCGGCCGGGATCAGCCAGGAGATCTGGCTGCCGATCTCGTCGTTGAACATCCGGCTCCAGCCGGTCGCGCCCCAGCGGCCGGAGCCGGTGCCGCCGCCACCGCCGCCGACGCTGCCGGTCTCGTCGCCGCTGATGCGGCCGAGGCCGTTGTAGCCGAAGGTCAGCGACAGGAAGCTGTTGTCCTGCGAACCACCGATGTAGGGGCGGGAGGAGGCCGGCCACAGCTCGACGATCGCCACCCACCAGCCGCCGGCGACGACCAGCGCGCCGGTCGCCAGGGCCAGCTGGCCGATCCGCTTCTTCCACGTGTGCGGGCCGACGGCCGCGTACACGAACGCCAGCGCCGGCAGGATCAGGAAGGCCTGGAGGGTCTTGGCGAGGAAGGCGAAGCCGATCGCCACGCCCGCCCACACCAGCCACTTCGTACGCCCGTCCTCGACCGCGCGGACCACGAAGTAGCAGGCCAGCGCCATCAGCAGGGCCAGCATCGCGTCCGGGTTGTTGAACCGGAACATCAGCGCGGCGACGGGGGTGAGCGCGAGCACGGCGCCCGCGATCAGACCGGCCGCGGGGCTGAAGCGGCGGCGTACGGAGGCGTAGACGACGGCGACCGTGCCGACGCCCATGAGGACCTCGGGGCCGAGGATCGTCCAGGAGTTCAGGCCGAAGATCCGGGCCGCGATCTCCATCGGCCACATGAACGCCGAGGGCTTGTCGACGGTGATCGCGTTGCCCGCGTCCAGCGAGCCGAAGAACATCGCCTTCCAGCTCTTGGTGCCCGCCTGGACGGCGGCCGAGTAGAAGGAGTTGGAGTAGCCGTTGACGCTCAGGTTGTAGAAGTACAGCACCGCGGTGACGAGCAGCAGGCCGAAGAAGGCCGGGCGCGCCCAGCGGGGGTCCTCGGGCCGGCCGCGCCACAGTCTCCGTACGAAGGGCTGCTTGGGCTCACCCGCCCCGGGGGCCGGGGCCGTTGCCGGTGCGACGGCCTGGGCGTCCGGCACGTCCGATGCGTCCGGTGCGTGCTGCGGCTGCGGGGGAGCCGTGGGAGGTGCGGTCGGGGGCGGGCCCCACTGGGCCGTGTGGTCGGTGTCGGTGCTCATCGGGGGTCCCCCGGCTCGGTGTCGTGGGGGCGCACCGGCTGCAACTGCATGGTGCTGTCCCTCCAGGTGCCGTCCGCGGCTTCACCGGCGCGGAACTGGGTGGTCGTGGTCGTGGTGCCGTTCTGCGTGTACGGCTGGTGCGCCGGGCGCTGCGGGAGCGGGCCCTGGGGCTGGTACGGCTGCTGGTACGGCTGGAATCCGCCGGTCGGGTACGTCGAGGACGACGGGTTGTGCGTGGCCACCACCGTGGACGGGGTCGACTCCGGCCGGCCGGTGCCGTCGCGGTCCGGGAAGACCCAGGCGCGGAAGAGCAGGAAGCGCAGGACGGTCGCGGCGAGGTTGGCGGCGATCAGCACCGCCAGCTCGGTCGAGTGCGCGGGGTCGCTGGTCGCCGCGTTCAGGGCGGCGAGGGAACCACTGGTGAGCGCGAGGCCGATACCGAAGACGACCAGGCCCTGCGCCTGGTGCCGGACCGCCCCGCCCCGGCCGCGCACCCCGAAGGTGAGGCGCCGGTTGGCGGCCGTGTTCGCCACCGCCGACACCAGCAGCGCGAGCGCGTTGGCTGTCTGCGAACCGGAGAACTCCCGGAAGAGGCTGTAGAGGACCAGGTAGAAGAGGGTCGACAGGCCGCCGACCACGCAGAACCCGACGAGCTGGCGGGCCAGGCCCTTCGGCACGTCCTGGATGTCGCGGTCGCGCGGGTCGTCGCCGAACGGGCGGGCGACCCGGTCCAGCGGCAGCGAACCGGTGGCCAGGGCCTTGCCGACCCGCCACACGCCCTTGAGGTCCTCGGTCGCCGTCTTCACGATGTGCACGGTCGAGTTCGGGTCGTCGACCCAGTCGACCGGCACCTCGTGGATGCGCAGACCCGCGCGCTCGGCGATCACCAGCATCTCGGTGTCGAAGAACCAGCCGGTGTCCTCGACCATCGGCAGCAGCACCTGGGCGACATCGCGGCGGATCGCCTTGAAGCCGCACTGCGCGTCCGAGAAGCGGGCCTGCAGCGAGCCGCGCAGGATCAGGTTGTACGAGCGGCTGATGAACTCCCGCTTGGCGCCGCGCACCACGCGCGACGAGCGGGCCAGCCGGGAACCGATCGCCAGGTCGGAGTGGCCGGAGATGAGCGGCGCCACCAGCGGCAGCAGCGCGTTCAGGTCGGTCGACAGGTCGACGTCCATGTACGCGAGGATCGGCGCGTCCGAGGCCGACCAGACGGTCCGCAGCGCCCGGCCGCGGCCCTTCTGCTCCAGCCGGAACGACTTCACCTCGGCGATCTCCGCCTCGAGCTGCTTCGCCACCTGGGGGGTGGTGTCCGTGGACGCGTTGTCCGCGATGGTGATGCGGTACGCGTACGGGAACGTGCGCTTGAGGTGCTCATGCAGTCTGAGGACGCATGGGCCGAGGTCCTTCTCCTCGTTGTAGACGGGGATCACTACGTCCAGGACAGGCGTACCGGCGTTACCGGCCGGGAGGTGCTCCCGCGCCGGCAACGTGCCGGGAGAAGAGTCGGTTCGCATGGCATCGACTCTCGTCAAGCGCCCTGTTGCACCCATGTGGTGGCACTGTGCTGTGCCTGTGAGTGCGATTGCCAGTTCGTTTCGGGCGCGGGCTGCGGGGCCGCCGGGGCAAGCGCCGGCAGATACAGCGTGAACACCGTGCGACCCGGAACACTGTCCACGGTCACGGCACCGCCGTGTGCGGACGCAACCGCCTGCACGATGGCGAGCCCGAGACCCGTGGAACCCGTGGACCGCGACCGCGCGGAGTCGCCGCGCGCGAACCGCTCGAAGACGTGCGGCAGCAGGTCCGGCGGGATGCCCTGCCCGTTGTCCTCGACGTCCACGCACATCCAGGGCCCGCGGCGCTGGATGCGCGCGGTGACCGTGGTGCCCGGCGGGGTGTGCTTGCGCGCGTTGCCGAGGAGGTTGATCAGCACCTGCTGGATCCGGGCGGCGTCGGCGGCGACCAGCGCCGGCTCGTCGGGCAGGTCGAGGCGCCAGTTGTGGTCCATGCCGGCGGCCCGCGTGTCGCTGATCGTGTCGACGACGAGCGGGATGAGGTCGGTGTGCTCGAACTGCAGCGGACGCCCCGCGTCCAGCCGGGCGAGCAGCAGCAGGTCCTCGACCAGGAGGGTCATGCGGCCCGCCTCCGACTCGATACGGCCGAGGGCGTGCCGGGTGTCGGGCCCGACCTGCTCCCGTCCGCGCCGGGTGAGTTCGGCGTACCCGCGGATGGAGGCGAGCGGGGTCCGCAGCTCGTGACTCGCGTCGGCGACGAACTGCCGTACCCGCATCTCGCTCTGCTGGCGGGCGTGCAGGGCGCCGTGCACGTGGTTGAGCATCCGGTTCAGCGCCGCGCCGACCTGGCCGACCTCGGTGTGCGGATCGCACTCGGTGTCGGGCACCCGCTCGCTGAGGTTCACCTCTCCGGTGTGGAGGGTGAGTTCGGAGACGCGGGTGGCGGTGGTGGCGACCCGGCGCAGGGGACGGGTGGCGACGCCGACGATGACGGTGCCGGCGAGGGTGGCGGCGATCAGGCCGGAGACGGTGAGGCTGATCTCGACGATGATCAGGGTGTTGATGGTGCCGTCGGCGTCGGAGGTCGGGATACCGACGTAGAAGGTGCCCTTGTTGCCCTTGACGTACTGGACCTTGTAGGTGCCGAGGCCGGGGATGTCGACCGTGTGCGGCTTCTGGTCCTGGGCGACGGAACCGATCACCTTGAGCTGGGCCTCGTTCAGGGTCCCTGGGCTCATCTGGGTGTAGCCGGCGGAGATGTTCTTCTTGATGCCGACCTTGCCGCTGGTGACCGACCCGTTCTCGACCGTGGCCGCGATGGTCTTCTGCGGCTGGGGACCGTGGGCGACGAAGTCGTCGAGGGTGTTCGACGGATTGATCCCCGTGTCGCTGTCGCCGGCGCCAGAAGTGGAGTTGCCGGTGCCGGAACTGGAGCTACCGGCGCCGGGGAGGGCACTGCGGTTGCCCTTGCCGTCGGGACCGCCGAGCGGTCCGCCCGACAGGCGAGCGGCGGCCTCCTTCAGAGAGCCGTCCAGCTGCCCGTACAGGTGGTCGCGCAGCACCAGGGTCGTGACGGTCCCGATCACCGCGCAGACCACGGCGATCAGCGTCACGGACACGACGACGAGCCGGGTCCGCAGGGTGCGCGGTTTTCCCGCTCGTCGTTTCTGCGTACGCGGCCGCCGTCGCCCGCTCATGAGGCGGCTGGCTTGATCAGATAGCCGGCGCCACGCCGGGTGTGGATCATCGGCTCACGGCCGGCGTCGATCTTCCGTCGCAGGTACGAGATATAGAGCTCGACCACATTGGCCTGCCCGCCGAAGTCGTACGACCACACACGGTCGAGTATCTGGGCCTTGCTGAGCACGCGCCGCGGGTTGCGCATCAGGAAGCGCAGCAGCTCGAACTCGGTGGCGGTGAGGTGGATCGACTCCCCGGCCCGCGAGACCTCGTGGCTGTCCTCGTCCAGGGTGAGGTCACCGACGACGAGCACGGAGTCGGACCGCCGGTCGGCCGCACCGGAGCGGCGGATGAGCCCGCGCAGCCGGGCCACGACCTCTTCGAGGCTGAAGGGTTTGGTGACGTAGTCGTCGCCACCCGCGGTGAGCCCCGCGATCCGGTCCTCGACCGCGTCCTTCGCGGTCAGGAACAGCACCGGCACGTCCGGCAGTTCGCGCCGCAGGCGCCCCAGCACGGTGAGGCCGTCCATGTCGGGCAGCATCATGTCGAGGACGACGGCGTCGGGCCGGAACTCCCGGGCGGTCTGTATCGCGCCCTGCCCGTCACCGGCACTCCGGATCTGCCAGCCCTCGTAGCGGAGGGCCATGGAAAGGAGTTCGGTGATCGACAGCTCGTCGTCCACCACAAGCACTCGGACGGGGCTCCCGTCCGGCCTCAGCAGTTCGGTGCGCCCCTGGGGCGAGGTCGTGGTCATGGTGGACACCTTGTCCGGGTCCTCTGAGAACACGCTTTCACTAATCTGTGATTTCCCTAAGAAACACACAGGCGCCTCTCAGGGAACGCCTGGGAATCCCATCACGCGTGCATGAACTCGTGACCACGCTCGGGCCGAGCTGTGCGGATCATGTACGTCCGCTGCGCGCCCCGGCCCGTCGATGAGGTGCTGATGAGCCACCCATGAGCCGCTGATGAGAGCGTACCGACCCGGGGCGGGTCCCGCGCGGCGGAGCTCCCCGGGTTCAGAAGAGGCCGTCCTGGGGAGCCGCGAACTCCCTTATGGGCACTCTGACTTGCCCTTCCTCCCCGTCCCCGGCAACGGTCAGCTCCCAGCCGGGCAGCAAGCGCGTGTCAAGGACGACGACCCCGCGCCGGGTGGCGAGGTGCAGATCCGGCCCGGCCGCCGCGACCAGCTCGCCGCTCACCACGCCGCCCGGGACCAGCTCGGACACCTCACCGACGGCGGCGGACACCCCGTCCAGCCCGAACACCCCCACGTGATCGACGACTTGGCAGAGCTCCGGGACGAGCGACTCGGGCCAGCCGCCGAGCGCGACAGAAAGCGCGTGCAATTCCTTGATCTCGGCCGCCCGCTCGGCCGGGGTCGCCGGCAACAGGGCGCGCACGACGCGCTTCTCCCCGTACGGGATCCGGTCCGGCACCCGGAGCGCGGCCCGCAGCAGCTCCTCGGTCCGCCGGGCGGCCATCAGCGGCCCGGCGCCGAGCCAGCTGAAGCACACGGCACCCTGCTCCAACAGCCGGGCCGGGCCCCGCTCGACGGCCGTGATCCCCACCTTGACCATGCCGGGCCCGAACCACGCCAGATACACGTGGTACGGCCGGGGATCGTCGGCGACGGTGTCTGCGGCCACGGAGTGCGCCCGGTCCAGCCGCGCACACTCCTCGCACCGGGCGCCGGTGCTTCTGCCGGACACGGGTGCCCGGGTGGGGCAGGCATGCCCCCGCGCCCCCACGCACTCCCGGGCGCCCCCGCTGCCTGCGCTCCCGTCGGCGCCCCCGTCCACGTCCCCTTCAGCGACCGCGACCGCGAAGGCCACGCGCTTCCCCCGGACGAGCGGACTGCGCCGCCCACCGCTCCACACCAGCACGGGCCCGTCGTCCGACCACCGCAGCCCCGAGCATTTCCATACGTGTGCCATTGCTTACGAGGGTAGGGGGCGGCACTGACAACGAGGCCTGCGGCCGGGCCCGCGCCCACGCCCACGCCCAGGCCCAGGCCCAGGCCCGCGCCCACGCCTGGGCCCGTGCCCTCGTCCGGGGGATCGTCAGCCTCTTCTGATCAGCCGCCGGCCTCCGCGGTCGCCGGCTCCGCCTCGCCTGCGGCGGACACCGGCTGGAGCGCCGACGCGGTACGCCGCCCCCGGCCGGCCAGTCGGCAGGAGACGCATCCGGGGTGGCCGTCGCGGGCGCCGGTGTCCCGCACCCGGAGGGGCCACTGTGCGCGGGGCCGCGGGCCCGGCGGCTTTCCCCACCCCGCCAGATGCAGATACCAGGTGACCAGGACGCTCACGGCACACACCGCGAGCCCCGCGGCCAGGGCGGCGGCCGAGACCGTACACACGCCCAGTCCCAGCAGACCGCTTCCGGCGGTCGCGATCGCGGTACCGGTCCACCCTGCCACCGTGTGGCCTTCGTCGTGCTGACTCACGTACCCGTCTCCCCTTCATAGGCAGCGGAAACACACAGTCCGACGCGAGGGCGACTAGAATCCCTCACCGAGTAAGAAATTTACTACCCACACCTCTCACGCGCTAAGAGAATCTGTGGATCCGATCCGGGATTCCAGGCACTCGGTCATCTCGAACGAATCGGGAACGCACATGCACGGCAAGCCGCGACCGGCCGCCGACGCGGCCCGCGCGCTGTCCGCCATGGACCACCTCATCGCGGCCCATGTGATCGGACAGCAGGAGCTGGCCCGGCGGCTCGGGGTGAACGTCACGGACCTCACCTGCTTCGCCTTCGTCCTGGAGGCGGGCGACGACCTGCTCACCGCCGGCGATCTGGCCGCCCGCGCCCATGTGACGACGGGGGCCGTGACGGGCATCCTCAACCGCCTGGAACGCGCGGGCTACGTCACCCGCCGGCCCGACCCCGCCGACCGCCGCCGGGTCCGCGTCGCCGCGGTCCCGGAAGCCGTCACCCGGGTCGAGGCGGTGTACGCCGGCCACTACGCGCGCCTGACCGAGCTGTTCGCCGACTACGCCCCCGACGAACTCGCCACCCTCACGGACTGGTTCACCCGGGCCACCGCCCTGGCCCACGACTACTTGGAGAGGCTCAACGGGAACGACTCGGCGGAGCCCCGCTGAGCCCCGCTGAGCCCTGCTGAACCCTGCCGAACCGTCGGCCGGTCAGCGCCGCTTCAGGTTCCGGTCCAGGATCGCCCGGAGCCGCTCGACGTCCGCGCCGTCCCGTGCCCCTCTCTTGGGCAGTACCGCGAACGCGACCGCGCGATCGTTGCCCAGCAGCACGAAGATCCGGGGTGTCTCCAGGTACTCCCTGAACACCGTCCACTCGACGGTGCTGGACGCCTGCTCGCCGGTGAGGGCCGCGCCGTGGTCGTCGGCCACCATGCGGGTCTGCCCGTACGGCTCCATGAAGTCGGCCATCCCATGGGCCATGGCACGCGTCCTGCGCACCACTCCCCAGGAGATGACCGCCGCACCGAGTACCAGCGTGATGATCCCGACGGTCAGCCTGGTGCCGGTGAAGACCAAGGTGGCGACCACGGCGACGAGCGAGATCAGCGGCGCCAGGAACGTCTGGACCCGGCCCGCCGACGACCGCCGCGCCCGCGCCCAGAGCGCCTCGCGGAAGTCCGCAGCCGTCAGCCGGTAGCCGAACTCGACGGTCGCACCGCCCTCCATGTCCTGCCGCAAGAAATCCCACCCCTTGACGTGTCCACGAGCAGTGAGCCCAGCCATCGGAGCACCTGGGCACCGGCGGATCACCGAGGGCGTCTCAGCGCAACTCCTGCGGCTTCTGCGGCTTCTGCGACTCCTGCGGCTCCCGGCCGCGCGTGCGGCGCATGCTGCCCATGACTGCCACGAACACGGTCCCGGCGATGTCGATGCGGAAGGTCGACGCGTCGGGGAGACGGTGACGCCAGACCCAGTAGATCCCGATGGCCAGGGCGAGCCCGGCCAGGCAGGCAGCCCATGTCAACAGAGCTCTGGATGCGAACTGTCGGAGATCTCTGCCGGCGGCCATGGAGGCATGATGCAGCCACGCTGCCACGCCTGGCCAGAGCTGCGCGACTCCCAGGACCGCCCAGGAAGAGCGCGAGGATCCGCTGATCCCCGCGCTCCCCGTGCTCCCCGTGCCGTGCTCCCGCACGAGTCCGGCGCGCCCCACGCCGTCTCGACCTACGCGCCGGGAGGGCGGAAGGAGACCTGTCGGCGGGCGGCCTCGTCGATCTCGTCGATCGTGAGGAGGGGCGTGGCCCGGGTGCGGAGCGCGCCGCTCGCCTTGACGCTGAGGCTGACGGCGGCCATGGAGACCGTGTCGGGGAAGTCGAGGATGCCCACGAAGTCGTCCTCTCCGAAGGCGAAGTACATGGCCTCGACCGTCCCCCCGAGGCCGGCGACGACATGGTCGACGGCGGCACGCCGCCCACCTGCGCCTTCCTTGAGCAGGCCCTTCGCCCCTTCGGGTGTGTAGGTGGCCTGAATGAGGAACTTCGCCATAGGACGCTCCCTGCCCGTGATGTGTCCGGTGTGCAGAACGGCCTTCCCGCCGTTGCCCCGTAGGCCGATCAACGCACGGCTGGATTCACTCGTAAGCCGCATCGCTCCGCACGCGTCCGAGGAGGAGCAGGATCGCTGCCCCAGAACCGTGGAACGCAAAAGGCCCCGGATCTCTCCGGGGCCTTTCACCTGTGTGCACTCGGCAGGATTCGAACCTGCAACCTTCTGATCCGTAGTCAGATGCTCTATCCGTTAAGCTACGAGTGCTTGTTTTTTTGTATTTTGTCCCCGCTCCCGGCTCTTTCGACCCGCTCGCGGCGACAGGAAGAACATTACATGACTGCCGCCGCCATGTGAAATCCGTTAGGCGCACCCCTTGTGAGCTGCGGAAACGTTGTATCGGGTGGATCCGGTGGGCGGGGGTGGCCGCGGGTGCGGCGGGCCGTCGTGGCGTGGGTGGCGGGGTGGAGGTGGCGGGGTGGGGGTGTGCTGGCGGCAGGGGCATAAACGCGAATCAGGGAGCCCGGACCGAAATGGTCGGACTCCCTGATTGAGGTGCGGAGGCGGAGGGATTTGAACCCTCGATGGGCTTTAAGGCCCAAACCGCATTAGCAGTGCGGCGCCATAGACCGGACTAGGCGACGCCTCCAGCACAGCCGCCCGCGTGAGCGCGAGTGGTGCGTGCAGATGATGACACAGTCGAGCGTGCTGTCACCAATCGGCTCCCACGGTACTAGGCAGGCGGGCCGCAGGGCAAAGCCCTTCCCACGAGGCCC
>NZ_JBEYVI010000004.1:128041-477471 GCF_040643955.1 Streptomyces sp. NPDC047061
CCGGAGGCGTCGGGCCGGAGGCGTCGGGCCGGAGGCGTCGGGCCGGAGGCGTCGGGCCGGAGGCGTCGGGCCGGAGGCGTCGGGCCGGAGGCGTCGGGCCGGAGGCGTCGGTCCAGACGCATCGCGCAACATCCCGGCGGGCCGCGCGTTGGGCAGGGCATGTCTCACTTCGTCGCGCGGGGCGCCCTCGGGGCCGTCGCCGCCGTCCTCGGGTCCGTTGCCGCCCTGCCCGCCTCCGCCGCCGTGACCGCCGACCACCTCACCGTCACCGTGCGGCACGCCGGGGACGGGCGGGACGGGACCTACGAGCTGTCCTGTCATCCCGGCGCCGGCAGTCACCCGGACGTGGACGGGGCCTGCCGGGCGCTCGACCGGAACACCCGCTGGGGCCGGGACACCTTCGCCCCGGTCGCCCCGGGCACCGCCTGCACCATGCTCTACGGCGGCCCGGCCACCGCCCATGTCACCGGTTTCTGGGCCGGCCGCCCGGTCGACGCCGCGTACGACCGGAGCAACGGCTGCGAGATCGGACGCTGGGACCGGATGGTGCCCCTGCTGCCCGACCTCGGTCCGTGAACCCGCCCGGTCGGTGAGCCCGCCCCGGCTCACAGAGGTCGCACAGCCATTGCACGGTGGCGGCCGCGCTTCCGTAAATGTCCCGCGAAGGTATGGCGGAGGTGAGGCGTGTCGGTCACATGTTCGCCGTCACTTCGTCGTGCGACCTCCCTCTCATCCGGCGTCGCGAGCGCAACCGGTGCCTTTAGACTCCCTCGCGTGACACGCCGCGGGCCGGTTGGCAAGATGGCCCGAGCGGTCGGCAAGGTGCGGTAACAGGGAGGAAGCGTCTCGTGAGCAGCAGGCCATCCCGAGGCGCTGCTCGCCTCGCAGCCATACTGGACGCGCTGCCGGATGCGTTGGTACTGGTCAACGCCAACGGCACCGTCGTCAACGCGAACACCATCGCCCTGGAGGCCTTCGAGGCGCCCGGGACGGCGCTGGTGGGGCGCGGGCTGCTCGACCTGCTTCCGCAGTTCGACTCCCGGCTGATCCCGGGCTCCATGCGGCGACCCGATCACATGGATCCCCGTGGGCGGACCAAGCCGACGCGGATGGTCGCACGGCGTACCGACGGGACCGAGTTCCCGGTCGAGGTCACCAGCGCCAACCTGGAGAACGGACAGCAGGCGTACGACGGTTACGGCTACAGCGGCGACGAGCTGCTGATGCTCGTCGTCCGCGACCTGACCGGCACCGTGGACACCGAGGCCGAGCTGGCCCGCTCGCAGCGGCAGACCGAGATGATCCTGCGGGCGGCGAGCGAGGGTGTCGTGGGGACGGACACCGACGGTCGGATCGTGCTCGTCAACCCGGCCGCCGCCCAGATACTGGGGTACCGGGCCGGTGAGCTCGGCGGCAAGGAACTGCACGACCTCGTGCTGCACTCGCGCACCGACGGCTCCCCCTTCCCGTACGCCGAGTCGCCGCTCGCCGACACCCTGCGCTCCGGGCGCAAGCACCGGGTGCGCGGCCAGGTGCTGTGGGCCAAGGGCGACAGGAAGGTGCCGGTCGACCTGACGACCGCGCCGGTGCGCGACGGCGACCAGCTGGTCGGCGCCGTGATGACGTTCACCGACCGGCGGCCGTACGACTCCGTCGTCGACGAGAAGACGGCCCAGGAGAAAGCGCACACCGACGAGCTGGAGCGGCTCTCCGAGGAGCACGCCTCCGACCTGACCGCGCTGCGTCAGAAGCACGTCACCGAGGTCGAGGAGCTGCTCGAACGGCACGCCGAGGAGCTGGCGGCCGGCGAGGACCGGTACGCGGCCCTCGGCGAGCGCGAGAAGGACCGGTACGAGGCCCTCTCCGGACGCCACGAGCAGCTGCTGACGCTGCTCGCGCAGTCGCTGCGCGGCCCCCTCGACGAGCTGCGCCGGGAACTGGCCGCGCTCGCCGCCGACGACGCCGGGCAGCTGTGGCCCGAGGCCAACCAGGTGCTTCATCACCTTTCGGCCGGCTATTCGCGGATCACCCAGCTCATCGACAACGTGCTCGGCTATCAGCGGCTGGACGCGGGGACCGAGGACATCAACCGTACGAAGGTCATGCTCGACGCCGTCGTCGCCGCCGGTGTGGACGGGGCGGTGGAGCTGATCGGGCCCGGACGGGTGCAGTTCGCCGTGCACGCGCCGCCCATCGAGGCCGAGGTGGACCCGCAGCGGCTCGCCGTCGCGCTCGCGCATCTCATCGCGGACGTGGCCGGCGTCGACGCGACCGGCAACGCGCCCGTCTCCGCGGGCGGCTACATGGACAACACCGTGGTGGTCGCGGCGGCGCAGCGCGGCGAGGTCGTCCGCATCGAGGTACGCGGGCCGTACCCCGGGGGAGACCCGGTGCACGAGCCGATCGTGCGCGGGATCGTCCGGGCCCACGGCGGGGTGCTGCAGACCCATGAAGTGCCGGGGATGAGCGGCAGCGCGTTCGTGCTGGAGGTGCCTATCGGCGGTGGCGCGGGGGCCGTGACGCCTCCGGCCGGTACCGCGGTGACGGGTGCCGAGGTGGCCACGGTCCCGGCCGCCGACGACGCCGGTGCGGGTGGCCGGCGGCGGGCCCGGCGGTCCTCCGTGGACGCCTTCCTGGAGAGTGACGTTCCCGGCGAGGCGGACGGCGAGGGCGAGGCCCCGGTCCCGCCGACCGGGCGCCGTCGCCGGCGCGCCGCCGAGGCGGAGGGCCCGGAGAGCGGGCCCGCCGCGATCGAGAGCGCGGAGTCGGCCTCCGGCGGTACCGGACGACGGCGTGGGCGCCCGGCCGACGGTGACCCGGGGGTCGCCGAGGGCGCCGTGGTGACGGCGGCCGAGCAGGGCGCGGGAGCGGCCGCCTCGGGTACGGGTCTGGGCGGCACCGTTCCGCCGCAGGGCGTGCCCGTGCCCGTGCCTGCCTCGGGGCGGCGCGCCCGGCGTGAGCCGGACGAGCTCCAGGCGCTTCCCCCTGCGCTGCCCTCGGCCCCGTCCGAGCCCGTTGCCGACGAGGGGCAGCCCGGCGGACGCCGGCGCCGCGCACTGGCCGCCGCGGCCGAGCGGGCCGAGCAGCAGCAGGCGGGCCCCCGCCCGGTCTTCGCGCTGCCGCCCGCCGAGGCCGACCGCGCCCCCGAGCCGATCGAGGCCGCGGGCGACGAGGGCCGGCACGATGCCGTGGCGCACGACCAGGCCGAGGACCACACCCCGCCGCAGCCGCACCCCACCAGCGCGCCGACCGGCCGCCGCCGACGGGCCGTGGGCCAGCCGGGAGCGGAGAACACTCCGGACGCCACGGCAGTACCGGCCGTGCAGGCAGCAGCACAGGCAGCACAGCCGGTCCCGGCAGCGCAGGCCCTCCCGGCGCTGCCCGCGCAGGCGGGCGCTCCCGGACAGCCGGTGCAGCCTCAGGGCATCCCCGTCCAGGCCGGGTCCGCGGACCAGGGCCGGCCCGCCCTCCCGGCTCCGCAGGCGCTGCCGGGCGCTGCGGTACCGGCCCAGGCGCCCCCGCAGCCACAACCGCAGCTCGCCCCGGCTACCGAAGCCGCCCCGGCGCCCGCCCAGCCGCTCCCGGCGGAGGCCGCGCCGATGGCCCCCGCGCCGCAGCAGTGGCCGGGCTCCGACGACGCCTCCGCCGCCGCCCAACCGGCGCGTGCCGCACAGCCGTTGCCCGCCGAGGCGACGGCACTGCCGGCGGCGACTCCGGCACAGGCAGCGGCACCGATCGACCCGGACTCCACGCAGGGCCGGGCGTTCAGCGTGCGGACGCTGGGGCAGGGGGTGCCGTTCTCACGGCAGGCCGCGCAGGTGCAGCAGCCGACGGCGACCCCGCCCCCGCACCAGCCGGGCAGCAACGGTCGGCGCCGCAAGCTGGGCACGCCCCCGGACCCGGGCACCCGTGCCGAGCAGCCGCAGTCACCGGCACAGGCACAGCCCGAGCAGTCGGCCCGGCCGCATCCGTCGGCCGAGCAGCCGGTCGCCGCCCAGCCGCTGCCGCAGCCGTCGCTGGCCGGGCAGTCCCGGCTGGTGGGTGCCACCGACGGGGCCGGACGGTCGTACGCGATAGGCGCACCGGACGTGAACGCCGCCGAGGGCCCGGAGCCGCTGGACGGTCCTGGCGGGGCGATCGAGGTCGCGGACCCGCCGCGCCCGCAGCCGATGGACGACGAGCTGCCCCCGGAGCCGCTGGACAACCCGCGCCGGCTGCTGGTGTGGCCCGCGCCGGACGTCACCACCCAGCAGGAGCTCAGCGACCGCGGCTACCGGCCGGTGATCGTGAACTCCCGCGAGGAGGTCGACGCGCAGATCGCCGCGTTCCCGGCGGCGCTGTTCGTTGACCCGCTGACCGGGCCGATCACCCGGACCGCGCTGCAGTCGCTGCGGCAGGCGGCGGTGGCGGCCGAGGTACCGGTGATGGTGACGGCCGGACTGGGACAGGCGACGCGCGAGGCGGCGTACGGCGCCGATCCCGCCGTGCTCCTGAAGGCGCTGGCGCCCCGGGACAGCGAGCAGCATCCGCCGCGGGTGCTGCTGATCGAGGAGCACGCGGAGATCGCGCTCGCGCTGACCTCGACGCTGGAGCGGCGCGGAATGCAGGTGGCGCGGGCGGCGAGCGACGCGGACGCGGTGACGCTGGCCGGGCAGCTGCGGCCGAACCTGGTGGTGATGGACCTGATGCAGGTGCACCGCCGCCAGGCCGGGATCATCGACTGGCTGCGCGCGAACGGGCAGCTGAACCGGACGCCGCTGGTCGTCTACACGGCGGCGGTCGACCAGGCGGACCTGCCCCGGCTGGCGTCTGGGGAGACGGTGCTGTTCCTGGCGGAGCGGTCGACGAGTGCGGAGGTGCAGAGCCGGATCGTGGATCTGCTGGCGCGGATCGGAACGAACTGAGAGAGCGCCGTTCGGGGAACTGCCGTCCGTTGGCCGCGGGTTGAGTGTGGCTGGTCGCGCAGTTCCCCGCGCCCCTTTCGGGGCGCTTCAGTGCGGGGCGCTCAAGGGCTGCCGGCCGTCAGAGGCTGGTGACGTCCAGCTCGCCCTCGGCGTACCTCCTGCGCAGCACCTTCTTGTCGAACTTGCCCACGCTCGTCTTCGGCACCGACTCGATGACCGTCCAGCGCTCGGGCAGCTGCCACTTGGCGATCTTGCCCTCCTCGGCGAGGAAGATGCGCAGGGCCTCGAAGGTGGCCGTGGCGCCCTCGCGGAGGACGACCGTCGCCAGCGGGCGCTCGCCCCACTTGTCGTCCGGTACGGCCACGACCGCGGCCTCGGCGACGTCCGGGTGGGACATCAGCGCGTTCTCCAGTTCGACCGAGGAGATCCACTCGCCGCCGGACTTGATGACGTCCTTCGCGCGGTCGGTGAGGGTGAGGAAGCCGTCGGCGGAGATGGTGCCGACGTCACCCGTCTTCAGCCAGCCGTCCTCGCTGAACTTGTCGGCGGGGCGCAGGGGTTCGGCATCGGGGCCGTTGTAGTAGGCGCCCGCGATCCAGGGGCCGCGCACCTCCAGCTCGCCCGCCGACTCGCCGTCCCAGGGGAGGCGTTCGCCGCCGGGGCCGCTCAGCCGCGCCTCGACGGACGCGGGGAAGCGGCCCTGCGTGAGGCGGTACGCGAACTCCTCGTCCGTACCCACCACATGGGCCGGCGGGCGGGCGATGGTGCCGAGCGGGGAGGTCTCGGTCATGCCCCAGGCGTGGCAGACCCGCATGCCCAGCTTGTCGAAGGCCGTCATGAGGGAGGGCGGGCAGGCGGCGCCGCCGATGGTGACCTGGGTGAGGGAGGAGACGTCCCGGGGGCGGGCGAGGAGCTCGCCGAGCAGGCCCTGCCAGATGGTGGGGACCGCGGCCGCGTGCGTGGGGCGCTCGCGCTCGATCATCTCGGCGAGCGGGCCGGGCTGGAGGAAACGGTCCGGCATCAGCAGGTTGACGCCGGTCATGAAGGTGGCGTGCGGCAGGCCCCAGGCGTTGACGTGGAACTGCGGTACGACGACCAGCGAGGTGTCCTGGTCGGTCAGGCCCATCGACTGCGCCATGTTGACCTGCAGGGAGTGCAGGTAGATCGAACGGTGGCTGTACACCACGCCCTTGGGGTCGCCGGTGGTGCCGGAGGTGTAGCACATCGCGGCGGCCTGACGCTCGTCGAGCTCCGGCCAGTCGAACGTCGTCGGCTTGTCCGCGATCAGTTCCTCGTACTCGTGCACCTGCGCGCCGGCGCCGGCGAGCGGCGAACGGTCGCCCGGCCCGGAGACGACGATGTGCTCGACGGTCGGCAGCCTGGACAGCAGCGGCGCGATCATCGGGATCAGCGAGCCGTTGACGATGACGACGCGGTCGGCGGCGTGGTTGACGATCCAGGCCAGCTGCTCGGCGGGCAGGCGCAGGTTGAGCGTGTGCAGGACCGCACCCATGGAGGGAATCGCGAAATACGCCTCGGTGTGTTCCGAGTTGTTCCACATCAAGGTGGCCACCCGGTCGTCGCCCCGGACCCCGAGGTCGTCCCGCAGGGCGTGCGCCAGCCGGGCGGCCCGGTCACCGATCTCGGCGAAACTGCGGCGGTGCGGCTCGCCCTCGCCGGTCCAGGTGATCACCTGTGATGCGCCGTGAACCCTCGACCCGTGGGTCAGGATCCTCGAGATCAGCAGCGGTACGTCCTGCATGGTGCTCAGCACGGCGTCCTCCCGGGGGCGACATTGCCCTACTCGGCGGTAAAGGGGCTGCGCTGATTCTGCGCACATACCGGTTGGTATGTCACTAGGAGAAAGCCAACAAAGCCCGTCCGGCCGCTCGGAAGCCTCCCGACGCCGCGCCGGTCATCGGGCGAGGTCCAGCTCGGGGTCCTCGCGCAGCTTGCCGAGCGCACGCGACACGGCCGACTTCACCGTGCCCACCGACACCCCGAGCACCTCGGCCGTCTGCACCTCGCTCAGGTCCTCGTAGTAACGCAGCACGACCATCGCCCGCTGCCGCGCCGGGAGTTTCATGATCGCCCGCCACATCGCGTCGTGCAGCGCCTGCCGTTCGGCCGGGTCGTCCTCGCCGGGCACCGGCTCGGGCTCGGGCATCTCGTCGCAGACGAACTCGTCGACCCGGCGCTTGCGCCACTGCGAGGTACGCGTGTTGAGCAGGGCCCGGCGCACATAGCCGTCGAGCGCCCGGTGGTCCTCGATCCGCTCCCAGGCCGCGTACGTCTTGGCCAGCGCGGTCTGGAGGAGGTCCTCGGCATCGCTCGGGTTCGCGGTCAGCGACCGGGCGGTGCGCAGCAGGACCGGCTGGCGGGCCCTCACGTACGACGCGAACGACGGGTACGGGCGGGCGTGCGGGCGGGTCTGCCTCGGCGAGACAGCGGCGTCCGAAACGCTGGTGCAGACGGGTGTGGTCATGGCTCCACGCTATGAGCGAGCGGTGTCGCGGCGGATCGGCCGCAGGTCCCGAAGGACAGTCCCCCTCAGGTTGTAGGGGTGGGGCTGCCTACACCTCCTGAAGGTGGAGTACGGGTGCGGAACTCCTGCGGGTTTACCCCTGAGGGGGAGGCCGGCGAGGGCCTCGGCACCACCCGGCCGAGGCGTCCGGCCCGTGGTGGCCGCTCAGTCGTCCGAGGTCAGGAGCGCTCACTCGCCGAGGTCAGGGGAGCTCACTCGTCCGAGGTCAGGACCAGCCCGGACGTCGGTACGCCCGTGCCCGCCGTCACCAGGACCCGGTCCGCCCCCGGTATCGGGTTCACGGCCGTGCCGCGCAGCTGGCGCACCCCCTCCGCCACCCCGTTCATCCCGTGCAGGTACGCCTCCCCGAGCTGGCCCCCGTGCGTGTTCAGCGGCAGCCGCTCCTCGGCCACGAAGTCCGCCGCCTCCCCCCGCCCGCAGAACCCGAACTCCTCCAGCTGCATCAGCACGAACGGGGTGAAGTGGTCGTACAGGATCCCCACGTCGATGTCGGCCGGGGCGAGTCCGCTGGTGCGCCACAGCTGCCGGGCCACCACGCCCATCTCCGGCAGCCCGGTCAGGTCGTCCCGGTAGAAACTGGTCATCTGCTCCTGGGCCCGGCCGGCCCCCTGCGCGGCCGCCGCGATCACGGCCGGCGGATGCGGCAGATCGCGCGCCCGCTCCACCGACGTGACGACGAGGGCCTGGCCACCGTCCGTCTCCTGGCAGCAGTCCAGGAGACGGAGCGGCTCGACGATCCAGCGGGAGGCCGCGTGGTCCGCGAGGGTGATGGGGCGGCCGTGGAAGTAGGCGGCCGGGTTGGTCGCGGCGTACTTGCGGTCCACCACCGCCACGTGCCCGAACGCCTCCGGGGTCAGTCCGTACGTGTGCAGGTAGCGCTGTGCCGCCATCGCCACCCAGGACGCCGGGGTGAGCAGCCCGAACGGCAGCGCCCAGCCCAGAGCCGCCCCCTCCGCCGACGGCTCCCGGTGCTGCACGCCCGAGCCGAAGCGGCGGCCCGACCTCTCGTTGAAGGCGCGGTAGCAGACCACCACCTCCGCGACCCCGGCGGCCACGGCGAGGGCCGCCTGCTGGACGGTCGCACAGGCCGCGCCGCCGCCGTAGTGGACGCGGGAGAAGAAGGACAGCTCGCCGATCCCGCACGCCTGGGCCACGGTGATCTCCGGGCTGGTGTCCATCGTGAACGTCACCATCCCGTCCACGTCGGCCGGGGTCAGCCCCGCGTCGTCCAGCGCGGCCCGTACCGACTCCGCCGCCAGCCGCAGTTCGCTGCGCCCCGAGTCCTTGGAGAACTCGGTCGCACCGATGCCGACGACCGCCGCCCGCCCGCCGAGCGAGTCCCGGCCCCGCACGCTCATGTGTCCTCCTCGTCGGGAACGGTGACGGTCACCCTGTCCACGGTGCGTCCGGTGAGGGCGACGGTCACCGTGCCGGTCACGTGGTTGCCGATGCTGTTGGCGCCGACCACCCGCACCGTCGCCGTCCCCGCCTCGTCGTCCAGTTCCTCGATCCGGCCGGTCAGCACCATCGTGTCGCCCGGGTAGTTGGGCGCGCCGAGCCGGATGACGACCTTGCGGAGCACGGCCGGCGGGCCGAAGTGGTCGGTGATGTACCGGCCGACCAGGCCGTTCGTCGTCAGGATGTTCATGAAGATGTCCGGGGAGCCCTTCTGGCGGGCCAGTTCGGCGTCGTGGTGCACGTCCTGGTAGTCCCGGGACGCGATCGCCCCGGCCACGATCAGCGTCCGCGTGATCGGGATCTCCAGCGGCGGCAGGGCGGTGCCCACGGCCGGCCGTGTCGTCCCAGTCCCCGTCTCAGTCCCCATGCGCTATCAACTCCCCCAGTTCCTGAAGCACTTCGCCCCCGCTGCCCAGATACGCGTCCAGTTGCCGACCCCACAGGAAGTGCCGGTGCACGGGGTGGTCGACGTCGGCGCCCGCGCCGCCGTGCAGATGCTGGCCCGTGTGCACCACCCGCTGCCCGGCCTCGGACGCCCACCAGGCCGCGGTCAGCGCGTGCGTGGCGTACGGCAGCCCTGCGTCCCGCCGCCAGGCCGCCTCGTACGCCGTCACCCGTATCGCCTCGGTGTCCATGTGGGCGTCGGCGGCGCGGAGCTGGACGCCCTGCCGGGTGGCGAGGGGGCGCCCGAACTGCTCACGGCTGTTGGTGTGGGCCACGGCCCGGGCCAGGGAGCCCGCGCAGACGCCCGCCTGGAGGCCGGCGAAGGCGGTGCGGGCGGTGGCCAGGACGTCGGCGTAAGCGCCGCCGGGGCTGTCGGGGGCAGGGCCGTCGGGGGCAGGGCCGTCGGGGGCAAGGCTGTCGCCGCCGGGGCCGTCGGGGGCAAGGCTGTCGCCGAGGGGCTCGGCGGGGGTCTCGTCGAGCGTGAGCCGCCCCGCCGACCAGGGTGCGGTCAGCTCGATCTCCTCGACGCCGGTGCCCGCCGCCAGATCCACCAGCCACAGCCGCCGGCCGGCGTCGGCGACCAGGACATGAGTGGCGTCACGCAGCCACGGGACGACGGGGACGGTGCCGCTCAGCACCGGACGCGGGGAGGACCGTGACCCCGGCCGAGCAGAGAGCCGTACCCCTGGCCGAGCAGCGAGCCCTACCCCCGGCTGCGCCGGAAACGCCCCGGTCACCACCGTCGAGCCGGCCGCGATGCCCGGCAGCAGGCGCCGGCGCTGCTCGTCGGTGCCGTGGGCGGTGACCGCCAGCAGCCCGTAGACACAGCTCGCCGCGTAGGGCACCTGGGCCGTGGTGCGGCCCTGTTCCTCCAGGAGGAGCACCAGCCCCAGCAGGCCCACCTCCTCCACCGCGGCCACCAGTCCCGCCCCGCACAGCGCCTTCCACAGCTCCGGGTCGCTGCCGGTGCCGGCGGCCCGCAGCCGCTCGTGGGCGGCCAGGTCGGCGAAGATCCTGGCGGCCAGGTCACGGGCCTCGGCCTGCGCCTCGGTGGGCGTGAAGTCCATGTCAGACCTCCCCGTCGAGGACCCGGAAGACGGGCAGGGTCAATGCCCCGTCCTCGTCGTCGTACCGGCGGAACTCCACCCGCACCGGCAGCCCGATCCGCACCTTGTCGTACGGCACCCCCACCACGTTGCTCACCATCCGCACGCCCTCGGCGAGTTCGACCAGACCGACCGCGTAGGGCGGGGCGAAGGCCGGGAAGGGCGGGTGGTGCATCACGACGTAGGAGTAGACCGTGCCCTCGCCGGAGGACTCGACCGTGTCCCAGTCGGGGGAGCCGCAGGCGTTGCACCCGGGCAGCCAGGGGTGGCGCAGGGTGCCGCAGTCGGCGCACCGCTGGACGAGGAGGCGCTCCTCGGCCACCCCCTCCCAGAAGCCGGCGTTGTCCCGGTTGACGACCGGGCGGGGGCGCGGCGGCGGCTTGCGTTTCCGGCCGCTCGGGGCGTACTTGAGGACGCGGAAGCGGTGCGTGCCGACGAGCTCGCGGCCCACGCGGACGTCCGTGCGGGTGGTGACGAAGTACCCCGTGCCCAGCTTGGTGGTCTTCCGGTCGGACACCGACTCGATCACCGTGTCGAAGGCGACCTCGTCGCCCGGCCGCAGAGGCCTCAGGTACTCCTGCTCGCAGTCGGTGGCCACGATCGAGGTGCAGCCCGCGTCGTCGAGGAGGGTGAGCATCTCGTCGTACGCGCCCGTGCGGGCCGTGTGGCCGGAGAGGCCGCCCATCGTCCAGGCCTGGAGCATGGTGGGCGGGGCGACGGCGTCCGGCCCCTCGTACGCCGGGGAGGTGTCGCCCAGCGCCTCGCACCAGTGCCGGATCATGGGCAGGTTGACCGGGTCCTTGCCGGTGCCGGCGCGGGCCGCGGGCTGTCCCTCGTACACCTTGAGCCGTGCGCCGAGATCGTCCGCCGGAGGCCGCACCCCCCGCTCGTCACTCCCCCCTGCCACTGCCACGGTCGCCACCCCTCCCCGTCCTCCGCATCCCGAGCCGCATCGTCGCGACGATCTCCCGCTGCACCTCGCTCACCCCGCCCCCGAACGTGTTGATCTGCGCCGCCCTGTTGAGCCGCTCCAGCTCGCCGTTCCCGAACGCCCCCGGCGAACCGGACCGGACCAATGCCGCCTCGCCGACGATCTCCTGACACATGCGATACGTCGCGACTGCCGATTCCGTTCCCGCGAACTTCACGCCGCTGGCCTCCGCGGGGGCCACCCGGCCCGCCCCCGCATCCCCCACCAGACGCCAGCTGAGCAGGCGGTTCGCCGCCAGCCGGGCATGCGCCTCGGCCAGCCGGAAACGAATCCACGGCTCGTCAACACGGCGCCGCCCGGTCACCGGATCGGGGGTGCGGGCGGCGGTGAGCGCGGCCGCATAGAAGTCCTCGGCCTGCATGCCGGTCGCGGCGAGGGCGACCCGCTCGTGGTTGAGCTGGTTGGTGATGAGCGACCAGCCGTCGTGCTCGGTGCCGACCAGGTTCCCGGCGGGGACCTGGACGCCGTCGTAGTACGTCGCCGTCGTGATCTGGCCGCCCACCGTCTCGATCGGGGTCCAGGAGAACCCGGGGTCGCCGGTGGGGACCAGGAGGATCGAGATGCCGCGGTGTCTGGGCGCCTCGGGATCGGTGCGGCAGGCCAGCCAGATCCAGTCGGCGTGCTGGGCGCCCGAGGTGAAGATCTTCTGCCCGTCGATCCGCCAGCCGTCGCCGTCCCGTACCGCCCGGGTGCGCAGCGCGGCCAGGTCGGTGCCGGCGGAGGGTTCGCTGTAGCCGATGGCGAAGACGAGGTCGCCGCGGAGGATGCCGGGCAGGAAGCGGGCCTTCTGCTCCTCGCTGCCGTACTTCATCAGCGTCGGCCCGACCGTGTTCAGGGTGACCATCGAGACGGGGGCGCCAGCCCGGTACGCCTCGTCGAAGAACACGAACTGCTCGTCCGCGCCCCGGCCCTGGCCGCCGTACTCGACGGGCCAGCCGAGGCCGAGCAGGCCGTCCGCGCCGATGCGGCGCAGCAGGGCACGGCGCTCGGCGGGATCCTCGGGGGCGACGGACGGGATCAAGGCCCGGAAGTAGGCGCGGAGTTCGGCACGCAGCCGCTGCTGGCGTTCGGTGGGAGCCAGATGCATGGTTTCTGACTGTCCGTCAGATACCGTCCACTGTCAAGGTCGAACGGGGCGGCAGCAAGCGGTGGGGCGTCGGGCGGACCGGGCCGGAAAACGCCTGCGCGGCGGTGCCGAAGCACCGCCGCGCGGACGCACTGCCCATCCCCACGGACCACACCCCCACCAGGGCTCAGCCGGGGCTCACCACAGCTGGGTGAAGTGGACGGCAACGTTGTCGTTGCCCTGCTGGATCGCGGTCCACGCGGAGCCCTTGACCTGAGCGGTGTTGCTCTGGTTCGAGGCACCGTTGCCCACCGCGTTCTGCTGGGTGGTCGAGGAGTTGCCGTTGTTGTCGTGGCCGACCCCGCTGCCGACGATGCCCGCCACGCCAGCGTTGGCGCTCGATCCGTTGTCCGCGATCGCACCGTTGTCCGCCGTCGCGACACCGGCGAAGAGGGCGGCGGCGAGCGGAAGGGCGGAGACGGCGGCGAGAACGCGGGCGGTACGGATGCTTGCCATGTTTTTTCCTCTCAGAGCCCGGCTGTGCCGGAAGTACGTCAAGTAATGCTTTTTCCGGGGCAGTTGGCCGACCGCCTCGGTGGTTGTCATCGACGTCGCGAGACCAGAGTTGCCCACCGAATCCCCGGCGAACCACCCCGGAAGCCGTTATTCGCCCTCAAGCGTGATGACAAGTCGATAAACCATTTTCGCCATCTTTGGTCGACTCCCACCCCGATCATGACCACTCATGACATCCACCCCCATCGGTCCCCCCAAGGGAAAAACCGTTCCGGCCCCGGCCCGCGACAAAGTCACCACCCTCGGCGTGTCACACCGGAACCCTCTTCCCTTTTTCGAACGCACGTACGAACATGGAGTCATGGCCACCACCGATCGGCAGGCCACGACGCTGGCCCTCGCACACGCCCTGTCAGCCGCCGAGCGCGGCCTGGCCGTCATCCCCCTGTCCCGCACGAAGCTCCCCGCCCTGCGCTCCCCGCACCGCCACGACCCCGACCCCGCCCTGCCGCCCTGCCACGGCGAGTGCGGCCGCCCCGGCCACGGGGTGTACGACGCCACCACCGACCCGGCCCGCATCCGCGAACTGTTCGCCGCGGCACCCTGGGCGACCGGCTACGGCATCGCCTGCGGGCTGCCCCCGCACCGCCTGATCGGCATCGACCTCGACGTGAAGTCGGGTACCGACGCCACCTCCGCCCTGCGCGAACTGGCCCTGCGGCACCTGTTCACCCTCCCTCCGACGGTCGTCGTCCTCACCCCGAGCGGCGGCCGCCACCTCTGGCTGACCGGCCCGCCGGACGTCGTGATCCCCAACTCGGCGAGCCGCCTGGCCCCCGGCATCGACATCCGGGGCGCCGGCGGCTACCTGGTCGGCCCCGGCTCCCGTACCGACCACGGCGTCTACGCCACCGCCCCCGGCACCGAGCACCTGGTCCCCGCGCCCTGCCCGCCGTCCCTCCTGCGCCTCCTGCTCCCGCCGCCACGCCCACCGCACCCCTCGACCCACCCCTCGGTCGGCGACCGCGGCCAGGGCCTGGTCCAGTTCGTCCTCTCCGCCCACGAGGGCCAGCGCAACACCCGCCTCTTCTGGGCGGCCTGCCGCGCCTACGAGAACGGCATCGGCCGAGCCCTGCGGGCCCCGCTGATCGACGCGGCGGTCCACACGGGCCTGACGGAACAGGAGGCCCGCGCGACGATCGCGTCGGCGGCCCGCATGACCGGCCGCCGCCCCTGAAATTCGAACGCCCGCAGCCGTCCGACCCCCTAACCTGCCGCTCATGCCCCTCACCCACGTCGTCCTCACCTCCGGCCGCTCGATCGAACTCACGCACCTTCGGCTCTTCTCGACGTACGGGGGGCTGCTGGAGGGCTATCCGCACCAGGCCCTCAACGACCGCCTCCTGAAGGGCTTGTTGTCCACGGCCGCGGCCGCGGACCCCCGCACCCCGGCCCACCTGGTCCCGCCGCCGCGCGAACACCCGGACGACGGCCGCGACGGCCGCGTCGGCCACTTCGGCCCGGTGGAGATCCTCCCGCCGGTCGCCTGCACAGGCCTGTTCGAATCCACACCGGTCAACCCGGACAACGACCCGGTCCTGCACTGCTCGGCCCTCACGATCGTCTGGTTCCAGGCCACACCCCAGCCGCCGTCGGTCCACGACGCGGACCGGGGGCTGCGGGAGGTGGCCTGGGAGGTGCTGGCGCAGGACCACGAGCTCTGAGGGCGCACTGCCGGGGCCCGCTCCCGGTGCGACTTCGGGCGGCTTTCGGGAAGCCTTCGGGAGGCCGAGGCAGCGACGAAAGATGCGCGAAGGCAGACTTTCGGGAGCTGATCCGGGCGGGGTGCGCTCGCCATGCTGGCGGTATGGATCAGGCGAAGATTTCCCGGCGGGCGCTGGTGGGCGCCGCCGCCGCTGCCGCCGCCGCGGTGACAGCCGGGGCGAGCGCGGGCGCGACTACGACCGCGGGTGCGCGGCCGTCGTCGGACCGACCGGCGGGTGGCTCGGCCTCCCGACGCGTCGAAGCCCTGCTGGCCCGCATGACCTTGGCCGACAAGATCGCCCAGCTGAACATCCCGGTCTGCCTCCCGCAGGAACTGCTCGGCGACTCCACGGATCCGACCGGCACGGCGGCGAACCGGGAGGCGTACGTGCGCGGCCGGACCGTGGTCGGCACGGGCGCCGGGCAACTCCGGCTGGGCCCGGGCGGCGGTTTCTTCGGTCTGGTCAACCAGACCCTGTCCGGTTCCGTCGAGGTACCGCACGTGCTCACGCCACGCGAGCAGGCCGAGCAGCACAACCGGCTGCAGCGGCTCGCCCGTGACACCCGGCTCGGCATTCCGCTGCTGGAGATCAGCGAGGGCACGCACGGTTCCGTGGGCCCCGGTTCGACGATCTTCCCCGAGGGGCCGGCGCTCGGCGCGACCTTCGCCCCGGAACTGATCGGCCAGGTCTACGCGGCGGTGGCCCGGGAGGCCCGCGCGGTGGGGATCCACGCGCTGAGCACCATCACCGCGGAGCTGAACCGCGACCCGCGCTACGGCCGGGGGATCTGGGCGTTCAGCGAGGACCCGTACCTGACGGCCGTCTTCGTCGGTGCGCTGGTGCCGGCCATGCAGGGCGCCGGCGGCGGCCTCACGTCCGACGAGTCCGTGGTCACGTCCCTGGTCACCTTCCCCATGGAGTCCCCCGACGTCGGCGGCCTGGAGACCAGTTCCATCGAGATCGGTGAGCGCGCCTTCCGCCAGACCTACCTGGAGCCGTGGCGGGTGGGCCTCACCGAGGCCGGCGCCCTGATGACCGAGGCGAGCGAGCAGACCATCGACGGACTGGTCGTCCACGGCTCGCGCAAGTACCTCACCGACCTCCTGCGGGACGAACTGCGCTTCGACGGCGTGGTGATCGGCAACGACCTGCGCGGCCTGATCGACGAACACGTGGCGGCCACGGCGCAGGAGGCGGCGGGGCTGGGACTGCGTGCCGGGGTCGACGTGAGCCTGGCCTGGGACGAGATCTACCTCGACCAGCTGGCCGCGGCCGTAAGGAAGGGAGGGATCGACGAGGCCCTGGTCGACCGGGCGGTGCGACGCGTCCTGGCCCTGAAGGAACGCCTCGGCCTGTTCGAGAACCCGTACGTCGACGCCGCCCGGGCGGAACGGGTCGTCAACTGCGCACCGCACCGGGCCCTGGCGCTGCGCGCGGCACGTGAGTCGATGGTGCTGCTGAAGAACGAGGACGAGCTGCTGCCGCTGGCCGCCGACCGGATCCGTACGGTGGCGCTGATCGGCCCCAATGCCGACGACGAGCTCAATCTCCTCGGCGAGTACAACGCCTACCCTTCGCTGCACGAGACCCCCTCGATCCGCGAGGCGCTGACCCGCCTGCTCGGCGACCGGGTCCGGGTGCGGTACGAACGCGGCTGCGCCGTCACCGGAACGGACACCTCCGGCTTCGCCGCGGCACGCGAGGCCGCCCGGAACGCGGACGTCGCCGTGGTCGTCGTGGGCGAGCAGACCGGCGGTGGCTACTTCTCACCGGACCGCACCGACGGCGAGCTCAAGGACACCGCGTCCCTCGCCCTGACCGGCGTACAGCAGCAGTTGCTCGAAGAGGTGCACGCCACCGGCACGCCGACCGTCGCCGTGGTGGTCACCGGCCGCGCGCTGGCCCTGCCGTGGGCCACGGAGCACCTGCCCGCGCTGCTGGTCGCCTGGCTGCCCGGCGAGGCGGTCGGCCGGGCGGTGGCGGAGACGCTGTTCGGCCGTTCCGAGCCGACCGGCCGCCTCCCCGTCACCTTCCCCCGCGACGTCGGCCAGTTGCCCCTGACCTACGACCAGAAGCACGCCCGCGCCGACGCGGACGCCTACATCGACATGCCCTCCACACCCCTGCACGCGTTCGGATCGGGCCGCGGCTACACGACCTTCCGGTACAGCGGCATCCGGCTGGACGACACGCACATCACCCGGGACGGCCGGACCCACCTGCACGTCGACATCACGAACACGGGCGAGCGGGCCGGTACCGAGGTCGTGCAGCTGTACGTCACCGACGACCGGGCGAGCGTCTCCCTGCCGCGCATCCGGCTGCGGGGCGTGGCCAAGAGGCATGTGGAGGCAGGAGAACGAGTCACCGTGTCATTCCCCGTGGTGGCCGCCCGGGACCTCACCCTCGTCGACGAGCGGCTGCGCACCGTCGTCGAACCGGGGACGTTCACCCTCGGCATCGGCAGCGCCTCGGACCGCCTGCACCAGCACATCTCCCTGACCGTGTCCTGACCCCACCATCGGAGAAACCCATGACCACCATGAACACGAACACCGAAGGCAGCACCCCTCTCTGCGAGGCCGACTACATCGCGGCCACCGCCCACGAACTCGGCCGCAAGCAGAGCGCCGACAGGGCCGCGGCCCTGGTCAGCCAGAAGGCCCTCTTCCAGCGCCGCGGGCGGATCGTGCTGCACCCCGACGAACTCGTCCTCACGGACTGGTCGGACACCGGCCCTCTCGTCCTCACCCGCACGGACATCACCGCGGCCGAGACCCGCTTCACCGACCTCTACGGCCGCTTCCTCGGCGGCCTCCTCAACGCCGGAAAACCCCTCGTCCTCAGCACCGCCTCCCCGTCCCTGGGCGAGATCTACCTGCTCATCAACCGCCGCGAGATCATGGAGACGACAGACGACAGGCAGTGGGAGAAGCGGATCAACGACTGGCGCAACGGCTGACCCGGAGCGTTCTCAAGAGGTTGCCGGCGCGACCGCCGAGAAGTCGTACACACCCCAGTCGGCGAGCCGCTCGTACCCGAGGCGCTGGTAGAGGGCGTTGCCGGTGGGGTTGGCCAGGTCCGCGAAGAGGACGACGTCCTTCGCCCCCGCAGCCAGTGCGGCCCGGCTGACCTCGGCCGTCACGGCACCCGCGTAGCCGCGGCCGCGCAGGTGGCCGGGGGTGTAGACGACGTCCACCTGGATCTGGCCGCCGATCAACGGGTTCAGGCCCGCCACGGAGACGGGCGTGCCGCCCGGGGTCTCCCAGAGCGTGTAGCCCTTGTCGGCGTAGCGCGTGCCGGCCCAGGTGCCGGCGTCGATGACGACGTCCTCTCCGACGGCCTTGGCGAACTCGCCGCACCAGTACATGGCCTGATCGAGGTCCCGCGCGCCCAGGACCCGGCCCCGGCCGGCCGGCAGCGGGTCAGGTGGAATGAGCGTGCCGAGGCGGTAGAGGCACAGCCGCGTGTCGCGGAGTCTCGGCGTGGCGCCGGTGCGCCGCTGCCAGGCCTCGGCGAACGCGGTCGCCGTGCCGTGGTCCGCGCTGACAGTGGGAACCGAGTCGCCGCGGGCGGCCAGGCAGGCGGCGAGGGAGTCGGCCTGCTCGGACGTGAGCGGGGAGAGGCCGAAACCGCGGGGCGGGAGACGGTAGAAGGTGCCGCGGACCTCGCCCGCCTCCTCCAGCACGCCGAAGACAGGGGCTCCGGTACCGAAGGCCTCCACACCACGCAACCGCACCCTCTCGGCCCACGTCAGCTGCATGACATGCATCCCGGGACGGGAGCGCAGGAAGTCCCCGGCCTGGGCGAGGAACCCGTCGACGTCGTGGGTCAGGTGCCAGTCGGATGATCGCATGCCCGATGCTTTCCCACTCCGACCGCACGGGCAGTCGGAGCCCGGCAGGGATCGGCCATGCACACGCCCGCTCCAGTCGGGGGACAGCGGTGTCCGGCAGGCAGCGCGCACGACAACGGCCCCCGACCGTCTCACCTGGTCAGGGGCCGTTCACAGCACGCGGTGGGTGTGGGATTTGAACCCACGGTGACTCGCGCCACGACGGTTTTCAAGACCTTTCGCCGATCATGGGCGGTGAGGTCTCCGCCGCAGGTCAGACGGGTACAAGCGCCCCCGCCAAGCCGTCGTCATCGTCGTCGTGCCCGCTACGTGCCCCTCGGTCGAGATCGTGCCCGTTGACCCACGCGTCCGAGGCTTCGGCCACCTGGTCATCGCGGCCGGCGACCGGACGGGCGTAGTGCCGAGTGGTCACGCTCGCGTTCGAGTGTCCGAGGCGATGAGCGGCCGTCATGACACCGTACTTGTCGGCTACCCAAGTCCCGTGCGAGGCCCGGAGATCGTGCGGGGTCACGTCCGTGAGGCCGGCCGCCACCACAGCAGGGTCAAAGTAGGCCTTGCGCCACTGGTTGTAGTGCAGCGGCTTGCCCGCAGCCGTAGTGAACAACAGCGCGCGACCGTCGTCCGGCAGGGTCTCCAGGTGCTTCCCGAGCCGTTTCGCGAGGGTGGGCGCCACGCGAAGTAGCCGCTTCTGATGGGACTTCGGGGTGTCGAAGACCAGGGCGCCGTTCGCCTCAGCAAGGTTCTCGTCGACCAGGACCGTGCCGCCCGCCATGTCGACATCATCGCGGCGCAGTGCGAACCCCTCCCCAACCCGGAGGCCGGCGAAGGCGAGAAGCGCGATCAGCAGGTCATGCGGCTTGTCGGCCTTCCGCACGACGCGTGAGGCTTCGAGCGGGGTGAGGATGTGCGGCTCGGTCTGCGGCATGCGGGGGAGTCGCACGCCCCGGCAAGGTGTCTGCGCGATCAGGTCGTTGTCGACAGCCGAGGCCATGACCTGCGACAGCACTCGGTACGCCTGCCGGATGCGGGACGGGCTGAGCTCCCTCGTTCGCATCTGCGCGACCCACTCCGTCACGGTGATCGGACGCAGGCTCGACAGCTCACGGTCTCCAAGCGCCGGATTGATCAGCGAGTTGATCAGCGACCGGTACGAAGCCTGTGTCTTGTGCTTGAGCTGCGGTGACACAGCCGCCAGCCAACGAGCCGACCAGTCCCGGACCGTCGTCTGTCCTTCGACGGGATCGATCCAGCGGCCGTCTTCGATCTCGATGCGCTTCTTCGCCAGCCACCGATCAGCGTCCGTGGTCGTGGCGAACGTCCGGTCGGCAGGCCTCAACACGCCGTCAGGCCCCGGGTAGCGAGCCTGATACCGCCCTGAGGGCAGCTTCCGAATCCTGCCGAAGCCACGGCGAGACTTGCGCTTCCCCGCCATCAGGCAGCCCTCCTAAGGCCTGTCGGTCGGAGGACGACCGGTTCCACGGTGTTCGCGACGACGTAGGCCTCTAGGGCCCTCTCAGGGATGCGGACATGCCGCCCGACCTTGACGAAGGTGATCCGACGCTCTTCGATCAGCCGGCGCGAGAACCGCACGGTCGTGCCGAGGAGTTCGGCGACCTCTTGGACGTTGAGGAGTCGTTCCATGGTCACCACTCCCCCTCTGTGCCGGGGTCGGGCAGGTCTGCGAGGGCCTCGCGGGCGGTTTCGCGGTTGCGTTGGATGTCCCGGTGGATGTTGGCGGCGAGCCAGGATTCGCCGGGGGTGTGGCCGTGGCCTGCGTAGGTCCAGTGGGCGAGGGTGAGCGTGGTGGTCTCCGTGTCGTCGGGGTCGGGCAGGCCGAGGGCTTCGCGTTGCTGGGCGGCGCGGTAGTCGGCGCGGGTCTGGCGGAGGGCGCCGAGGGTGGTGGAGTAGCGGCGGGACTTGGTGGAGAAGTGGCCCCGGAAGCCGAGCATGTGAGCCCAGTCGCGAAGCTTGCGGTCCGGGTAGAGGGCGTGCAGGTCGAGGCACGCGGCGATGAGCCGGGCGGGGTGGTCGGGTACGCCGAGCAGGGCGAGGGCCTCTTTGTTGCCGATGCGGCGGTCGACGGTGCCGGTGGTCTCGGCGGCTTTGGTGGCGTACTTGGCGACGTAGGAGGCGACGGCCTGTTCGGTGATCTCTTCGCCGTGGCCGAAGGCGCCGATCGGCTGGACGTCGAGCTGGGTGCCCCAGCGCAGCAGGCGGGCGGGCTGGTCTCCCGCGGGCGGTACGTCGACAGCGACTCGGGCGGCGGCGGCACGGATGGCGTCGGCGAGGACGTCGAGGGTGGCCCAGGCGGGCGGCGGGCTGTCGGGCCCGTCGGGTCCGTCGAAGCGGATCACGGCGTGGAAGTGGACGGCTCCGCGCTTCTGGTACTCGGCGACCTTGCCGAAGGAGACGCGGGACTGTTCGTGGGCGGCTTTCTGGGTGAGGCCGGCGCGGCGGGCGATCTCCCGGCGCAGGTAGATCGTGAAGTACCGCCACAGCTCCGAGGCGTGGTTGTTCCACAGCACCGCGCCCGCGTAGTCGTACGTATCGGGGTCGAGCGGGGTGCCGAGTTTGGGCGCGTCCTCGCCGTGGCGGGTGCCGCAGCGGCAAGGCCGGTTACCGGGCTGGTTGTGGACCGGGCCGAAGGAGGGCGCGGTGAGGGTGGCGAAAACCCGGGGGTGATCCCGGATGGTGTCGGGGGTGCCTTTGGCGGGGTCTCCGACGAGCCCGGCACGGATGAGGTGGTATGTGTCTCCGGCGTAGGTCCAGGCGCAGGCGGGGCAGCGGGACGCGCGACGGTTTCCGCACGCGATCCGCAGCCGGCCGCCGGGTTCGTTGTCGGTGTCGTAGCGGTGGATGATCTGCCCGGTGGTGCGGTCGCGGGTGACGGTGGAGCCTTGCAGGTGGATGGGGTCGGAGCAGCCGCCGGTGCGCCGGATCTGGTCCTGGATGCGGTCGAAGCCGGCGGACCCGGCCAGCCTCAGCAGATCGGTGAGGGTGGCCGGGTCCAGGCCCGCCATGGTGGCGGTGTCGGTCACGCGAAGACCTCCTGGCGTGCGGTCAGGAAGGCGCGGCCGATCCAGCGGGCGAAGGCCGGCGGGATCGCCTCGGTGAGTTCCTCGTGGACGTCGGTCCACGTGATGCCCATGGCGGTCTGCATCTCGGTCACGGTGGCCTTGCCGCCGCCCTCTCCGTAAGCGGCCACATACGGGCCGTCGCGGTAGACGCCGTGCCGCCAGCCGCGCACGTAGCCCCGGTGCTTGGGGTGAGCTGGCCGGACGACGCCCCAGCCGCCCAGCTCGAAGTTGCGGTGGCGCAGCACGCCGAGCCCGAACATCTCCCCGCACAGGGTCAGGTCCTTGCGGATCTCCGCCTTGCCGTTGGGCTGCTCGATCACGTACGGCAGGCCGGAGGCGTTCAGGAGTTCGCGGGTGGGTGCCACGAGGTCTTCGTGGGTACCGCCCCAGCCCTGGGACCGATTCGTGCCCACGGTCAGCGCGGCCTTGGCCTGGCAGGGCGGGGAGGCGTGCACGAGCCTGTACCGCTCGATCTCACCTGTCGTGATCAAGCGGGCGAGGTATTCGAGGGCGTCCCCGCGGTGGTAGGGGAAGGGGTAGTTCGGGCGGTCGGCGATGTCGCAGCCGTCGACCGCGAATCCGGCGTCCGCGTAGCCCTTGGCGGCCCCGCCGGCGCAGGAGAACAGGTCAAGGACCCGGCGCGTGGTCATCGGCGACCGCCTCGGTGGGCGGGGCCGTGGTTGTCGGTCCAGTCCTGGACCAGGTCGCGGACGCGGGAGGCGCCGCGGGCGGTGTCGGAGTCGCCGCAGGTTCCGCAGGTGTAGGAGCCGGTGGGGGTGGATGCGGTGGTGTTCCACCAGCGGGCGGGGTCGTCGTGCTTGCGGTAGATCGGTTCGGCGGCGACGTGCAGGCCGGGGCGGTCCGGGGTCGGGGTGAGGTCAGCCACGGCCGGTCACCTCCGGCACGTCGGCGGTCATGGCGTCCAGGGCGCCGGCGGCTTCGATCGCGGCGGCGGCCAGGTTCTGCAGTGCCTCGGAGGTGCCGGGGGCGGCGAGAAGCGCGATCTCGACGAGGTCACCGCCGATGCGGAGGCTGACGAAGGGGTAGGCGCGGTCCGCGAACGGCGTGACGCGGAAACGGGTGTCCGGCTCGATGTGGGCCGAGATGGTGACGTTGTCCATGGCCGTCACCGCCCGATCCGGGCAAGCGCCGGGGCGGGGGCGGTGTGGCCGGTGCCGTGGCAGGCCTGGCAGTCGATACGGAGGGTGGTGCGGGTGCCGTCCGGGTTGCGGGTGCCGGTGGTGATGGCGACGACGGGGAAGCCGTCGCAGTCGCGGCAGGGGCGCGGGCTCGGGGTGTTCCGGGGCATGATGGTGGTTCCCTTTCGGGTCCGTTGGATCAGGAATGGGTGCAGGCGCCCGGAGCGGCGGATACTTGGCGGTAGAGGCCGCTCCGGGGGCCGTTAGCGTGTGTTGCGCCTGCCGTGGCCTTTGGCCGCGTACATCGCGGAGTCGGCGGCGGAGAGTGCGTCGGTCAGCGTCGGCAGAGGCAGTCGCGAGCGGTGACAGATGCCGACCGAGGCGGAGACCGGCAAGCCGTGCCCGTTGTGGTCGACGGCGCGGTCGAGGGCTACGCGGAGTGCGCGGATACCGGGGGTGCGGCCGGGGTCGGTGACGATGGCGGCGAACTCGTCTCCCCCGAGGCGGGCGGCGATGCCGTGACGTCCGCACCAGTCGTTGAGCCGGCGGGCGGTCACGCTGAGCACGGTGTCTCCGGCCGCGTGGCCGTGGGTGTCGTTGATGGCCTTGAAGTCGTCCAGGTCGATCAGCAGGACCAGCGCGGACGGGTTGTGGTTGAGCAGGTGTTCGGCGCGGGTGGTCCATCCGGCGCGGGTATGCAGACCGGTCAGAGGGTCACGGCGGGCGGTGGCCAGGCGACGGACGAGGAAACCTCCGTGGACTGCCCAGCCGATGGCCGGTAACGCGGCGGCGATCACGGTTTCCACGGCTCACCTGCCCTTGTGCAGGTCGTTGATGAGCAGGCGCAGGACGATGGCGACCAGGGCGACGGAGACGGCGGTGATGGCGACGGCGAGGAGCATGGAGACCAGGACCGCGCCGACGACCAGGACCACGGCGCCGCCGCCGGCCGCGAGGGCGAGCGTGGAGCCGGGGGTGAGCTGGATGGTCGGCCGGGCCGGGACCGGGGCCGACGCCACGGGGGCGACCGGAGCCGGAGCGACCGGGACGACGGGCGCCTGAACGGTGATCTGCGGCGTGGCGGGGGCCGGGGCGGTGTCCGGGGTGGGGTACTTCGGGGTGAACATCAGCGGATCTCCCTTGCGGGTCAGTGGCACTTGTGGGTGCGGGCGGTGAGTTCGGCGGCGGACCGGTCGAAGTGCTCGGTCGAGAAACCGCAGTTGGGGGCGGTGCAGGCGGCGATGTGCTTGGTCTGGCCACGGCCGTTGTTGAACGTGGCGACCTTGACCGGCCCGATGCGGATCACGTCGTAGAAGCGGTTCGGGCGCACGGTGGAACCTCCTTGTCTGTCAGGCGAGTTGGGCGACGATGGCGCCGGCGAGGTCTGCCGGGACGCCGAGGCGGGCACGCAGGGTGGCCGCGTCGATCTCGGCTCCGGTGCGGGCGCGGTGTTCGGTGGCGACCTTGCGGGCGTGGTCGATCAGGGCCGGGGGCACGCTCACCGGAGCCTTGGGCAGCGCCGGGACGGGCTCCGGCTCGGAGATCTCGGCAGCGGACTCGGGTGTCTGGGGGCGGTCGACTTCGACCACCGCACGCGGCTCCGGTGCCGGGTCGGGGTCGGGTGCCGGGTCGGGGGTGTGGTCGGTGTGCTGGTGGGCGAGCAGGGTGCCGCCGAGGAAGGCCAGAGCCGGCCAGCCCGCGACGCCGAGGCGCAGCAGGGCGGGCGGGTGTTCCATGTCGAGGAAGCCGGCCGTGGCGATGTTCGCGCCGAGCGAGGCGACCAGGGCGACCAGGAACCAGCACCAGGCCAGCCGGGACCGCTGCACCCGCAGCCGTCGCCACGCGGCGACCAGTAGCAGGTCAACACTGATCGGGTAGGCCCAGGCCTTCCATCCGGTCTGCCCGGCGGCTTGGGCAAGGTCGTGCAGGTGGGCGAAGGACAACGCACCCGCGATCACAGCCTGAACCAGTACCGCGTCCGGACGGATAGAGCGCTTCATGTCTTCACCTCCTTCGGGGCGTTGGAGCAGGTCAGAGGACTATTCGGCGGGGGCTTCGCCGGAACCGAGGCAGTTCAGGCAGAACCCCGTCTGCTGGCCGACCGCGCGGCGTTTACGGCCGACCTCGACCGTGCGGGAGACCTCACCCGTGCCCTTGCAGACCGAGCACTCGGCGGACTTCGACTCCGGGGTCTTCTTCCTGGCCATGAACGATCTCCTTTCGGTTTCGGGCATGGAGCGGGTAGGGACCCGGCGCCAAGCGGTCGCGCTGACCGGAGAAAACCTGGGATTACTCGGTGACCGGCTCCGGGATCACCAGCGCGGGAGCCTTGACCGGCGCGCTGCGGACCACGGGCCGGAACGGGTCCAGGAACGGCAGGTCCGGGGTCAGGTCGGCGAAGTCACGGCAGATGGCCGCCGCCTGGTCGGGGGTGATCTCGGGGGTGCGGATGCGGGACCAGCCGCCGGAGGTGTCGCCGGCCACCGCGACGCCGGGACGGTCCGCACGGATCCCGGTCACCGCCGTCACCGCGTCCGGGGCGATGTCCCCCAGGCCCATCTCAGCGGTCTGCTTGTCGTTGACCCGGTGCACCACACGGCCGGTGAGCTGGGCTCGCAGGGCGGTCGCGCCCCTGCCGAGGTCGGAGCCGAAGCGCTGCCCGCAGACCTCCAGGAAGATGCCGACCGCGCGGGCCATCTGGCCCAGCCGCACCAGTTGCATGACGGTGTGGTCGCGGGCCGCCTCTTCCTTCTTCGAGGTCACCAGGAACAGCTCTGCGATCTCGTCTATGAGGACGACCAGCGGCACCGGGCGGATGTCCTGCGGGAGCTTCCACAGCTCCGAGGCCCCGTGGAGGGCGAGCAGGTCGAAGCGCTCTTCCATCTCACGCACGAGCGCATCGATCAGGAGGCCGGCGGACTGCGGATCCGTCGCCAGCGCCGACAGGCGCGGGGCGAAATGGGACTGTTCCACACCGCGCTTGCAGTCGATCCCGACCAAGCCGACCGGCAGTCGAGCCAGCCCCGTCACCAGGTTGCGCTGATACATGGACTTGCCCGACAGGGTGGCGCCCAGGGTTAGCGCCATGGGGACCTGGCGGTAGTCCCGTACGTACACCGAGCCGTCCTCGCGCAGCGCGACCGGGACGACCAGGTCACGGGGCTTGGCGGTACGGGGCATGCGGACCCGGTTGAGGACGTCGTAGCCGGTCATCCGCAGTTCCACAAAGCCGGGCTTGGTCTCGGACACGGTCACCGACCGCACCCCGAAGGCGTGCCGAAGCCGCTCCGAGGACGCGGCGATGTCCGCCGGTTCCAGACCCGCCGGGAGCCGCAGAGTCACCCGCAGTCCGGTCGAGGTGCCCCGCACCCGGCGGACCTTCGGCGGGACCGGCCGCACCTCGGTGTGGGCGATGTTGCGGGTCATGAAGGCCCGCAGGCGGGACGGCTGTACCGTCAGCCCGCACACCTCCATCGTGTCCCGGTAGGTCCAGGTGAAGCGGCCCCAGGTGACCGGCAGGCCGACCAGCGACCAGTACACGCGAGGGGCGCGGACCTTCGCGTAGCCGATCCCGCCGGCACCCGCAGCGACCGTGCCCAGCTCCAGCCAGGACGTGACGTCGGTCATGGTCAGACCGCCGAGGCGATCGCGACGGCGCGGAAGGAGATCCCGTGGCGCTTCTCGCCGTTGAACGTGTTCTCCCAGTCACGGGCCTTCAGGCCGACGACCCGCACCGGCATGCCCGGCGCCAGACCCTCCGGGAGGCCGGTCTCCGGCACGGTCACCTGGTAGAGGTTGCCCTCACCCTCGTCCGAGACCAGCAGACCCACGGTCGACAGGCTCGCGTTGGTCTCCCGGTCCACGGCCCGCTCACCGGTCTTCTTGTTGACCATCTTGGGTTCCGGCGCGGTCGCCACGAACACCACAGCGGTCGAAAGGTCGATCTTGAAGGACGGCATTATGGAGTCTCCCCTAGTGGGACGAGCCCCGGGCTGCGTTGTGATCTTGGCGGATGGCACGTAGCCCGGGGCGCCTTTGTGTCCTGACACCAACGAAGCTACTCGCAGAAAAACTGCGAGTCAACAGAAAACCTGCGACTAGCAGTAGAAGTCTGCCTCTGCGAGACTGAGTGCGACGAGAAGGAGGAGAAATGGCAAACTTTGGGCTCTTTGTTCGCTTCACTCTTCGCGAGGACGCAGGCGAGGCGTTCGACGCGCTGATCCGGGAAACCGCAGCAGGGATCAAGGCTCACGAGCCGGGCACGCTTGTCTACGCCTGCCACCAGGTCGAGGGCGCCCCAAACGAGCGGATCTTCTTTGAGCTGTACGCAGACCACGCCGCATTCGAGGAGCACGAGCGCCAGCCGCACACGCGCCACTTCCTCACCGAGCGCACCAAGTACGTCGAGAAGACTGAGGTAGACCGGCTTGAGCCGTACGCTGGCAAGTACCCCACCGGAGCCGAGGCGTGACAGGCTCCGACACCAAGGCACTAGGTCAGCGGGTCAAGGAACTTCGCCGCGCCGCAGGCATGTCACAAAGCGACCTTGCCGCCGCCATGGCGCGCTCCGAGAGCTGGGTCTCACAGGTCGAAAGAGGCGTGCAGCCCGTTGAACGGCTGTCGATCCTTCAGGCTCTTGCCGATGCGCTGCACGTGTCCGTACGCGAGCTACGCCCGGATGCAGCGCCGGTCGAGGAAACCGAGCCGGAGGGGGGTCCCCAGAGCAACGACCTTGACGGACTCCGCGTAGCCCTCACGGGGCACCCGGCTTTGGGCAGCCTCTTCGAACAGACGCCAGCCGAACCGATCCCCACTCTTGCCGACTTCCGCCGGCTGGTGGACGAGGCATGGACACTTACGCACGCATCGAGCTACGGAGCGCTGAGCGATCACCTTGCCCGGTTGCTTCCGAGCATCGAAGCTGCGGTACGCCACGCGCCGGCGGGCGACCGTGCCGAACTTCACTCGCTCCGCGCGAAGGTGTACCAAGCGGCAGCGGCCAGCTTCACCCGGCAGGACCAGGCCGACGCGGCATGGGTCGCGGCAGACCGAGCGCTACAGGCAGCCGAGCTTGCGGGACAACCCCTTGAAGTCGTCGCGAGCCTGTTTCGCATGGCGCATGCCTTCATGCGGCAGCAGCACATGGAGCAGGCTGAGCAAGCGGCCAAGTCCGCCGTGGCCGTCATGGAGCCCAGGGCGGAGGCCCCCGCGTGCCCGCCAGAGGAACTGTCGCTGTTGGGTGCCATGAACCTGGTTCTCGCCGTGATCAGTGCGCGGGAGGGGAACCGGGGAGGGACCCACGACCACATTGACCGAGCGCGAGCGATCGCAGCGCGGTTGGGTGAGGACCGCAACGACTTCGACACTGAGTTCGGCCCGACGAACGTCGAGATTCACGCGGTGAGCACAGCGGTCGAGTTGGGGGACGCGGGGCTTGCCCTGGACGTGGCCCAACAGGTTGACGCAACAGGTCTCTCCCCCGAGCGGCAGTCACGTTTCCTTCTTGACGTGGCGCGAGCGCACGCGCAGCGGCGACACGTCGGTGAGGCCACAGCCGCGCTCTTGGAATCCGAGGCCTTGGCTCCCGAGCAGATCCACGATCATCACCTGGCACGCGAGGTGATCCGCGATCTGGTGCAGCTCTCCGAACCCCGGGTTCCTGAGTCCCTGCGCGGCCTGGCCGAGCGAAGCGCGGTTGGCTAGCCGATCTTGTTACAGGTTTCTCTACCTCATCAAGCCCCGCCCGTTGGGCGGGGACGGGGTGTTCCGGTCACCACGGTCCGCCGGCATCGACGGAGCCTCCAGCCGTCGCGCACTTGGGATAACAGGACTCGACAGCAACCGTAAGGTTCCTCAGCTCTCCCACGCTTCACAGCCCCCTCAGGGCTTCCGCCTCAACCCCTCGATCGCAGGCCCGCAGCGGCACGGGACAGGGGTGGGGGCTCTTGGCCCTTCGGCCATCCGGTCGCGCTGTCCCTATCGGCTTCCGGCCGCCGCCGCGTTGATCACACACCCCCGGCCCGCACTGCGGGCCGGCGCGCGGCTCGGGACTCGGGCCTTCGCTCCTGCCTTCGGCCCGCGCCGGCCCGGCCCCGGCCCCGCGCCACCTACGATGCCCCGGGGTGATCACGCTTCACGCTCCGCCCCCGCCAAGGGCCGATGCACCGGACCGAGCCTGACTCCCCACCCATGACCCAACCACCAGGCCCGACCTTGGGGAAGACGGCACTGCCCACAGGCCACATCGCGTGATCAGGCACAGACCAACAGACGCTTTGACTCCACAAGCAGGTGCGCGACGGCTGAAGGCTCCGTCGATGCCGGCGGACCGTGGTGAGCGGACGGGATAGGCGAGGTCAGAGCATGCCTCCGGCGGGGGATCGGCCGACACCGGGATGGAGGGGGCGCCGTACGCCGCTGCGGGCTCGTAGTGGTACAGGTGGGGTGCTTCCATCCCGACCACCATCGACCCAGGCAGAGCCGAGCAGACGAGGCCCCTGGCGTCCAGGTCGTTCGTACAGTGGCGCGCTCCACCTGGACGCCAGGAACCACGCCCGCTCCACGGTGTGTGGGTCGACGGCGGACGGGATGGAAGCTGGGGCGAGTACTGGGTCTCGGTGGGTGTTATGTGCCGATATTACCATCCATTAGCCGATTGCGCGGTATGCGCCTAACCCGTGCCGGACACGCGAAACGGTTGGTTTCACGTGAAACATCGACTTGCCCCAACTCCCTTATGGACAGGTGGAGTTGATGCGTCAGTGGTCCATCCGGAGCCCGTGCCCCTCGCGTGCCCGATCGACCGGGGAACCACGGGGAACCGCGGTCGCTCCCGGGGAGCGGAAACGGCGAGAGCCCCCGACCGTTTTGGCTGGTCAGAGGCTCTCATCCTGCGGTGGGTGTGGGATTTGAACCCACGGTGACTCGCGCCACGACGGTTTTCAAGACCGTTCCCTTAGGCCGCTCGGGCAACCCACCCCGCGTCGACGGAGATCGGCGACGCGGGGAACAGAGTAACCGGTCCGTGCGGGCGGGTGCGGGTCAGTTGTCGCCGACGCGGGAGCCGAGGGTGACGGTGACCGTGTGTTCGGTGCCGCTCCGCTTGTAGGTGATCTCGACCTTGTCGCCGGGCTTGTGGGTCCAGATCTCGCCGATCAGGGTCGGGCCGCTGTCGATCACCGAGTCGTCCAGCTTGGTGATGACGTCGCCGGGCTTGAGGCCGGCCTTGTCCGCCGGGCCGCCCGACTCGACCGCGGCGGAGCCGCCCGAGCCGGAGTCGGTGATCTGGGCACCGTTCGTCGAGTCGTCCAGCGACACCGACGCGCCGATCTTCGCGTAGACCGGCTTGCCGGTCTTGATCAGCTGCTGGGCCACGTACTTGGCCTGGTTGATCGGGATGGCGAAGCCGAGGCCGATCGAGCCCGACTGCCCGGTGCTGCCCAGACCGCCGCTGGAGGCGGACTGGATCGCGGAGTTGATGCCGATCACCGCGCCGGAGGCGTCGAGCAGCGGGCCGCCGGAGTTGCCCGGGTTGATGGAGGCGTCGGTCTGCAGGGCGCTCATGTAGGACGCCTTGCTGGTGGAGCTGCCGTCGCTGGAGGCCACCGGGCGGTTCTTGGCGCTGATGATGCCCGTGGTGACCGTGTTGGACAGGCCGAAGGGGGCGCCGATCGCGATCGTCTCGTCGCCGACGGCGACCTTGTCGGAGTCGCCGAGGGCGAGCGGCTTCAGGTCCGACGGCGGGTTCTTGAGCTTGATCACGGCGACGTCGTAGCCCTGTGCGTGGCCGACGACCTCGGCGTCGTACTTCTTGCCGTCCGGGAACGTCGCGGTCAGCTTGCCACCGTCGAGGGAGTCCGCGACCACGTGGTTGTTGGTGATGATGTGGCCCTGCTTGTCGAAGACGAAGCCGGTGCCGGTGCCGCCCTCGCCGCTGGTCGACTCGGACTCGATGGTGACCGTGCTGGGCAGCGCGTCGTGGGCGATCGCCGCGATGGTGCCGGCGGCGCGCTTGACCTGGGTGGCGCCGCCGCTGGAGGTCGAAGAGATGGTCGTGGAGCCGCTGTCGTCGTTGTTCTTCGCCAGCGTGTAGCCGAGGCCGCCGCCCAGGCCGCCCGCGACCAGCGCGGCCACCAGGACGGCGGCGATCAGACCGCCGCGCCCGCTGCCCTTCTTCGGCGCGGGCTGCGGCTGCTGGAACGGCTGGGGCTGCTGGTACTGCTGCTGGTACTGCTGGTCGTACGGCGAGCCCCAGGCTGCGCCGGCATCCGCGCCCGCGCCGGCGTCCGCGTAGGAGGGGGTCGCGGGGGGCGGGGGCGGCCAGGAGCTGTCAGGGGCCTGCGGTGCGGTCCCGTAGGGGTCGCCCGCGGGCGCGCCGGGCGCACCCTGGGGCGCCGGCGGGATCGGGGCGGTCGGCGCTTCCCCGCCGTCGGACGCGGCAGCCTGCGGCGAGGCGGCGGGAGACGTCGGCGGCACGGGAGGTGCGGACGGGGCCGGAGGTACCGGGTTGCCCTCGTTCTCGGTGCTCACAGCTTCTCTCCTCGGTCCACGGCTTTTCTTCTCGGTCGCACTCGGTCACGCTCTTTCACGCTTGCTGTCGTCCGGCGCGATTCAGCTGTGCATGTGCTTTTGTATGCCGTCAGCTTTTCCCACAGGCCGTCAGAGCACCATAAGCGGTGGCTGTGGGTACACGGACAACCTTTATATAGGGCCTGTCCGACAAAAGTTCTCTTTACCGGCATGCAGGGTGCCCCCAGGTACCCCTGCTCGGTGGCACCATGACGCGGTGACCCACGCACCACAGCATCGCATCCAGGTCGTCGCCCACCGCGGGGCCTCCGAAGACGCCCCCGAGCACACGCTGGCCGCGTACAGGAAGGCCATCGAGGACGGCGCCGACGCCCTGGAGTGCGACGTACGCCTGACCGCCGACGGCCATCTGGTGTGCGTCCACGACCGGCGGGTCAACCGTACGTCCAACGGGCGGGGCGCGGTCTCGGCCCTGGAGCTCGCGGAGCTGGCCGCCCTGGACTTCGGTGCGTGGAAGAAGGGCCCGGCCTGGCACGGGCGGGACGAGGAGCCCGACTGGGAGTTCCGGCCCGAGGACCGTGCGGACACCTCCGTGCTGACGCTGGAGCGGCTGCTTGAGCTGGTCGCGGACGCCGGGCGGCGGGTGGAGCTGGCGATCGAGACCAAGCACCCCACGCGGTGGGCGGGGCAGGTGGAGGAGCGGCTGCTGGTGCTGCTCAAGCGGTTCGGGCTGGACGCTCCGGCCACCCCCGCCGAGTCGCCGGTGCGGGTCATGAGCTTCTCCGCGCGGTCGCTGGCCCGGGTCCGGGCGGCCTCGCCGACGCTGCCGACGGTCTACCTGCTGCAGTTCCTCTCGCCCCGGCTGCGCGACGGGCGGCTGCCGGCCGGGGTACGGATCGCGGGACCCTCGATCCGGATCGTGCGCAATCACCCGGCCTATATCGAGCGGCTGAAGCGCAACGGCCACCGGGTGCACGTGTGGACGGTGAACGAGCCGGAGGACGTGGACCTGTGCGTGGAGCTCGGCATCGACGCGATCATCACCAACCGGCCGGCGGCGGTGCTGGACCGACTGGGACGCTGAGCGGTGGTGAGGGTCGGCAGGGGACAACGGGGGGCGGTAAATCCGGAGCTGTCCTGATCAGGGGTCAGATAAAGAGTCAAGTAAGGACACCTCGCACCCCTTGACCCGACAGCCCGTCCACAGCATCCTCACTTCTCGGCCACACCATCGAAATCCAGCCACACGGAGCCATATCCGGGGGATATGACTCCGACCCGTCACAGGGAGTGCTCCGGCGCGTTCGGCGCGTATTCGTTCGTTGCGAATGCGTCACCGGACATTCATTGGCCGGTTTCCGGTTCAGGCCAATGGGGCATCCACACCGTGGCGTGGGGCAAAGGAGGTCTCGGGGGTGGCGTTGGTGGTGGCACAGGAGGTGCCCACGTCGTCGAGCATGGCCGTACCCCATGGCCCTGCGGGCGTGGGGAAGGCGAGACACCGCATGCGCGATCAGTTGCGCACCGGTGGTCTATCGGAATCGGTCATCGACGATGCCGTACTGATCCTTTCCGAACTTTTGAGCAATGCCTGCAAGCACGGGCGCCCCCTGGGCGACGCGCTGGCCGGGGACGGCGACGTCCGGGCCGCCTGGCAGGTCGACACGCGCGGCCGGCTGGTCGTCGAGGTGACGGACGGCGGTGGTCCGACCCGCCCGGCTCCCATGACCCCGTCGGTCACGGCACACGGCGGCCGCGGGCTGAACATCATCACGGCCCTGGCCGACGACTGGGGGGTCCGCAACGATGCCCGGGGCGAGGTGACGGTCTGGGTGGTGGTCCACAAGGACGTGCGTGACGGCGTACGTGATGACGTGCGTGATCCGGACACCGGGAACACCCGGGACCGCCGGGACGCCTTTGCCACGCGCGTCATGGCACCCTCGGGGCCCTCGGTCCCGGAGATGCCCGACCTGGACTTCGCGGACGCGTTCGACGACCTCGACTGACCGGGCCGGTCCACAGGTTCCCGTGGCCCAGGGCATGAACGGCTAGGCTCCCGCCCGTACGAGACGAGCCGTAACCGGGAGACACCCAGATGGCCAAGAAGCGACCCCAGACGACGGCCACGCGGCCGCAGCTCAGCGACGCAGAGATCCCGGTCGTCGGTGCCCGCGAACCCTGCCCCTGCGGCAGCGGCCGCCGCTACAAGGCGTGCCACGGCCGGGCGGCGGCGCACGCGGCGACCGAGCTGGTGCACCGCCCGTTCGAGGGGCTGGCGGGCGAGGGCGACTGGGTGGCGCTGCGTGAGCTGGTCCCCGCCGCCACCGTCGAGCTGACCCTGAAGGACGGTCTGCCCGAGGGCGTCCCCTCGGTCACGCTCGCCACGGTGCTGCCGATGGCCTGGCCGGCGCTGCGCCGCGACGACGGCACGGTCCTGCTCGGCCTGCAGAACGACACGGCGTCCGGCGACATCAGCCGCGACCTCGCCGACACCCTCCAGCGCGCCCTCGCGGCCGAGCCGGGCACCCCGGTGCAGAGCCGCCGCGCCCCCGCCGACAGCCCCCGGCTGCAGGACCTGCTCGACCCGAAGGGCCCGTTCGAGCCAGTTGTGCACGAAGGCTTCGAGTTCTGGGTGCAGGACGCGGAGAACGCCACCCCCGACGTGACCGCCTCCCTGGAGCGGGCCAACGCAGCGGCCATCCCGACGGTGAAGCTGACCGGCGTCGACTCCGCCTACTGGTGCGAAACGCCCGAGAAGAACCATCTGCGGTGGGTCATGCCGTATCCCGAGGAGCAGCTTCTGGACGCTCTCGCGCGGCTGCATGCCGGGGGCAGGTCCAGCCTCGGCGAGGGCACCCGGCTGGTCGGCTCCTTCCGCGCCCACGGTCTCACCGTGCCGGTCTGGGACCTGCCGAGCGGGGTCGGCGCGGAGGACGTGGAGAAGCCGGCCGCCGAGTTCGCCGAGCGTCTCGCGACCGCTCTGGCCTCGGAGGCACCGCTCACCGCGGAGGAGCGGCGGGCCCGCGGCGGACTGACCAACCGACAGGTCACGCTCAGCTGACGATCAGCGCGGACACAGGGGTGCGGCTGACCGGTCGGTCAGCCGCACCGGGCCCGTTGAATCAGGTGACTCCTGTCACAACTTCCCTACACGGCAAGCAAATACGTGTCCGAATAGCCGAGATCGAATTTGCGAACCGCCGATCTCTTGTTACCGTCTCAGTAGCCCGGTTGCTGGTGCATCCCCCGTCGCCAGCAACCGGGCCTTTTCATGCCCGCATCCGGTGTACGGACCGTAGTGCTTCGTCAACTCCCGTTTGACCGGTGGGAGTTGCCCGCGGCCGAGCCGCCGGAGCCGTCGGCCGAGCCCCCTGAACCGTCCCCCGTGTCCCCCGAGCCGTCGGCCGGGCGCCCGGAGCCGTCCGCCGAGTTGCTCGCGGAACGCAGCAGCAGGGGACCGTCGCCGTCGCGTGCCGCGAACTCCGCGACCGCCGTGTAGGCGTCCAGCGTGCCCCGGGTGTGCTCCCGGGGCGTCTCACAGGTGGCGGGCTCGTCGTCGGCGTCCGCGGCGCAGTGCGTCTGCACGGTGCGGCCGTGCGGGCCCAGCAGGCTCAGTACGGCCTGCAGGGCCGCCCCGGTGGCGTTGCGGTAGTAGGTGCGCGCCCAGGTGTCCGCGCCCTGGGTCATCACACAGGTCTGCGCCTCGACGCCGTCGGGCGAGGTGAGTTCGGGACCGCAGCGGGCGGCCGTGGCCAGGCCCAGGCCGAGCACCAGCGGGGACCGGACCGGCGCCGGCAGCTTCTCGTCGTCGTTCCGGGCGCGGTGTACGGCGGCGTCGCCCACCTGTCCCGCGGACGCCACGGTCAGCGGCAGCACGACCGCGCACACCATGACGCCCACGAGGGCGAGCAGACGTAGTCGGGGGTCTGAGGGGCGGTCCCCAGAATTACGCAGCATGTGCGGAGAGTAACCAGGCAGATGCGGCAAGCCGGGTTCTCGCGCCCGACACCCTTACAACTCGGGTGCGCTCACACCCGTACGAGTGAGGGCGTCGACCACGGCGTCCACCACGGCCTCCACGTCGGGCACCCAGGGCTTGGCCGAGCCGGGCAGCGGGGCCCGCTCCCAGCGGATGGCGCCCTGGCCGGTCTCGGAGGGCGGCAGGGCGAGGTAGCCGCCCTCGCCGTGGAAGCGGAGCGAGCCGGGGACGAAGTCCTTGGCGTAGAGCAGCTCGCCCAGCTGCTCCATGGAGTACGGCTTGACGAGCAGCGCCCAGCGGGTGGGCGCGGCGACCACCGGACCGAGCCGCATGCCGCGTCGGTCGAGGAGGGCGAGGGCGCGGGAGGCGGCGAGGGCGGGCAGGCTGACCGCGCAGGGCGCCGCTCCGCCGGCTGCGCCGGTGGCGAGGACGATCGGGGCCGTCGGCCGGTTGCCCCACCACCAGCGGACCATGCGCTCGTCGGTGGTGGCGGCGAGCAGGCCGGGGTCGAAGGGGTGTGCACCGGGCACCGTGCACTCGGGGTCGGGACACGCGCACCGGGCCCGCCCCTGAGGGTCGGGAGCCACGCCCGGGAGTACGGGCCACTGCCATTCCGTCGCGAAGGTCAGGGCCGCGCCGAGAAGCTCAGGCCCCTTGTCGTTCCGCCTGGACAGGAGCCTGCGTCGCCTTCCGAGGATCTCGCGCATGAGCGCTCGTTCCTTTCCGTTGCACCGCTGGCAACACCGTGGACCACATCACATCATGTGTCGATCACTGCACTGTGCGTACCTGTTGGCGCATCACACCCCTGCCCTGGGCAAGGGGAACCCCTGGGGGTCGAGCGGGGACCGCGCCCGCGTTCACAAGAACTGCGTCGTACTGCTCGTACTGCGTCTATCAAAAGCACGGCCACGGCGCGGGGGTGGCGAAGTCTGGCGTTTTGCCGTTCCGAGTGTTTCTCTCCGCCTCCGCCACGGGAGGATGGGGCACGGTCGTCGGTGGTTAAGACGCCCGGGTCCGTCGCCAGGTTCCGGGTGGTTCCCAACCACCCCTGGCCTTCTCCGAGTACGTACCCATCACGACCGCTGTGACGCTCCGTGGAGCAAGGCCAGTCGACCGCAATGAACCGTTACCCGAGTCAGTTTTAAGCCAACTTTGCTTTTGTGCAAGCCGTCCGCGAGAAGTCCTCGGCAAGACCCCAAGAGGCCCACGGACACCAGGAATCCCGGCAGGACAATGCTGGACATCTCCTCACGAGTGCGTGTACATGTGGAGACACTGCTAGCGGCGCAGAAAGACATGGGGGTTTGCGATGCTTTTGAGCAATACGCACAGGTCTGAAAGCCGGACGCGATGAACGCCCCGCACCCTCCGAAAGTGGCTGGAATCGATTCAACGGTTCCCACGCCCGCACACACTGTCGCGCCGGTCCCCCCTGTTCCGGCCACCCCGGCCGCACCTCCGGTCCCGAAAACCCCCGCCGCTCCGGCGCCCGGCACCGTCCTCCAGGACCGGCTGGCCGGCTGGGTCTCGGACCTCACCACCCTCCATGAACTGACCGAACGGCTCGCCCGCACCGGCTCGCTCGAGTCGGCCCTGCAGGAACTGCTGCGCGCCGGTGCCGCCCTCGTGGGCGCCCGGCGCGGTCTCGTCGCGCTGGAGCCCGCCGACGGACTCGGCCCGCACACCACGCTCGGCCTCGGCCTCGGCCGCGCGGACCTCGGCCATCTGGAGACCGTCCCGCGCGGCGCGCTGCCGTACGACGGCGGTGGCACCGCCGAGGTCGTGCGCCCCGACCTCTTCGCCGAGGACGGCCTCGACCCGCGCCACCGCGAGGTCGCCGCCCGCCTCGGCTACGCCGCCAGCTACGCACTCCCCCTGGTCACCGACGCGGCCGACCGCCTCGGCGCGGTCGCCTGGCTGTACGACGAACCGGCCGAGCCGCACGAGCGCCAGCGCCACCTCGTCGGCCTCTACGTCCGGTACGCGGCCGAGCACCTGGCCCGGCTGCTGGAGGTCGAGCGCACGCGCGCGTGCATGGCGACCATCGCCGAGGAGCTGCTCCCCTCCCGGCTGCCCCGGGTGGCCGGCGTCCAGCTCGCCGCCCGGCACCGCACCGGCCCGCGCGGCGGCGGCGACTGGTACGACGCGCTGCCGCTGCCCGACGCCGCCCTGGGCCTCGCCGTCGGCTCGGTCACCGGCTCCGGGCCGAGCGCGGTCGCCGCGATGGGCAGGCTGCGCGCCTCCCTGCGGGCGTACGCCGTGATGGAGGGCGAGGACCCGGTGGCGGTCCTCTCCGACCTGGAACTCCTGCTGCGGCTGACCGAACCGGCCCGCTCCGCCACCGCCCTGTTCGCCTACTGCGAGCCCGCGCTGCGCAAGGTCACCCTCGCCGGGGCCGGCCACAGCCCGCCGCTGCTGATCGGGGAGCACCGCACCGAGTTCGCGGAGACCTCCGTGTCCGCGCCGCTGGGCATGCTCGCCTGCTGGGAGGCGCCCAGCGTGGAGATCGAGGCGGAAGCCGGGGAAACCGTTCTCCTCTACACCGACGGGCTGCTGCACCGCACCGGCGACCCCATGGACCGCGCCTTCGCCCGGCTGCACACGGCCGCCGCGAGCATCCCGCGCGCGCTGCGTCACGACCCCGGGGCGATCGCCGACCACGTGCTGCGCACGGTGCTGCCGGACGGCCTGTCCGAGGCCGACAGCGAGGAGGACGTGGTCCTGCTGGCGGCCCGGTTCGACTGATCGGTCAGTCAACAAGGCGAACACGAGGGAACGAGACGGAAACGGACACACCTCACACCGCTGTGGGCCCGAACTCCCTGGGACGCCGTTCGGTACGACCGTACGATGGACGGGATTCACTGCAGTGTCGAGGAGGATGACCGTGTCCGACGAGCTCACCCCGGCGGTATCAGATGATGCTGCTACCGCAGCGGGTCCGGAGACCCCGGAGACCGAGCCGGAAGAGCCGATCAAGCAGCGCAAGAACGGCCTGTACCCGGGCGTGTCCGACGAGCTCGCCGAGAGCATGAAGTCCGGCTGGGCCGACACCGAGCTGCGCGATCTCAAGCCCGTCGAGCAGGCCGGGCACACCGCCCGCCGCCGCGCCGAGCTGTCCGCCCGCTTCCCGGGCGAGCGCCTGGTGATCCCGGCCGGCAACCTGAAGACCCGCTCGAACGACACGGACTACCCGTTCCGGGCGTCGGTCGAGTACGTCTATCTCACCGGCAACCAGACGGAGGACGGCGTACTCGTCCTGGAGCCGAAGGACGACGGCCATGTCGCCACCGTCTACCTGCTGCCCCGCTCCGACCGCGAGAACGGCGAGTTCTGGCTCTCCGGACAGGGCGAGCTGTGGGTCGGCCGCAGGCACTCCCTCACCGAGTCCGAGGCGCTCTACGGCATCCCCGCCGCCGACGTGCGCGAGCTCGCCGGCAAGCTGCGCGAGGCCACCGGCCCGGTCCGGGTCGTCCGCGGGTACGACGCCGGCGTCCAGGAGGCGCTGACCGACAAGGTCACCGCCGAGCGCGACGAGGAGCTGCGGGTCTTCCTCTCCGAGGCGCGGCTGGTCAAGGACGAGTGGGAGGTCGGCGAGCTGCAGAAGGCCGTCGACTCCACGGTCCGCGGCTTCGAGGACGTCGTGAAGGTCCTCGACAAGGCCGAGGCCACCAGCGAGCGCTACATCGAGGGCACGTTCTTCCTCCGCGCGCGCGTGGAGGGCAACGACATCGGCTACGGCTCGATCTGCGCGGCCGGCCCGCACGCCTGCACGCTGCACTGGGTCCGCAACGACGGCCCGGTGCGCTCCGGCGACCTGCTCCTGCTGGACGCCGGCGTCGAGACGCACAGCCTGTACACCGCCGACGTCACGCGCACGCTGCCGGTCAGCGGCACGTACAGCGAGATCCAGAAGAAGATCTACGACGCCGTGTACGACGCCCAGGAGGCCGGGATCGCGGCGGTGCAGCCGGGCGCGAAGTACCGCGACTTCCACGATGCCGCGCAGCGGGTGCTGACCGAGCGGCTCGTCGAGTGGGGGCTCGTGGAGGGGCCGGTGGAGCGGGTGCTGGAGCTCGGGCTGCAGCGCCGGTGGACGCTGCACGGGACCGGGCACATGCTCGGGCTCGACGTCCACGACTGTGCTGCCGCGCGGACCGAGACGTATGTGGAGGGGGTCCTGGAGGCGGGGATGGTGCTGACCGTCGAGCCGGGGCTGTACTTCCAGGCCGACGACCTGACCGTGCCGGAGGAGTACCGGGGGATCGGCGTCCGGATCGAGGACGACATCCTGGTGACGGCCGACGGCAACCGGAACCTCAGCGCGGGGCTGCCTCGGCGGTCGGACGAGGTCGAGGCGTGGATGGCTTCGCTTAAGAGCTGACGCATGTAAGAGCTGACGGATGTGAAATGGCCGGGTACCAAGTGGGTGCCCGGCCATTCGTCGGTCTGCGGGTTGTGGGTGGTTGCTCGCGCAGTTCCCCGCGCCCCTAAAGGGGCGCTCCAGCGAGCCCATCCAGAAAGAGTGCGCCGGCCAGGAGCCCCGCGCTGCCTCTTGGGCTCCAGCCCTGTTCGTGCAGGTCGGTGTCGAGGGTGCGGAGTGCCTGTGCTCCTGCCTCCGTCGCCGTGCCGCCCGCCTCCAGTACGGCCCGTGCTCCCGCCTGGACCTGGCGCAGGCCCAACGGGCCCGCCGTGTACAGGAGTTCCGTGTCCTGGAGAGTGCACATCACGGTCATCAACGCGTCCAGGCGGGCCTGGTTCTCGGTGGCGCCCGCCTTGCGGGCCGTTGCCAGGGCGTCCAACGCCCTGCGTACGTGCGGGAATCCGGCCCTGGCCTCGCCCCGGGCGCCGGCCGCGCCGTACTTGACGGAGATCGAGGAGCCCCGGGAGGGGCGCTTGGGGGCGCCCTTGTCGTTGAACGCGGCGATCTTCCGGGCGTTCGCGGCGATCTCGCGGGCCTTGGCACGGGGGTCCAGGGCGACCGCGGCGACCAGGAAGCCGAGGGCCCACAGGGCGCCCTTGTGGCCGCCGCCGGCCAGGCCCACCGAGTGCTCGGTGCACCGGCCGATCGCGCCCAGTTCCGCCCGCAGCACCGGCGTGGCCTCGCCGGTCCGGCGGGCGGAGGCGGCCATCGCCGCGAGGCCGGGCGCCAGCGCCCTGGCCGACCAGCGCAGACTGTCGTGCTCCCGGCGCGTACTGCGGGCGTCCAGGTCACGGGGGTCGGGCAGGCCCGGCTTGGGAGCCAGGGCCAGCTGACCGGTGAGCGCGGCCACGGCGGCCTGCGCCAGCGCGTCGTCCTCGCGGCTTGTCATGTCCCTTACCTTATGAGGAGGCGGAGGCCGAAGGGGAGGCGCTGTCGCTGGGAGCGTCGCTCGGCGGAGTGCCCGTCGGGGCGTCGCTCGGCGGAGTGCCTCCGCCGCCGCTGCCGGCGCCCGTGTTCTCGGCGTCCGGGTCGACGCCCAGGGTCAGGGAGCCCTTGTAGCCCTTCGAGGGGTCCTTCTTGTGCACGGCCTTCAGGGTCAGCAGACCGCTGGAGGCGCCACCGCCGTCGTACACCATGTCGTTGGCGAGCGTGGTGTAGCTGCCGGTGTGCTTGGAGTAGGGGTCGAGCGTGAAGATCTCCTCGGCGATGTCGTCGGCGAAGAACAGCTGCCCGGTGTAGTTGACGATGCCGCCCTCGTAGGTGCCGTCCTCCTTCTCGCCGCCCGTGTGCACCTTCACGTGGATGTGGCAGGTGCGCGGGGTGTACCAGCCCGGGAAGATCGTCTCGAACTTGACGACCCCGTTGGCGTTGGCGATCTGGTAGCCGCGCAGGTAGGTGTTGTCGTTGGCGGAGTCGCCCTCCTCGCTCTCCGCGGGGGCGGAGCCGCCCGGGTTGGCGGTGGTGTAGCCGGAGTAGTAGCCCCAGGCGTCGCAGTGCCAGATCTCGACCGCGGCGCCCTTGACCGGGGTGCAGCCGTCGGTGGCGTCCACGACGGTCAGGCGAAGGGTCAGCGGAACGCCGGCCTTGCCCTCGGTGATGTCCTTGCGCACCAAGGCACCATCGAGGTAGTACGGCCCTTCCGTGACGCTGCTCATCAGCGTCATGCACTCACTGCTGGTGGAACTCGCGGAGGCCGTGGCGTCCGCGTCGGCGCTGGTGTCGGTCGTGTCGGCGAAGGCCGACTGGAAGCCGGCGACCGCGAGGCCGCCGGCCGCCACCGTACCGCCGGAGACCGCGAGGGCACGGCGGCGGGTGATCGACGTGTTTTTGTGGTTTCCCGTCATGGCCGATGAAGCTAGGAACGCCGTTTGTCAGGGGCATGGGCGGGAGCTGGCAACGGCCTGTGAACGCCCAGGAAGCTGAACCCGTCGGGAAGCCGCTGGTCACAGAGCCGGGGCTCGGTCGTGCAGGACCCGCTGGAACAGTCGGCTGTCGCGCCATTCTCCATTGATGTGCAGATACTGCGGCGCGTCCCCGATCGTCTCGAACCCGCATTTCTTCAGCACGCGCTGGGACGTCGTGTTCTCGATCAGGGTGGACGCCTCGATCCGGTGAAGTCCCACGACATCCCGGGCTATCTCACAGACCTGCTCCAGGGCGGCGGTGGCCAGACCACGGCCCTGCTGATCACCGGCCACCCAATAGCCGACGTAGGAACTGCAGAAAGGGCCCAGGGAAATTCCGGAAAGGGTGATCGCGCCGACGATCCGGCCGTCCTCCGCCGACTCCATGATCCAGGGGGCCAGGAGGCCGTCGGCGGCCTGTCCCAGCAGGCCATCGATGCGCTCGGCCTGCCCCTCGACGGTGAAGAAGGACTCGGGTCTGACCGGTTCCCAGGGTTCGAGATGCCTTCGGCTGCCGACGTATGCGGCGCACAGCGCTTTCGCGTCGCCGACGGCAATCGGACGCAATATCACCCCGGGCAGGAGCAGGCTTTCTTTAATGTTTCTGAGAATCATGCGCGCACCCTAGCGCGGGTGTTATGCGGGGGCGAGGGTCATGCCGAAAGCAGAGAAGGATCTTTCTTCCACTTGAGGATCTTGTCGAAGCTGACCACGGTGCCGCCGCGGCCCGGCTTGTTGCCGATGTGGACGTGATCCGCGAGTTCTCTGATGAGACAGAGGCCTCTCCCGCTCTCGGCGTCGGGACGGGCGGGTCTGAGGTCCTGGGTGCGGGCGAACCCCGGACCGAGCCCCGGCCCCGAATCCGCCACTTCGATACGGCACTTCTCGCCGTCCAGGTAGGCGGTGACCCGGTAGGCCTCCGAGGGACGGCCGGCCCCGCCGTGCTCGACGGCGTTCGCGCAGGCCTCGCTGAGGGCGACGGAGAGGTCGTAGGAGACGTCGGGGTCGACGCCCGCCGTCTCCATCGTGCCGATCAGCAGCCGGCGGGCGAGCGGCACGCTCGCGGCCTCACGCCGCAGATGGAGGGACCACCAGATGCTCATGCTCCAGCCTCCTGGCCGCGGCTCGACATACCGATACCTATTGCCACCCGTGCGCGGGTGTAAGCACTCCGTTCATGTGAGAACGCCCATCCGGGGGATGCGCGGGGGGAGGTTTCGGTGTATGAGCGGGTGGTTCGACACAAAGATGATCTTTCGGTTCTTCCTCTCGATCACCGCCCTCGGGCATAACGGAATCTTCCGGACCTGGCGTCAAGCGGGCACGGGCCCAGTGCGATGATGAGCGCGCCATGACTGCCCCCCACCCGCGCGCGGCGCGCACCGGAAGCGGACTGCGGCTCCTGCGGGCCGCGGTGTTCGCCGCGCTCTGCGTCGTGCTGGCGGCGGCGGGGCACACCCTGGCCTCCTGCGCGACCGTTCCGCTGTGGACGCTCGGCGCGGGCTTCCTGGGCACCCTGGCGCTCGTTGCCCCGCTGACCGGCCGGGCCCGCTCGCTGCCGGGGATCGTGGCCCTGCTCGCCGTACTGCAGACCGTGCTGCACACGCTGTTCGGGCTCGGTCAGCACGGCGGCTCCGCGATGTCCGGCGGGTCGATGTCCGTGTCGTCCATGGCTTCCATGTCATCGATGACGTCCATGCCGTCGATGTCCCTGAGCGACGCCTCGCTGGTGGAGCGGGCCGCGCGGCTGGTGTGCGGGGCCGGGGCCGCTCAGATCAGCCCCGCCCACGCGTACAGGATCCTCGTGGACGCGCATCTCAGCACCGGCGTCCCGGCCACCGGCACGAGCGGGGCGGCCCACGCCGCGGACGCCACCGGGGCCTCCGGCTCGCTGCTGCCCTCCGTGCCCATGCTGCTCGGACATGTCCTCGCGGCCGTCGTGGCGGGGTGGCTGCTGCGCCGGGGCGACCTGGCGCTGCTGCGGCTGATCCAGCTGTCGGCCGATTCGGCGCACGGGGTCGCCGAGGGGGCGCTCGTCCGCTCCCTGCGCGGGGCGCTCGCGCTGGCGTGTGCGCTGTGCGCCGGGCTCGTGGCCGTACCCGAGGCGCCCGCGCGTGGCCGCCGTGGCGACTGGGACGTGCCCGCCGCTCCGCACACCGTCGCGCTCCAGCACTCCGTGATCCGGCGCGGGCCGCCCGTGGCCGCCGCCGTTCTCGTTCTCGCCGCCTGACACGACGCGACCAGAGCACTCCCCGGGGGCTGCCCGGATGCGGAGGGGCCTGCCGCCGTCGTGCGGCACGCGCGCGTGCGCTTTCCGAGGGCCGCTTGCGGCTTACGGCCGCTTCCGGCTCACGGCCGCTTCCGGCTTTCGGCCTGCCACGCGCCCCCCCTCAACGACAGAACTCACTCGGAGTGGAGTGCTCCCTGCCATGAAGGCTTCCGCCACGAAGGCCTCTCGTATCGCCGCCGTCGCCGCCGTCACGGGTACCGCCGTACTGGCCGTCACCTCGCCCGCGTTCGCGCACGTCAGCGTCCAGCCCGAGGGCACCGCCGCCAAGGGCGGTTACGCGGTCATCGACTTCAAGGTCCCCAACGAGCGCGACGACGCCTCGACCACCAAGGTCGAGGTCAACTTCCCCGCCGACCACCCGGTGGCCTCCGTGATGCCGCAGCCGATGGCCGGCTGGAAGATCGAGGTCACCAAGTCCAAGCTGGCCAAGCCGCTGGAGATGCACGGCGAGAAGATCGACCAGGCGGTCACCAAGGTCACCTGGACCGCATCCGACGGCAAGGGCATCGAGCCGGGCTACTTCCAGAAGTTCCCGCTCTCCGTCGGCGCGCTGCCCGAGGACACCGACGAGCTGGTCTTCAAGGCGGTCCAGACGTACTCGAACAAGGAGGTCGTCCGCTGGATCGAGGTCCAGCAGGAGGGCCAGGAGGAGCCGGAGAACCCGGCCCCCGTCCTCGCGCTGTCCGCCGCCACCGGCGACCACCACGGGTCCGCCGCAGCCGACGGCACGGCCACGGACACGGCCGAGGAGACCTCGGCGAAGACCGGGACCACCGCGTCGTCCGACGACTCCGGCTCCGTGGGCGGCAGTGACACCACCGCCCGCGTCCTCGGCGTCGTGGGCATCGTCGTCGGCGCGGCCGGGGTCGCCTACGGCGTCCTCGCCGGCCGCCGCCGGTCCACCACCGGCACCGAGGCCTGAGCTCCGCGTCCGTGACGCGCACAGGGGGCCGTGTGCGACGCTGTCGCAGCTGTCGTACGGCTGTCGTCCGGCCCCCCGGTGCTCGCCGGATCTCTCACATCTGGGACATTTTCGTATGCGCAAGAAGACGTTCGCCGCGGCCGCGCTGCTCGCCGCCGCTACCCTGACCCTCTCCGCCTGCGGCAGCGGCGACGACGACGCGAAGTCACCCGTCACCGTGGTCTCCGGGGACACCTCGAACAAGGCCGCGACCATCCTGGACACGCCGTTCGAGAAGCCTGACCTGGTGCTCACCGACACCCACGGCAAGAAGTACGACCTGCGCGCCGAGACCAAGGGCGCTCCGACGCTGATCTACTTCGGCTACACGCACTGCCCCGACGTCTGCCCGCTGACCATGAACAACCTCGCGGTCGCCAAGAAGGCGCTGTCCAAGGCGGACCAGGCGAAGCTGCGGGTCGTGTTCGTCACCACCGACCCGGCCCGGGACACCCCGACCGAGCTCGGCAAGTGGCTCAAGGGCATCGACCCGAGCTTCGTCGGGCTGACCGGCGACTTCGCCACCATCCAGGCCGGCGCCCGCACCCTCGGCATCTCCATCGAGCCGACCCACAAGGACAAGAAGACCGGCAAGGTCGTCTCGGTGCACGGCACCCAGGTCATCGCGTTCTCGCCGAAGACCGACGGCGGATACGTCCTCTACGGCGAGGACGCCACCGTGGACGACTACACCAAGGACCTCCCCAAGCTGATCAAGGGAGAGAACCCGTGAAACGCCCGACTCCGACCGGCAGGCACCTCGCCCTGACCGGAATAGCGATCACGGGGGCACTGGCCCTCGCGGGCTGCGGCGGCTCGGGTTCCTCGGGTTCCTCGGGGGCCGAGCTGTCCGTCGGCGCCTCCTACATGCCCCAGCCGGTCTCCGCCGACATGGCCGCCGGATTCCTGACGATCAGCAACAAGGGCGGCACGAAGGACGAGCTGACGTCCGTCACCAGCGACTCCGCCGGTGAGATCACCATGCACGAGACCAACGGCGGCGCGATGGAGGAGGTCACCTCCTTCGAGGTGCCCGCACACGGTCAACTCGTGTTCAAAAGCGGTGGCAACCATCTGATGTTCGAGAAGCTGAAGCGCCGCCCGGAACAGGGCGACACGATCACCTTGAAACTCAAGTTCGCCGAATCCGGTCCGCTCACCGTCGAGATGCCGGTGAAGTCCGCCACGTACAACCCGTCGACCGGACACTGAGGGAGGGACCGACCTTGACGCGGACCATCACGCCCCGCCTGCGCACCCTGGTGCTGCTGTTCCTCGCCGTCACCGGCGCGCTGCTGGCCGGCGCCGGGCCGGCCTCCGCGCACGCCGCGCTGACCGGCAGCGACCCCTCCCAGGGGGTGGTGGTCCCGAAGGCGCCCGACCAGGTCTCGCTCACGTTCTCCGAGAACGTGTCGCTGAACGACAACTCGTTCCGGGTCCTCGACCCCAAGGGCAAGCGCGTCGACCTGGGCAAGCCGACGAACCTGAGCGGCACGACCTACGGCGTGCAGCTCAAGAGCGGGCTCGGCAAGGGCACGTACACCGTCGCCTACCAGGTCGTCTCGGCGGACAGCCATCCCGTCGGCGGCGCCTTCACCTTCTCCGTGGGCACGCCCTCCAAGACCGTCGCCTCCGTCCCGGACCAGGACGTGGGCGGCGGGATCGTCGGCTGGCTCTACGGCTTCGGGCGGTACATGTCGTACGCCGGGTACATCGTGCTCGTCGGCGGTGCCGCCTTCGTCCTCGCCTGCTGGCAGCGCGGCTCCGGGGTGCGGGCCATGCAGCGCCTCGTCGTCGGCGGCTGGCTGACGCTCACCGCCGCCACCCTCTGGCTGCTGCTCCTGCGCGGCTCCTACACGACCTCCGGCAGCGTCGGCGACATCTTCGACCTGAACCTCCTCGGCCAGGTCCTGCAGACCAAGCCCGGCGCGGCCCTGGTCTCCCGGCTGCTGCTGCTCGCGGCGGCCGCACTGTTCATCGCCGTCCTCTTCGGCGCCTACGACAAGCGCGAGGAGGAGGACGAGAAGCGCGACCTGACCTTCGGGCTCGCGATCGGCGGGACCGTCGTGGCCGCCGGGCTCGCGGCGAGCTGGGCCATGGCCGAGCACGCCTCCACCGGGCTCCAGCCGGGCATCGCGATGCCGGTCGACATCATCCATCTGCTCGCCGTGGCCACCTGGCTGGGCGGCCTCACCGCCCTGCTGGTCGCCCTCTACCGGGCACCCGCCGACACCCCGGTCGATCCCACCGCCGTACGCCGCTTCTCCCGCGTCGCCTTCGGGTCGGTGCTCGCCCTGGTCGGCACCGGCATCTACCAGTCCTGGCGCCAGCTCGGCTCCTGGTCGGCGTTCACCGACACGACGTACGGCGAGCTGCTGCTGGTCAAGATCGGGCTCGTGGCGCTGCTCATCGGTATCGCGTCCATCTCGCGACGGTGGACGGGACGGCTCGCGGACGCGGCGGTGACGGAGACGCACACGGACACGGACACGGCGGAAGAGGCCGAGGCGGAGGAAGAGGCGGCGGAGGAGAAGGAGACGGTCAAGGTGTCCGCCGCCACGAAGGAGGCGTCCGTGAAGGCCACCAAGGCCGACACCAGCGCCTCCGCTGTTGCCGGTGCTTCAGCCGTTTCCGGGGTTTCCAGTGCTTCCGCGGTCTCCGGCAAGGTCGCGTCCGCCGACGACGCCCCCGAGCGCGCCGCCCAGCTCGCCCGTCAGCAGTCCGCCATGGACACCGCCCGGCAGAAGCGCCTGCGCGACGCCGACCCGCACCGCTTCGGCCTGCGCCGCTCGGTGCTCGCCGAAGCCGGGGTCGCCGTCGTCCTGCTCGCCGTCACGACCGTGCTGACGCAGACCGAGCCGAGCCGGACCGAGCAGGAGGCCAAGGCCGCCACCGCGGCGGCGTCCTCCTCCTCGTCCTCGTCGTCGAACTCGTCCTCCGGCGCGCTGACCCTCGACATGTCCTTCGACACCGGCGGCAAGGACGGCAAGGGCGTCGTCCGCGTGGATCTCGACCCCGCGACCGTGGGCAGCAACGAGATGCACGTCTACGTCCAGCGCCCCAACGGCCGCGCCTTCGACATCCCCGAGGTGAAGGTCGCCTTCACCCTCGACGCCAAGAAGATCGGGCCGCTTCCCGTGGCACCCGACCACGTCACCACCGGACACTGGGCCGCGAACGGCGTGCAGATCCCCATGGCCGGCGACTGGAAGGTCTCCGTCACCGTGCGGACCTCCGACATCGACCAGGTGACCGTCTCCAAGAACGCGCAGATCGGCTGAACCGCACCATGCCCGAACAGTCCCAGTCCGTCCCCGAGGCCCGTACCGCAGCCGCCGAGGCTCCCCCGGCCGGGGGCGTCAGCCGGCGTGCGCTGCTCGGCAGCGCCGGGGCCACCGGTCTCGTGCTCGGCGCGGCGGGCGCGGGCGTCGGCTACGCGGCCGCCCCCGCCCAGGCCACCCCGCTCAGCTCGGTGGGCTCCGACCGGGCGATGTTTCACGGGAAACATCAGCCCGGCATCACCGAGGGGCTCCAGGCGCGCGGCCATCTCGTCGCCTTCGACCTGGCGGCGGGCGCGGGCCGCACCCAGGCCGTCGCGCTGCTGCGCCGCTGGTCGACGACGGCCGAGCGGCTGATGGCGGGCGAGCCGATGACACAGGACGACACGGACGTGGCCCGGGACGCGGGTCCCGCCTCGCTGACGATCACCTTCGGCTTCGGCAACAGCTTCTTCGGCCGTACCGGCCTGGAGAAGCAGCGGCCGTCCGCCCTGGACCCGCTGCCCGACTTCTCCTCCGACCACCTCGACAAGACCCGCAGCAACGGCGACCTGTGGGTACAGATCGGCGCCGACGACGCCCTGGTCGCCTTCCACGCCCTGCGCGCGATCCAGAAGGACGCGGGCAGCGCGGCGAAGGTCCGCTGGCAGATGAACGGCTTCAACCGCACACCGGGCGCCACCGCCCACCCCATGACGGCCCGCAACCTCATGGGCCAGCTGGACGGCACCCGCAACCCGAAGCCGACGGAGTCCGACTTCGACCAGCGGATCTTCGTGCCGGCGAGCGGTTCGAGCGGCCCGGCGTGGATGGCGAACGGCTCCTACGCCGTCGTTCGCCGGATCCGCATGCTGCTCGACGACTGGGAGAAGCTGTCGCTCACTACCCAGGAGAACGTGATCGGGCGGAAGAAGTCGAACGGGGCGCCGCTGTCCGGAGGCACCGAGACGACGGCGATGGACCTGGAGAAGGCCAAGGCGGACGGGGAGTACGTCGTCCCGGTCAACGCCCATGCCCGGATCACCCGGCCCGACCAGAACGGGGGCGCGGCGATCCTGCGGCGCCCGTTCTCGTACCACGACGGCATCGACGTGGACGGGACGCCTGACGCGGGGCTGCTCTTCGTCTGCTGGCAGGCCGATCCACTGCGCGGGTTCGTGCCGCTGCAGCGGAAGCTGGACCGTGGGGACGCGCTGTCCCAGTACATCCGGCACGAGGCGAGCGGCCTGTTCGCGGTGCCGGGCGGTGCGGCCGCCGGGGAGTACGTGGGGCAGCGGCTGCTGGAGGGGTGACAGCCGGGCGATGGCAGCCGGGCGATGGCAGCCGGGCGATGGCGGGTTACCTCAGTGGTTTCTGAGGTTTCTGATCACTATTGGCGCGTTTCCAGGATTCAAACCACCCGGTCGAGTGGATCCGGTGAGACAAGTGAGCCGCGTCTCGCTGCGCCCATTAGGGTGAGGGACATGCCAGCGAGCTATGCGTATCTCGGTCCTGAAGGCACCTTCACCGAAGTCGCCCTGCGCACCCTTCCGGAGGCCGCGACCCGGGAGCTGATCCCGTACGTCTCCGTGCAGTCCGCGCTGGACGCCGTGCGCAACGGCGAGGCCGAGGCCGCGTTCGTGCCGATCGAGAACTCCGTCGAGGGCGGGGTCACCACGACCCTCGACGAGCTGGTCGCGGGCGAGCCGCTGATGATCTACCGCGAGGTGCTGCTGTCGATCACCTTCGCCCTGCTGGTCCGCCCCGGCACCAAGCTCTCCGAGATCAAGACGGTGACCGCCCATCCGGTGGCCCAGCCGCAGGTCCGCAACTGGCTGCGGGCCAACCTCCCGGACGCCCTCTGGGAGTCCGCCGCCTCGAACGCGGACGGCGCCCGCCTGGTCCAGGAGGGCCGCTACGACGCGGCGTTCGCCGGTGAGTTCGCGGCCGAGCGGTACGGCCTGGAGGCCCTGGAGACCGGGATCCACGACGCGGAGAACGCGCAGACCCGGTTCGTCCTGGTCGGCCGCCCGGCCCGGCCCGCCGCCCGCACGGGCGCCGACAAGACCTCGGTCGTCCTCTGGCAGAACGACGACCACCCCGGCGGGCTGCGCGACCTGCTCGGCGAGTTCGCCACCCGGGGCATCAACCTCATGCTGCTGCAGTCCCGGCCGACCGGAACCGGCATCGGCAACTACTGCTTCTGCATCGACGCCGAGGGCCACATCTCCGACCGGCGGGTGGCGGAGGCGCTGATGGGGCTGAAGCGGATCTGCCGCCAGGTGCGGTTCCTGGGCTCCTACCCGCGGGCGGACGTCAAGCCGGGCGAGGTCGCGGGGCCCACCCGGCCGGGTACGTCGGACGAGGAGTTCGTGGCGGCCTCCGACTGGGTGGCGCACTGCCAGGACGGCCGCTTCTAACCAGTCGTACGCTCATATCTTCGTTATCCACAGAAGTTATCCACAGGTGCCCTTCTCGACCTGGGGACAAGTCGACAGCGAAGCATGAGTCTGTCGACAAATCGCCCTACAGGCCATCGGCTCGGCCCCGCTCACCCACGTCACTCTTCGTCCACTCGTTTCCCTTGGTTCATCTTTTGGAGCGACGCCTTTCCACTCGAAAGAGGGTGTTGTCACGGTTTGAGCGGGGAATTCCTCTCTTTACAGGTTGCTCGCTGGGTGATCAATTCCGAAGTCCACACCTCTTCCACACACCCTGTGGATAACTCTTGGGAGGACGCGGATCCCTGTGGACAACCTCGCCCCCAAGTCCCGTTCCCCACAAGGAAATCCAGTCAACCGCAGACCTCACGCATGCCCCGTCCCAGGGAGTGAGACACTTTTTATTGACACGCTCGGCAATTCCCCCATAACGGAACGTAAGCCGCGATTCGGAACACGTGCCAATAGTGATGCGTGAGGGGCAACCCCGCACCGGTAGCCTTGGCTGCGTGATTGACCTTCGCCTGCTCCGTGAGGACCCCGACCGTGTGCGCGCGTCCCAGCGCGCCCGTGGAGAGGACGTCGCGCTCGTCGACGCCCTCCTCTCTGCCGACGAGCGGCGCAGGTCCTCCGGCGTCCGCTTCGACGAGCTGCGCAACGAACAGAAGCAGCTCGGCAAGCTCATCCCCAAGGCCTCCGCCGACGAGAAGGCCGAGCTGCTCAAGAAGGCCGAGCAGCTGAAGGCCGACGTCAAGAGCGCCGACGCCGAGCGCGACGCCGCCGACGCCGAGGCCCACGAGCTGCTGCTCCGGCTCGGCAACCTGGTCCACCCCGACGTGCCCGTAGGCGGCGAGGAGGACTTCGTCACCCTCGAGGAGCACGGCACCATCCGTGACTTCGGTGCCGAGGGCTTCGAGCCCAGGGACCACCTGGAGCTGGGCCAGCTGCTCGGCGCGATCGACGTCGAGCGCGGCGCCAAGGTCTCCGGCTCCCGCTTCTACTTCCTGACCGGTGTCGGCGCCCTGCTGGAGCTGGCGCTCGTCAACGCGGCGATCGCCCAGGCCACCGAGGCCGGCTTCACGCCGATGCTGACCCCGGCGCTGGTCCGCCCCCAGTCCATGGCGGGCACCGGCTTCCTCGGCCAGGCGGCCCAGGACGTCTACCACCTCGACAAGGACGACCTCTACCTGGTCGGCACGTCCGAGGTGCCCCTCGCCGCGTACCACATGGACGAGATCATCGAGGCGGAGCGCCTTCCGCTCCGGTACGCCGGCTTCTCGCCCTGCTTCCGCCGCGAGGCCGGTTCGCACGGCAAGGACACCAAGGGCATCTTCCGCGTCCACCAGTTCGACAAGGTCGAGATGTTCTCCTACGTCGCCCCCGAGGACTCGGAGGCGGAGCACCAGCGCCTGCTGGCCTGGGAGAAGCAGTGGCTGACCTCGCTGGAGCTGCCGTTCCGCGTCATCGACGTCGCCACCGGTGACCTCGGCGCCTCGGCCGCCCGCAAGTTCGACTGCGAGGCGTGGATCCCGACGCAGGGCAAGTACCGCGAGCTGACGTCGACGTCGGACTGCACCGAGTTCCAGTCCCGCCGGCTGTCGATCCGGGTCCGCGACGGCAAGCAGGTCAAGCCGCTGGCCACGCTCAACGGCACGCTGTGCGCCGTACCGCGCACCATCGTGGCGATCCTGGAGAACCACCAGCAGGCCGACGGTTCGGTGTACGTGCCCGAGGTGCTGCGCCCGTATCTGGGCGGCCGGGAGGTCCTGGAGCCGGTGTCCCGGTGAGCTTCCCCTACGGGCTCATCGCCACCGACCTCGACGGGACGCTGCTGCGCTCCGACGAGTCGATCTCGCAGCGCACCCGTGACGCGCTCGCCGCGGCCACCGCGGCGGGCGCCACGCACCTGGTCGTCACCGGCCGCGGGGCCCCCTGGACCCGGCACATCCTCGACGACCTCGGCTACGACGGCCTCGCCGTGTGCGCCCAGGGCGCGCAGGTGTACGACGCCGGAGCGCACCGCCTCCTCACATCCGTGACGCTGGACCGGCAGCTGGCCGCTGTCGCCCTCGCGAAGATCGAGGCGGAGGTCGGCCCGCTGCACCTGGCGGCGAGCCGCGACGGCCTCGACGGCGAGGTGCTGGTGGGGCCGGGGTACGCGGTGTCGGGCCACCTCCCGTCGACCCCGTTCACGGACGTGGCCGACCTCTGGGCGGCCCCGCTGAACAAGATCTACATACAGCATCCGGAGCTGTCCGACGACGAGCTCGCGGAGGCCTCGCGGCAGGCCGCCGGGGGTTTCGTCACCGTCGCCATGGCGGGCGAGGGCATCGTGGAGCTACTGCCCCTCGGTCTCTCGAAGGCGACGGGCCTCTCCCTGGCCGCGCGCCGACTGGGCCTGAAGTCCGCCGACACGATCGCCTTCGGCGACATGCCGAACGACATCCCGATGTTCGCCTGGGCGGCGCGGGGCGTGGCCATGGCCAACGCTCACGAGGAGCTTCGCGAGGTGGCCGACGAGGTGACGTCTTCCAACGAGGAGGACGGGATCGCTGTGGTCGTGGAGCGTCTGCTGGGCTGAGGTGGTGGGGTGGCTGCGGGCCCGGTGGGGGCTGGTCGCGCCCGCGCGGCGGCAGCCGCACATCAAACACAGCCCCGCGCCCCTTACGGGGCGCTCCAGCTCATGTCTGTTCAATGCTCGCGGAGGATGCACGAATCGAACGTGCGCGGGCTTTTCAGACCCGACCTTGGCTTAGCAAGCCAGTGCCTTACCACTCGGCCAATCCTCCGGGTGGGCGGCCCACGCGAGAGCGACCATCGCGTGCTCGAAGCGGCCGCCCCGGGCAGCTACACGGCGACCCGCCGAAGGCTGCCCTGACGGGAGCGGGACGTACTGTCGTGCATGGACATCGTCCGGCTCCTCTCCCAGTTCGTGGCAATGCAACGAGTGTGTCCTGGCCTGGAGTTGGGCGCCACCGAATTAACTGACGTCAACTGCAGCGCCCCGTAAGGGGCGCGGGGAACTGCGCGACCGGCCCCCACCGGCCCGCAGCCGAAGAACCGCCTACCGGCGCCACCACTTACGCCGCCCCTTGCTGAAGAACCACCCGGCCGGAGGCTCGTCCGACCGCCACGGCTGAGGCTCGGGTTTCTCGGCCTTCCAGCGAGCTGCCAGCATCCGCGCTCGCGCCGACGGCTCCGCCGCCCCCGCGGACCGTATGAACTCCTCGTCCAGCACCACGCCGTCCCAGTCTGCGTCGGCGTCCCGGAAGCCCTCAGCCATCCCCGTTCCTCTCCACGGAACATCCCCTTTGCCCAGTGTGCCCGGGCCCGGATGAAGCCCCCGTCAATAAAGCGGGCGTCTACTCCTCGCCCGCCAGCGTCAGCGCGCGCAGCTTCTGGCCGGCGTACCAGGTGGCCAGGACGGTCACCGCGACCAGCAGCACCGTGCCCGTCGTCAGGGAGACGTCGGACGTGACCAGTTCCCCGCCCGTCACCTTGTGGGCGACCGCCAGGGACCACTGCTGGACGCTCAGCGTCCGCGCCCCCGGCACCAGGGAGCCGAACAGGGCCTCCCAGACCAGGGCGTAGACGAGCCCGAAGACCACCGCGTGCCGGGACACCGTCCCGAGCAGCAGGAAGAGCGCGGCGTAGGCGATGGAGGCGACCAGCGCGGCGACCGTGTAGGCGACGGCGATCTGCTGGCCGTTGCCGTTGAGGATGAAGCCCGCGACCAGGGTCGGCAGGGCGGAGAAGACCATCGTCACGGCGATGGCCACGATCAGCTTGGTGAGGATGATCGTCGGCCGTTTGATCGGCTTGGACAGCAGGTACACCACCGAGCCGTCGTCGATCTCCGGGCCGATCGCGCCGGTGCCGGCGATGACGCCGATGATCGGCACCATGGTGGCGAGGGCAAGGCCGCCGAGCAGGTCCGAGGCCGTCTGGTCGTCGGCGCCGGCGAGGCCGCGGACGACGACGGAGATCGCGATCAGCAGCAGGGGCAGGGCGCCCAGGATGAGGGCCCGGCGGCGGCCGAGCAGGGCTCGGTAGGTGAGCCGGGCGACTGTGGGGTCGTACATCTTCGGCCTCCTACGCCGCGACCAGATACGAGAACACGGATTCGAGGGACTCGTCGGACGGCGAGACCGTGAGCAGCCGGATGCCGTGATCGCGGGCGACCTTGGGCAGCAGGGCGGTGAAGCGGCCGAAGTCGACGGCCTGGATGCGCAGTGCGCCCTCGGCGAGGTCCACTTCGATGCCCGAGGTGGAGGGGTCGGCGATGAGGGCGGCCGCGAGGGCGCGGTCGTCGCTGGAGCGGACCAGGTAGCGGTGCGGGCGGTCGGTCATCAGGCGGCGGATCTTGCGGAAGTCGCCGCTGGCCGCGTGCCGTCCGGCGACCACGACCTCGATGTGCCAGGCGAGTTGCTCGACCTCTTCGAGGATGTGGGACGAGAAGAGGACGGTGCGGCCCTCGTCGCCCATGCGGCGCAGCAGGTCCATGAGCTGCATGCGCTGGCGCGGGTCCATGCCGTTGAAGGGCTCGTCGAGAAGGAGCAGGGACGGCTCGTGGACCAGGGCGGACGCCATCTTCACGCGCTGGCGCATGCCCTTGGAGTACGTCGAGATCCTGCGGTCCTGCGCGTACTCCATCTCGACCGTGGCGAGGGCCTTCTGGGCCGCCTTGGCGCCCAGGCCCTGCAGCTCGGCGTTGGCGACGACGAATTCCCGGCCGGTGAGGAAGTCGTACATCGCCTCGCGCTCGGGGACGATGCCGATGTGCTTGTAGATGGCCTCGTTGCGCCAGGTCGGCTCGCCGTCGAGGGTGACCGTGCCGGTGGAGGGGGCGAGGAAGCCGCCCATCATGTTGATGAGGGTGGACTTTCCGGCGCCGTTGGGGCCGAGGAGGCCGGTGACGCCGGGGCCGATGGTCATGGTGATGTCGTTGACGGCGACCACGTTGCCGAACCAGCGGGAGACGTGGTCGATGGAGAGCGTGGTCACAGTCCCACCTTCTTGTAGCGGCGCAGCAGAAGGCCGTAGCTCGCGGCGATGAGGCCGAGGACGACGAGCAGGTACACCGCGCCCTGGGCGTGGGAGGGTCCGTCGCCGCCCGGGAAGGTGTTGGTGCCGCCGAGCAGGGCGGTGCTCAGGCCGCCGATCAGGGTGACCGGCGAGAAGAGGCCGATCCAGGGGATGGCGCTGGTGCTGCCCTGGGAGTCGGCGATGGCCTGGAGGGTGGAGACCGCGCCGTAGGAGACGATCAGTACGGCGATGACGGCGGCGATGCCGAAGCCGCGGCGCGGGGTGATCGACGCGATGACCAGGCCGATGCCGGCGAAGAGCAGGGACAGCAGGGCCACCGAGAGCAGTCCCTGGCCGAACCCCTTGGTCTGGTGGGCGAAGTCCATCTTGGCGAGCAGCGCGCCGATGTACAGCACGACCAGCGGGGCGCCGGTGAGGACGAACATCGCGGAGGCCAGGGCCGCGAACTTGGCCTGGACGTAGTCGGCGGTCTCGATGGGCCGCGAGAAGTACAGCGGGATGGTCTTGAAGCGCAGGTCGCGGGAGACGGCCTGGGGTGCCTGGGAGGCGACGTACAGGCTGATGACGGCCTGCATGATGATCGCGTACCGCGTGTAGGGCACCGGCAGGTCGTGCGCCTTGGTGGCGACGGCGACGGCGACCATGATGGCCGCCGGCACGCACATCACGGCGAACAGCAGCATCGGCAGCACCTTGGACTTCACCGAACGGCCGAGGCCGTAGGAGCCGCGCAGGGTCTGCGAGTAGAGGGACCGGCGGGCGTACGCGCGGCCGAGACGGGGGCCGTCGTAGCCGCGGTAGCCGATGTCATGGATCCGGGACTGGTCACCCGGTCCCGCGATGGGCTGGTCAACCGCCATGGACGGTCGCCTCCTTCCGCTGCTCGTCGTCGTTGGTGAACACCTCGGAGATGTGGTGCCGGCGCTGCTCCATGCGCACCAGGCCGAGGCCGAGGTCGGCGACGACGTCGCGGACGAGGTCGTACGTCTCCTCGCCCTGGGCGGTGAGCAGCAGGATGTGGCCGGCGCCGGGGAGGCCGCCGCCCTCGTTGTCCGTCTCCACCCCGCGCGCGTGGAGCGCGTCGCGCATCGCGCGGGTGCCGTCGGGGTGCTCGTCGCTGTCGGTGACCTCGATGGCGAGGGTGGTCGTGGACTGCGTGAAGTCGGTGGTGGAGCTGGACCGCAGCAGCTTGCCGCCGTCGACGACGACCACGTGGTCGCAGGTGCGTTCCAGTTCGCCGAGCAGGTGCGAGGTGACCAGGACCGAGATGCCGAAGTCGGTGTGGATACGGCGGATCAGGCCGAGCATGTCGTCGCGGCCGACCGGGTCGAGGCCGTTGGTCGGCTCGTCGAGGAAGACCAGCTGCGGGTCGTGCACCAGGGCCTGGGCGAGCTTGACGCGCTGCTTCATGCCGGTCGAGTAGCCGCCGATGGGGCGGTACCGCTCCTCGTAGAGCCCGACGTGGCGCAGGGTGTCGGCGGTGCGCTCGCGGGCGGCGGCGGGCGGCAGGCCGGACATGCGGGCCATGTGCACGACGAACTCGGTGGCCGAGACGTCGGGCGGCAGGCAGTCGTGCTCCGGCATGTAGCCCACGCGCTCGCGGATGGCGGCGCCCTTGGTCGCGACGTCGAGGCCGAGCACTTCGGCGCGGCCCTCGGTCGCGGGGGACAGACCCAGCAGGATCTTGATCAGGGTGGACTTGCCGGCGCCGTTGGCTCCGACGAGTCCGGTCACACCGGGTCCGATGTCCACGGACAGCCGGTCGAGCGCGGTCACCCGGGGGAACCGCTTGCTCAGGCTTTCGGTCGCGATCACAGTCACGCCATAGAAGGTAGTGACCCGGGCCACTCGGGTCGTCAGACCTCGGAGCCGTCTTCGCGTCAGACTCCAGTATTACGGGGCCCTAGGGGAACCCCTGCCTGAGAGCTACGCAGAGTTGTCCACAGGCCTTGCCCAGGCCTATTGACGTCGCCTCTAACAACTGTCACATTCACCAGTGTCAAGTTACGGACGCGTACCGCAGTCGACGGAGACGGGGACGGGGCGGATGACGACGGCAGTGGCATTGCAGGATGAACGCGCCACGGAGCTCCAGGGTTTCCGGCGGGTCCAGCGGCTCGCGTACGAGTGCGCGGAGGCGGTCGCGGCCCGGCTGGAGCCGGGGATCACCGAGCGCGAGGCGGCCCGGATGCAGCGCGAGTGGCTGCGCGCGCGGGGCGTGCGGGACTGGTTCCACCTCCCCTTCGCCTGGTTCGGCGACCGCACGGCGTTCACGGACTTCCGCATACCGCTGCAGTTCTTCCCGACCGACCGGCGGCTCGCGCCCGGGACGCCGTTCATCCTGGACCTGGCCCCGGTGTACGAGGGGTACACGGCCGACATCGGCTACTCCGGCTCCCTCGGGCCCAACCCCGTGCAGGACCGGCTGATGGCCGACCTGGAGGCGCACCGGGAGCTGATCCTGCGCGAGGTGCGCGAGCGGCGCCCGCTGCGCGAGATCTACGAGGACGTGGACCGCCTCATGGTCCGCCAGGGCTACGCCAACCGGCACCGCGCCTACCCCTTCGGCGTGATCGCCCACAAGGTGGACCGGGTGAAGCAGCGCCGCTGGTCACCGCACCTCTTCGGGTTCGGCACCCAGTCCCTGAAGGGCCTGGCGTCCGACGCGCTGCACGGCCACCGCGAGGGCTGGTCGCCCCTGTGGTCGCCGTACCGCTTCTCCGACCACCCGCCCAAGCCGGGCCTGTGGGCGGTCGAACCGCACCTCGGTTTCCGGGGCACGGGCGCCAAGTTCGAGGAGATCCTCGTGGTCACCGACTCCCGGGACCCCGAGCAGAGCGCCTTCTGGCTGGACGACGATCTGCCGCACGTGCGGCGCTGGGCGGAGGACAAGTGACGGACATCGAAGGCGCCCGCGAGCGCCGGGTGCGTACGGGCGGCGTCGACCTGTGCGTGGCGGAGCTGGGCGACCCGTCGGCCCCGACGGTCGTCCTCGTCCACGGCTACCCGGACAGCAAGGAGGTCTGGTCCGACGTGGCGGCCCGCCTGGCCGACCGCTTCCATGTCGTCCTGTACGACGTCCGCGGCCACGGCCGCTCCACCGCCCCCAGGCCCCTGCGCGGCGGCTTCACCCTCGCCAAGCTCACGGACGACTTCCTGGCGGTGATCGACGAGGTCAGCCCGGACCGCCCGGTGCACCTGGTCGGCCACGACTGGGGATCGGTGCAGTCCTGGGAGTTCGTCACGGTGGGGCGCACGGAGGGCCGCATCGCCTCCTTCACGTCGATGTCCGGGCCGTCCCTGGACCACTTCGGACACTGGATCGACGTGCGCGTGCGGCGCCCGACGCCCCGCCGGGTGGGCCAGCTCCTCGGCCAGGGCGCCAAGTCCTGGTACGTGTACCTGCTGCACACCCCGGCCCTTCCCGAACTGGCCTGGCGCGGCCCCCTGGGCAAGGCCTGGCCGAGGATCCTCCAGCGGGCCGAGAACCTCCCCGCAGGGGACTACCCGACCTCCTCCCTGCCCTCCGACGCGGCACACGGCGCCTGGCTGTACCGCGACAACGTACGGGCCCGGCTGCGCCGCCCGCGCGAGGACGCGTACGCGCACGCGCCCGTGCAGCTCATCACGCCCCTCAGCGACGCGTTCCTCTCCGAGCGGCTCTACGACGACCTGGAGCGCTGGGTGCCCCGGCTCACCCGCCGCACCCTGCCCGACAAGCACTGGGTTCCGCGCACACGCCCGGACCAGGTGGCGTCCTGGATCGAGGAGTTCGTGACGTCGGTGGAGGCCGGCCGGAGCGCGGAGCAGAAGCCCGCCGACCGCCACGCCCAGCGGTTCGGGGGCCAGTTGGTCCTGGTCACCGGTGCGGGCAGCGGCATCGGACGGGCGACGGCGTTCGCGTTCGCGGAGGCGGGCGCGCGGGTGGTGGCCGTGGACCGGGACGCGGAGGCCGCCGCACGCACCGCCGAGCTGTCCCGGCTGATCGGAGCGGCCGAGGCCTGGCCCGAGACGGCGGACGTCTCCGACGAGCAGGCCATGGAGAAGCTCGCGGAGAAGGTCCACCGCGAGTACGGGGTGCTGGACGTGCTGGTCAACAACGCGGGCATCGGGCTGTCGGGGTCCTTCTTCACGACGACGACGGAGGACTGGCGGCGGGTCCTGGACGTCAACCTCTGGGGCGTGATCCACGGCTGCCGCCTCTTCGGCGCGCGGATGGCGGAACGCGCCCAGGGCGGCCACATCGTGAACGTGGCGTCGGCCGCCGCGTACCAGCCCTCCCGCGCCCTGCCGGCCTACAGCACCTCCAAGGCGGCGGTCCTGATGCTGTCCGAGTGCCTGCGCGCCGAACTCGCCTCCCGGCGCATCGGGGTGACCGCGATCTGCCCGGGGCTCATCAACACCAACATCACCTCCACGGCCCGCTTCACGGGGGTCGACGAGGAGGAGGAACGCCGCCGGCAGCAGCGGTCGGCACGGCTGTACGGCATGCGCAACTACCCGCCGGAGAAGGTGGCTTCGGCGATCCTGGAGGCGGTGGAACACAACCGCGCGGTGGTACCGGTGACGCCGGAGGCGAGGGGGGCACGGTGGCTTTCGCGGGTGGCACCAGGCGTGCTGAGGAGGATCGCGCGAGTGGAGCCGAAGTTGTAGGGCGCCGTTGTCCGGGTGCGGGCCGGTGGGGGTTGCTCGCGCAGTTCCCCGCGCCCCTGACGGGGCGCCTCAGCTGCCGTCTCTCTCCTCAGCTGCGGGCAGGCGTGCCGCAGGGCGGCACGGGTGGGCGCAGCGGCACCCCGCCAGCGCGGGCAAGCGAAATCCCCCGCCCCACCCAGCCGCACCAGCCAAGGGACCCCACATGACCGACCCCCCGGCCGCCCCCTCCTACCGCATAGAGGACCTGGCCCACCGTTCCCGCACCAGCGTCCGCACCATCCGCGCCTACCAGGACAAGGGCCTCCTCCCCCGCCCCGAACGCCAGGGCCGCGCCAACCTCTACTCCGACGCCCACCTCACCCGCCTCCACCAGATCGCCGACCTCCTCGCCCGCGGCTACACCCTCGCCTCCATCAAGGAGCTGCTCGACGCCTGGGACACCGGCCGTGGCCTGGCCGGCGTCCTCGGACTGGTCACCGAGGCCGAGGGCCCCTGGACCGACGAGGAACCGGTGCGCCTGTCCCGTGCCGACCTGGACGCCCGCTTCGGCGGCACCCCCGACGACACGGCCGTCGCCGAGGCCGTGGCACTCGGCGTACTGGAACCGGTGGACGGCGACCCCGGCTCCTTCCTCGTCCCCAGTCCCCAGGAGCTGGCCGTGGCAGCGGAGTTGTACGCGGCGGGCGTCCCCCTCTCCGCGATCGCCGGGCACCTGCGGGAGTTGAGGGTGCAGGTAGAGCACATCGCGGCCCGTTTCCTGGAGTTCACCACCGAGCACGTCTTCGCCCGCTACCTCGACGACCCGGACCACCGCACCGACGCCGGCGCGGCCGAAGCGGCCTCGCTGGTACGCCGGCTGCGCCCCCTCGCCCAGCAGACCGTGGACGCCGAACTCGCCCGTGCCATGCGCCTGTTCGCCACCCGCGAGGTACGCCGGCGACTCGGTGCGGGGGAGCAGCCGAAAACCCCCGACGAGACGCGTCCCGTGTCCCTCCCCGCCGACACGATTCAGGCCGTACGACGGCTCGTCGGCCCGGACCGCATCGCCGAGTTCTTCGCGATCGCCGCCGAACGCGAGGTCCGGGCCCGGCGTTTGGACGCACTCGCCGCAGATCACAGGCCTGTTAACGATCTTGACGAAACACCCTGAACTGCCCAGCACTTGTCCACAACTCGGCCAATTTCCTTGTGGATAACCGCACTTGGTTGTGGATCAAACCTGCGGCGAAAAATATCTGCGTGATCCACGTCTCGCCCGGCACCCTGATGGCATGAACACAAGACACAACGAAGGAGCACAGGACGAGCGGCGCACCGTGAAGGTGTCGAAGTACCTCTCGAAACACCTGCGCCACCAGCCCGAACGCATCGGGCTCAGCCTGGACGACGCGGGCTGGGTGGAGATCGACACGCTGCTCGCGGCGGCAGCGGCACACGGTTTCCCGGTCACCCGCGAGGAGCTGGACCACGTCGTCGCCGCCAACGACAAGCAGCGGTTCGCGATCGACGGCACCCGGATCCGCGCCAGCCAGGGCCACAGCATCGACGTCGACCTCGGACTGCCTCCGGCGACCCCGCCGCCGTATCTCTACCACGGCACCGTCGCAAGGAATCTGGACGCGATCCGGAGCGAGGGTCTCAGGCCGATGAACAGGCACGACGTGCATCTGTCGGCGGACCGGGAGACCGCGACGCGGGTGGGTGCCCGGCGCGGGCGCCCCGTGGTGCTCTCGGTCGACGCGGGCGCGATGCACCGGGACGGGCACGTCTTCCACATCAGCGCGAACGGGGTGTGGCTGACCCAGGCCGTACCGCCGCGCTACCTGCGCTTCCCCGATCCGCACTGACCCCGGCATCATGAGTGGTATGGACCATTCGGAGTACCAGGAGCACCGCAACCACCGAGAGCACCTGCCGACCACCGAGGCGGCCGTCGGCGCACTCCACGCGGTCGCGGCCGAGCACGGACGCGGGATCGAGGTCACGCACGACATCGGTGCCGACCGGACCTCGCGGCGCAGCGCGGCGGGCTTCGGTGTCACCACGGACCCGGACGGTTCGCTGCCGCACGAGGCGTACGCCGAGTTCGGCGGCCTGCCCCGGGTGAGCGTGCGGCTCTTCCCGGAGGACGACGCGCTGATCACCGTCGAGGGCGTGGACTTCCACGACGTCTCGCGCGACGACGTGCCCGCCTTCCTGCACTCCGTCTTCGGAGGCCTGGCCCATGTCCGGGCCCGCCGCTTCCCGCCGGCGGCCACCCTGGTCGTGCCGCTGGCCGGGGACCGCACGTACCGGGAGTACCTCGCCGCGCACCTGCTCACGCCGTGGCTGAGCAGCCGCATACGGTGACCGTTTCGTCCGTTGTCGGCGAGTCCCCTTAGTCTCGGACCCATGAGTCTGCGTCTGAGCACCGTGATCCTCCCGTACCGCCGCTGGAGCGAGGGCGGCCGCGCCGCCTGGACGCGCGCGGAGGAGCTGGGCTTCCACACCGCGTACACGTACGACCACCTGTCCTGGCGCAGCTTCCGGGACGGCCCGTGGTTCGGTGCGATACCGACGCTGACCGCCGCCGCCTCCGTCACCGACCGGCTGCGCCTCGGCACGCTGGTCACCTCGCCGAACTTCCGGCATCCGGTGCCCCTCGCCAAGGAGCTGATCTCCCTCGACGACCTCTCCGGCGGCCGCATCACCCTCGGCATCGGCGCGGGCGGCAACGGCTTCGACGCCACCGCGCTGGGCCAGGAGCCGTGGACTCCGCGGGAGCGGGCCGACCGGTTCGCGGAGTTCGTGGCGCTGCTCGACCGGCTGCTCACCGAGGACGCCGTGACGTCCGAGGGCGAGTTCTACTCGGCCGACGAGGCGCGCAACATCCCGGGCTGTGTGCAGCGGCCCCGGCTGCCCTTCGCGGTGGCCGCCACCGGCCCGCGCGGGCTGAAGCTGGCCGCGCGGTACGGCCAGGCGTGGGTGACCACCGGCGACCCGAAGCTGTACGAGAACGGCACGCCCGAGCAGTCGGTCGAGGCACTCCGCGGTCAGCTGGGGAAGCTCGCCGAGGCCTGCGCGGCGACCGGCCGGGACGTGTCGGAGCTGGACAAGGTCCTGCTCACCGGGTTCACCCCGGACCGCGGCCGCCCCCTGGAGTCCCTGGACGCCTTCGTGGACTTCGCAGGCCGCCACCAGGAGCTGGGCTTCACCGAGTTGGTGATCCACTGGCCGATCCCCGACTCGGACTTCGCGGCCGAGCAGAAGGTCTTCGAACAGATCGCCATGGAGGCCGTGGCCCAACTCGGCTGAGGCACGCCCGAGGACGCTTCGGAGTCGTCTGTGTCTCGTCTGTGCGCCCGGCCGCACGACCGTGCGGGCATATGCGCGAGAATGGCCCGGTGACCTCAGCGACCCGACAGCCCGAGACCCCTGCCTTCGCGACCCCGCCCCGGCTGATCGCCACCGATCTCGACGGCACCCTGCTGCGCGACGACAAGTCGGTCTCCCCGAGGACGGTCGCCGCGCTGGGCGCCGCCGAGGAGGCGGGGATCGAGGTCTTCTTCGTCACCGGCCGACCGGCCCGCTGGATGGACGTGGTCAGCGACCACGTCCACGGCCACGGCCTGGCGATCTGCGGCAACGGTGCGGCCGTGGTCGACCTGCACGGCGGCCCCGGCGCCCATCGCTTCGTGAAGGTGCGCGACCTGGCCCGGGAGAACGCGCTGGACGCCGTGGGCCTGCTGCGCGAGGCCGCGCCGGGCACGGTGTACGCGATCGAGCAGACCTACGGCTTCCACCAGGAGCCGGCCTATCCCAAGCTGCACCTGGAGATACCGGACCACCTGCTCGCCGCGGAGGAGATCCTCGCGGTCGACGGTCCGAGCGCGGGCGAGCCCGTGCTCAAGATCCTCGCCTACCACCCCGACCTCGACCCGGACGCCTTCCTCGCCATCGCCCGCCTGGCCATCGGCGAACGCGCCACCGTCACGCGGTCCAGCCCCAGCGCCCTGCTGGAGATCAGCGGTCCGGGCGTCTCCAAGGCCAGCACGCTCGCCCTGGAGTGCGCCGAGCGCGGCATCTCGCGCGCGGAGGTCGTCGCCTTCGGTGACATGCCCAACGACGTCGAGATGCTGACCTGGGCCGGCCAGTCGTACGCCATGGGCAACGCCCACCCCGCCGCCGTCGCCGCCGCCTCCGGCCGTACGGTCGCCAACAACGAGGACGGGGTGGCCGTCGTGATCGAGCAACTGCTGGCCGCCCGCGCCTGAGACCGTCCGCCGCGCCGGACTAGCGGGCCCCCACCAGCGACTCCGCCGCCGCCTCCCGCTCCGCCATCCCGCGCAGCGGTCCGGCCACGGCGGCCAGTTCCGCGTAGGTCCCGCGCTGCGCCACCCGGCCCTCGTCAAGGACGATCACCTCGTCCACGGCCTCCAGGCCCGCCAGCCGGTGCGTGATGAGGAGCGTCGTACGGCCCTCGGTGGCGGCCAGCAGGTCCGCGGTGAGCGCGTCGGCCGTGGGCAGGTCGAGATGCTCCGCGGGCTCGTCCAGCACGAGCACCGGGAAGTCGGCGAGCAGCGCCCGGGCGAGCGCCAGCCGCTGCCGCTGCCCGCCGGACAGCCGCGCCCCGTGCTCGCCGACCAGCGTGTCCAGCCCGTCGGGCAGCCCGTCCACCCAGTCGAGCAGCCGGGCCCGCCCCAGCGCGCCCCGCAGCTCCTCCTCGTCGGCGCCCTTCCGGGCGAGCAGCAGGTTCTCGCGCACCGAACTGTCGAAGAGATGCGCGTCCTGGGCACACAGCCCGACCAGTCTCCGTACGTCGTCGCTGTCCAGGCCGTACGCGTCCACACCGGCGAGCGTGTAGGAGCCCGCGCCCGGGTCGAGGAACCGCAGCAGGACCTGGGCGAGGGTCGACTTGCCGGCCCCGGAGGCACCGACCACGGCGACCCTGCGCCCCTCGTGCAGGGTGAGGTCGAGCCCGGCGAGCGCGTCCCGCACCTGTCCCGGGTACCGAGCCGTCAGGCCCTTCAGTACGACGGGGAAGGGCGCGGCGGGCGCCTGGCGCGGCCGCTCCGGCTCCCGCACGGGCTCGGGCGCGTCCAGCACCTCGTAGATGCGCTCGGCGCTCCTGCGCACCCGCTGCCGGTGCCGCACGGCCAGCGGCAGCCCCAGGACGGCCTCGAAAGCGGCCAGCGGAGTGAGCACGACCACCGCCATCGCCACCCCGCTCAGCCGGCCGTCGGCGACCCCCTGGGCGCCCAGCAGCGCGGCGGCCGCGACGGTCAGCCCCGTCAGCAGTGCGGTCAGCCCGTCACCGAGTGCGGTGGCCGTGGCTCCCCGCGAGGCGATCCGGGTGAGCGTGCCGTCCGCCCGCCGGGCTTCGCCGGTACGAGCGGGCAGCGCGCCGGCGACAGCCAGTTCGGCGGTGCCGGTGAGCAGGTCGGTGACCCGCGTCGCCAGCAACCCGCGGGCGGGCGCCAGCCGGTGCTCGGCACGCCGGGCCACCGCCGACGTCACCAGCGGAACCCCCACCCCGGCCGCCAGCAGCCCCACCGCCAGTGCCGCCCCGGCCTCGGGCAGCAGCCAGGCCGTGAACCCCACGGCTCCGGCGGACACCACCACCGCGACCCCGGCGGGCAGCAGCCACCGCAGCCAGTAGTCCTGCAGGGCGTCCACATCGGCGACCAGCCGACTGAGCAGATCACCCCGCCTGGTCGTCCGCAGCCCGGCCGGCGCGAGCCGCTCCAGCCGCCGGTACACGGCGACCCGCGTATCGGCCAGCATCCGCAGCACCGCGTCGTGCGACACCAGCCGCTCGCCGTACCGGAACACGGCCCGCCCGATCCCGAAGGCCCGCGTGGCCGTCACGGCGACCATCAGATACAGCACCGGCGGCTGCTGCGAGGCCCGCGAGATCAACCACCCGGAGGTCGCCATCAGCCCGACGGCGCTGCCAAGCGCAAGAGCCCCGAGCAGCAGCGCGAACAGCAACCGCCCCCGCCGAGCCCCGGAGGCAGCCCGAACCCGCCCAAGAACACTCAACCGACGCCCAGCCCCCGACTCCCCACCCTCCCTTCCCACCCCACCGGCCAGCCCCACGACCGCACTCCCCGACCGACCGAGCCGATCCGCGCCCCCACCTTCCCCTCGACCGTCCCGGCCTGCGACCTCGCTTCGCGGCCCACCGAGCCGATCCGCAACCTCGCCTTCGAACTGACCGAGTCGGCCCGCGACCCCGCCTCCCACCCCACCGAGCCGATCCGCGACCTCACCCTCCAACTGACCGAGTCGGGTGGTGGGTGGGCGAAGGTTCTGGGGGTCCAGGGGGCGGAGCCCCCTGGGGACCTCGCCTCCGGAGAGCCGCACCACCCGGTCCGCCACCGACAGCAACGCCGGCCGATGCACCACCAGCAACACGGTCCGCCCCTCGGAGAGTCTCCGTACCGCCGCCACGACCTCCCCCTCGGTCACCCCGTCCAGCGCAGCCGTCGGCTCATCCAGCAACAGCACCGGCCGGTCCGCCAGAAACGCCCGCGCGAGCGCCAGCCGCTGCCGCTGCCCGGCGGAGAGACCGGCCCCGTCCTCCCCGAGAACCGTCTCCACGCCCTCCGGCAGCGCGTCCACGAACTCCAGCGCCCCGGCATCCCGCAACGCCCTCCGGACGGCGTCGTCGCCCGCGTCGGGACGCGCCAGCCGTACGTTCTCGGCGATCGTCCCGGCGTACAGATGCGGCCGCTGCGGCACCCACGCGATCCGCGACCGCCACTGCTCCAGGTCGACGTCGGCGAGATCGACGCGGTCGGCACAGTCAGCTCCCCCGACCCGCACCCGCCCGGCCACCGGCCGTACGAACCCCAGCAGCACGTTCAGCAGCGTCGACTTCCCCACCCCGCTGGGGCCGACCAGCGCGACGGTCTCCCCGGGTTCGACGGTGAACGACACATCGGTGACCGCGTCCGCCGACCGGCCCGGGTAGCGGACCGTCACCCCCTCGAAAGCCAGGCCTGCCCCCGCGGGGACCTCACCCACCCCGGACGCCGGCACCGGCGTCTCCAGCACCGCGAAGATCTCCTCCGCCGCCGCCAACCCTTCCGCCGCCGCGTGGAACTGGGCGCCCACCTGCCGCAACGGCAGATACGCCTCGGGCGCCAGCACCAGGATGACCAGCCCGATGTACAGGTCCATGTCGCCGTGCACGAGCCGCATGCCGATGGTCACCGCGACCAGCGCCACCGACAGCGTGGCCAGCAGCTCCAGCGCGAAGGAGGAGAGGAAGGCGATCCGCAGCGTCCGCATGGTCGCCTGCCGGTACTCGCCGGTGATCCGTCGGATGGACTCGGCCTGCGCCTTGGCCCGCCCGAACACCTTCAGCGTGGGCAGCCCGGCGACCACGTCCAGGAAGTGGCCGGAGAGCCGGGACAGCAGCCGCCACTGACGTTCCGTCCGCGACTGGGTGGCCCAGCCGATCAGCACCATGAAGAGCGGGATCAGCGGCAGCGTCCCGACGATGATCGCCGCGGACACCCAGTCCTCGGTGACGATCCGCGCCAGCACCGCGACCGGCACGACCACTGCCAGCCCCAACTGCGGCAGATAGCGCGAGAAGTAGTCGTCGAGGGCGTCGACCCCGCGCGTGGCGAGGGTGACCAGGGAACCGGTCCGCTGACCGCTCAGCCAGCCGGGACCGAGCGCCACCGCCCGGTCCAGAAGCCGCCCTCGCAGCTCGGACTTGACCGCCGCGCTCGCCCGGTGCGCGGCCAGCTCGGTCAGCCAGGAGACCAGCGCCCGGCCGACCGCCACGGCCACCAACAGCAGCAGGGGCGTGCGGAGTTCGGAGACCGAGCGGCCATGCTGGAAGGCGCCGACCACCACCTCGGCGAGGAGCATGGCCTGGGCGATGACCAGCCCGGCTCCGACGGCACCGAGGCCGACGACGGCCACCAGGAAGAGGCGGGTGGCGCGGGCGTAACGCAGCAGACGGGGATCGATTGGTTTCACGTGAAACATGCCCTTCGGCCCGGAGAGGGCGTTTCACGTGAAACATCACGAGCCACCGCGACCATCACCATGAGACACCCTCCCCTCGGACTCAGTGCGCGGCTTCGGTCGCTATGTGCTGCGTACCGATCCGCTTGCGGAACACCCAGTAGGTCCACCCCTGATAGAGCAGGACGAGCGGCGTGGCGATCGCCGCGAGCCACGTCATGATCTTCAGGGTGTACGGACTCGACGAGGCGTTGGTGACCGTAAGGCTCCAGTCCCCGTTGAGCGACGACGGCATGACGTTCGGGAAGAGCGACAGGAAGAGCATCGCCACGGCGGCCACGATGGTCACGCCGGACAGGGCGAACGCCCATCCTTCACGGCCCCGCAGATTGGCCCCGAGAGCCGCCACCAGCGCGGCCACCGCCACGACCAGCGCCACCAGGCTCTTGCCGTCACCGCTGTCGGCCTGGGTCCAGAGCAGGAAGGCCAGCGCCAGTACGGCGGTGAGGACACCGACCTTGGTCGCCAGCTTCCGTGCCCGCACCCGGATGTCGCCGACGGTCTTGAGCGCGGTGAACACCGTGCCGTGGAAGGTGAACAGGGTCAGCGTCACCAGTCCGCCCAGCAGGGCGTACGGGTTGAACAGGTCCCAGAGGGTGCCGACGTACTCGAAGTTCCGGTCGATCTTCACGCCGTGCACGATGTTCCCGAAGGCCACGCCCCACAGGAACGCCGGGATCAGCGAGGTCCAGAAGATCGCGGTCTCCCAGTTGCGCTGCCAGTTCTCCTCGGGCCGCTTCGCCCGGTACTCGAAGGCGACGCCCCGGACGATCAGGCAGACCAGGATGACCAGCAGGGGCAGGTAGAAGCCGGAGAAGAGCGTGGCGTACCACTCGGGGAAGGCGGCGAAAGTGGCACCGCCCGCGGTGAGCAGCCACACCTCGTTACCGTCCCAGACCGGGCCGATCGTGTTGATCAGCACCCGCTTCTCCAGCCGGTCCCGGGCGAGCAGCTTGGTGAGGATGCCGACCCCGAAGTCGAAGCCCTCCAGGAAGAAGTAGCCGGTCCACAGGACGGCGATCAGGACGAACCAGACGTCGTGAAGTTCCATGACTGCGTCTCCCTCGGCCTAGTACGAGAAGGCCATCGGCTTGTCGGCGTCACGGGTCTCGCCGCCGATCTTCGTGGGCGGGTTGAGGTCGTCCTCGGTGAGCTCGGGCGGGCCCGCCTTCACGTACTTCACGAGCAGCTTGACCTCGACGACGGCGAGGACGGCGTAGAGCGCGGTGAAGGTGATCATCGAGATGAGGATCTCGGTCTGGGAGACACCGGGGGAGACCGCGTCACGGGTCTGCAGGACGCCGTAGACGACCCAGGGCTGACGGCCCATCTCGGTGAATATCCAGCCCCAGGAGTTGGCGATCAGCGGGAAGCCGAGCGTCCAGATCGCCACCAGCCAGTACAGCCTGCCGAGCTTCGGGCTGAGCGCCTTGTTCTTGAACAGGACCAGATGCGGCACCTCGTCCTCGCCGACCCTCAGGTGCTGCGGCAGCATGAACTTCTTGCGGGTCAGCCAGAGCCCGGCCAGGCCGATGGCGAAGGACGCCATGCCGAAGCCGATCATCCAGCGGAACGCCCAGAAGGTGACGGGGACGATGGGCCGGTAGTCGCCCGCGCCGTACTTCTGCTGCTCGGCCTTGTTGGTGTCGTTGATGCCGGGGACGTACGAGTTGAAGCTGTCGTCGGCCAGGAACGACAGCAGGCCGGGGACGGACAGCTCGACGGTGTTGTGGCCCTTGCTGACGTCGCCGTAGGCGAAGATCGAGAAGGGCGCCGGCTTCTGGCCGTCCCACAGGGCCTCGGCGGCGGCCATCTTCATCGGCTGCTGCTTGAACATGACCTTGCCGAGGGTGTCGCCGCTGATCGCGGTGAGCATGCCGGCGATGACGACGGTGACCAGGCCGAGCCGCAGCGAGGTCTTCATCACGGAGATGTGCTTCTTGCGGAACAGGTGGAAGGCGGCGATGCCGACCATGAACGCGCCGCCGGTCAGGAAGGACGCGGACAGCGTGTGGAAGGCCTGGGCCAGCGCGGTGTTCTGGGTCAGGACCGCCCAGAAGTCGGTGAGCTCGGCCCGCCCCTTCGCCTTGTCGATCTTGTAGCCGACGGGGTGCTGCATCCACGAGTTGGCCGCGAGGATGAAGTACGCGGACAGGATCGTGCCGATGGAGACCATCCAGATGCAGGCCAGGTGGATCTTCTTGGGCAGCTTGTCCCAGCCGAAGATCCACAGCCCGATGAAGGTGGACTCGAAGAAGAACGCGATCAGTGCCTCGAAGGCGAGCGGGGCGCCGAAGATGTCACCGACGAACCGCGAGTAGTCGGACCAGTTCATGCCGAACTGGAACTCCTGCACGATGCCGGTGACCACGCCCATCGCGATGTTGATCAGGAAGAGCTTGCCCCAGAACTTGGTCGCCCTGAGGTACCTCTCCTTCTCCGTGCGCACCCAGGCGGTCTGCAGGCCGGCCGTGAGAGCGGCCAGCGAGATCGTCAGCGGGACGAACAGGAAGTGGTAGACGGTGGTGATGCCGAACTGCCAGCGCGCCAGTGTCTCCGGCGCCAGAGCCAGGTACACGTCGTCAGTCTCCTTACGTCGCCGTGATACAGCGGCACATGACCTTTTTGTCGCGTGCAGAACGGATCAAAAGGGTCAAGCTTGTGAATGCATTCACATTCACAAGCCATTATGACGCACTGATGGTCGACCATCGAAGGGGGGTCGCACTTGAGCCGTTCGGCACCCTCCGGGAGACGCGTACGGGGCCGTCCGGCCCTCATGCCGGCCGTACGACCCCGCACCCGCGACACCCACCGTGGCCCGCGGAGAGTCCCCCGCCGGCCACGCGGGCTCTACAGCTCCTTGCGGAACGCCTCTGTCACCTTCACGAAGATGTCGTTCGCCTCGGTCTCGCCGACCGTCACCCGCACACCCTCGCCCGGGAACGGCCGGACTACCACGCCGTGCTCCTCGCAGAGCTGCGCGAAGGCGGTCGTACGCTCCCCCAGCCGCAGCCACACGAAGTTGGCCTGGGTCTCGGGCACCGTCCAGCCCTGGCCGCGCAGCGCCTCGACCACGCGCTGCCGCTCGCACACCAGGGAGCCGACCCGGCCGAGCAGCTCGTCCTCGGCCCGCAGCGAGGCGATCGCGGCCTCCTGGGCGAGCTGGCTCACGCCGAAGGGGACCGCCGTCTTGCGCAGCGCCGCCGCCACCGGCTCGTGCGCGATCGCGAAGCCGACGCGCAGCCCGGCGAGGCCGTACGCCTTGGAGAAGGTGCGCAGCACGCAGACGTTCGGCCGCTTCCGGTAGATCTCGACGCCGTCGGGCACCTCGGGATCGCGGATGAACTCCCGGTAGGCCTCGTCGAGGACCACCAGCACGTCACCCGGCACCCGGTCCAGGAACCGCTCCAGCTCGGCCCGCTTCACCACCGTGCCGGTCGGGTTGTTCGGGTTGCAGACGAAGATCAGGCGGGTGCGGTCGGTGATCGCGTCCGCCATCGCGTCCAGGTCGTGCACATCACCCGGCGTGAGCGGCACCTGGACCGACCGGGCACCGCTGATCTGCGTGATGATCGGGTAAGCCTCGAAAGACCGCCACGCGTAGATCACCTCGTCGCCGGGGCCGCTGGTGGCCTGGATCAGCTGCTGGGCGACGCCGACCGACCCGGTGCCGGTGGCAAGGTGGGTGAGCGGGACACCGAAGCGGTCCGAGAGCTCGTTCATCAGCCCGGTGCACGCCATGTCCGGGTAGCGGTTGAAGGAGGAGGCGGCCGCGGTGACCGACTCCATCACGCCGGGCAGCGGGGGATACGGGTTCTCGTTGGAGGAGAGCTTGTACGCGACCGGACCGTCGGCCGCCGCCGGCCTGCCCGGCTTGTAGGTGGGGATACCCTCCAGCTCGGCGCGCAGCTTGGGGCTCGTCTCGCTCACCGCAGTCCTCCTCGCGACCACCGGCGGACCGTCCGCACCGCCGACATCCAATACTGCTCACCTTATGAGGATTCGGCGCCGCCGCGTACAGCGAAGAAGCGCGCGGAACCGGAGCGACCCGGCAGCCGGGTGGGGGACGAACCGGAGCGGACGAACCCCATCCGTCCCACTGGCATCACGGGCATCACCGTACGAAGGCGCATTTTTCGGGGGCGCGCCCTACATATATCTACGCGCCGGTGGCTCGCGCCGTGGCGCGCATCACCCGTGCAGGTGAGTTGAGACCTCTTCGAAACATCGGGCACTTGGCAGGCCCATCCGTGCCGACAAGTCACGTCTCACTATTGGATCGTTCAACTGACTTTCTTTCTAAGGTAGTTGACCCGTATTGACCTTGCAGAAACGTGCCTGTCAACGCGTGCATATGCGTCCGCACTACCCCACCGCATGAGCCCTACTATCGGCTCGCCATGACAGCAGCAGGGAAGCACCAGGTGAGCCGCGCGGAAACCTCTCGGCGAGGCAGCCGGCCGGGCCGGGCGGGCATCAGAGACGTGGCCGCCGCCGCCGGAGTCTCCATCACGACCGTCTCCGACGCCCTGAACGGCAAGGGGCGGCTCCCGGATGCCACCCGCCGCCATGTCAGAGAAGTCGCGGACCGGCTGGGATACCGTCCCTCGGCGGCCGCCCGAACCCTCCGTACCGGCAAGTCGGGACTCATCGGCCTGACCGTGACGACGTACGGGGATGAACCTTTCACCTTCACCGAGTTCGCGTACTTCGCCGAGATGGCGCGCGCCGCCACCTCGGCCGCGCTCGCCCGCGGCTACGCCCTGGTGATCCTGCCCGCGACCTCGCGCCACGACGTGTGGTCGAACGTCGCCCTGGACGGCACGGTCGTCATCGACCCCTCCGACCAGGACCCGGTGGTCAGCGAACTGGTACGGCAGGGCCTGCCGGTGGTCTCCGACGGCCGCCCGGCCGGCTCCCTCCCGGTCACCGCCTGGGTGGACAACGACCACGAGGCCGCCGTCCTCGGCATCCTCGACCATCTCGCCGCCGCGGGCGCCCGCCGGATCGGCCTGCTCACGGGCACCACGACGGACACGTACACGCACCTGTCGACCACCGCCTACCTGCGCTGGTGCGAGCGCGTCGGCCAGGACCCGGTCTACGAGGCCTACCCGGCGCACGACCCGTGCGCGGGCGCGGTCGCCGCCGACCGTCTGCTGGCCCGCCCGGACCGCCCCGACGCCGTCTACGGCCTCTTCGACCCCAACGGCACCGACCTGCTCGCCGCCGCCCGCCGCTACGGGCTGCGCGTCCCCGACGACCTGCTCCTGGTGTGCTGCAGCGAGTCGACCGTGTACGCCAACACCGAGCCGCCCATCACCACGCTCTCCCTGAAGCCGCGCCGCATCGGCACGGCGGTGGTGCAGCTGCTCATCGACGCGATCGAGGGGGTCGAGTCGGACCAGCCGGTCGAGCAGGTGATACCGACCGAACTGATCGTGCGCACCTCCTCCCAGCGACGCACCCAGCGCACCACGGTCAGCCCGCCGCGGGCACCGGAGGAGGAGTAGCACGGGCGTGCGAAGAGCGGGACGGCACAGCTGCCGGGCGGCATCGGACGGCGGCCGGCAGCTGAACGGTACGGGGTCGAACCCCTGCCCAACCGGGGCGAAAGCCACGCTGAACCGGAGTCCTGCCCGGATTCACCACCCCTGGGTCATCACACGGCGCGACGGGCATTCCTATGATGGGCCCACGACACCGCGGGCCGCTGCGACCAGGCAGTCCGAAGCGGTGCAGATGCGGCGCGATGGTGGAGGGGTCTGATGACTCAGGGGGCCGGTCAGGGACCCGAGGCGGAGCGGACGGCGACGTTGCGCGACTTCCGGGTGCCCGGGTACGTCAACGAGACCGGTCCGTACGCCCCCAGCACCCACCCCGGCGACGTCGTCCCACCGCTCGACGACATGTACCCCGAGGGATATCCGGACGGGTACACACCCACCCAGCGCGACCTGCCGGTCATCCACCGCGGCGACACGCTCCAGACGCCCGTCGAACCGGCCGCCGGCCCCGCCGCGCAGCCCGGGAACGGCCCCGGCCCGCTGTTCGTGGTCGGTGACGTGCACGGCTACTTCGACGAGCTGTTCGCCGCGCTCCGCGAGCAGGGTCTGATCGACGCGGACGGGCAGTGGTGTGCGGGCACCGCCCGGCTGTGGTTCCTCGGCGACTTCACCGACCGGGGTCCGGACGGCATCGGCGTCATCGACCTGGTGATGCGGCTGTCCGCCGAGGCGGCCGCGGCCGGCGGCTACTGCAAGGCCCTCATGGGCAACCACGAGCTGCTGCTGCTCGGCGCCAAGCGGTTCGGCGACACCCCCGTCAACTCCGGCGCGGGCACCGCCACCTTCCAGGCGGCCTGGCTGCTCAACGGCGGCCAGAAGACCGACATGGACCGGCTCCAGGACCACCACCTGCAGTGGATGGCCCGCCTGGACGCCGTCGAGGAGGTCGACGGCTATCTGCTGGTCCACTCCGACACCACCGCCTACCTCGACTACGGCGACTCGATCGAGGCGGTCAACGACACGGTCCGCGAGACCATCACGCGTAATGACGCGGACGAGGTGTGGGATCTGTTCCGCAAGTTCACCAAGCGCTTCTCCTTCCGCGACGAGGGGGGTGCAGACGCCGTCCGTTCCCTTCTCGATACGTACGGAGGCACCCGCATCGTTCACGGACACAGCCCGATTCCCTATCTGCTGGGGGAAGTCGGCTCCGAGGAGGGCGAAGAGGGCAACGGCCCCGTTGTGGAGGGACCGCACGTCTACGCCGACGGGCTCGCCATCGCCATGGACGGTGGCGTGACCATGGCCGGAAAGCTGCTGGTGAGGCAACTTCCGCTGGACAACTGAGCTTTCGCCGGGCTGTTCGATCCCCCCGACGTCACACGCGGGACATCCCCAATTTCCGGCAACCCCCTGTCACCGCGTGCCGTAACGGCTCTACCATCGGTTTATCCGTAGCAGGCTCCCCTCCGTTTCTGCCCGACGGCTCGCCGCCGTGCGAGCCACCAGCCCTACGGAGCATCGGGGGATGCACATGAACAGCGTTCCGCAGCACCTGCACAGCGAGGACCGCCAGGAGTACGAGCGGATCCTCGACGAGGCGCTGCGCTCCGCCCAGTACCGTCCCGAACTGGCCGGTATAGGCCAGCGTTTGAACACCGAACAGCTGCGCACCATGGCGCTCAACGCCACCACTCTGATCACGGCGGCCGCGGCGACCGAGTACCAGCACTATGTGAAGGTCCGCGAGGAACTGCGCAATCCGGCGCGGTCCACCCCGGCCGCCGTCCACGAACCCGGCTCCGTGGAGCCGGGCGCGGGCGGCGCGATGGGGCTCGCCACCACCCTCGGCGAGGCCGCCGAGACCACCGGCGCCGGAGGCTTCGCCCTCGCCCTGGTCCTGGCGCCCGTGCTCGCCGGTACCGCCGCCGCCATCTTCCTGCTCGTCGGCTACGTCCTGAAGATGCTGGACCCGGCACCGGCGTTCGCCCAGACCATGCTCACCGCGGGCTGGGTGTTCGGCGTCGTGACCGCGGCCGCCATCATCATGGCCGGCGCGGGACTGCTGCTCACCGCACTGCGCAACAGCCCCTCGCTGGAGGCCGGAGCCTACGGCGAACCCGGCGGGGAGGTGGCCAAGGCCCGCGAGGCCTGGCGGGACGCCCTGTTGGAGCGCGGCATCCTGCCCTTCCTGCGGGAAGCGCTGGCCACCGACACCGGCACGGCCGGACTGCGGCGCACCGCCCCGCCGAGCCCGGCGGGCCGGATGCCGCGGCTCGGTTACGACCGTCCCGGCTTCAGCACCGACGACGGCGCCGCACCCGCCCCCCGCCCGAGCTTCACCAGCCCGGACTACACCAGCCCGGACTTCGGAGGCCCGGAACACCAGCCGGAATGACCCCGGCTTGCGCCCCCGGCCAGGGGGCGCAGGCCGGACAACCGGTCTAGGAGGCCGCGCCGGGGAGCTGACGGGCAGCCCGCCCGTCGAACTCCTCCCGCGCCGCCTGCATGGCGGCCACGTTCGCCTGCGACCAGTCGGTGATGCGCTGCACGAGCCCGCCCGCCTCCCGGCCCAGCCGGGTCAGCCGGTACTCGACCCGCGGCGGCACCGTCGGATACACCGTGCGCGTCAGCAGTCCCTCCCGCTCCAGCGCGCGCAGGGTCTGCGTCAGCACCTTCGGCGTCACGCCGTCCAGCCGTCTGCGCAGCTCCGCGAACCGCATGGGCCGGCCGTCCGCAAGGGCCACCAGCACCAGCATGGTCCACTTGCCGGCGATCACGTCCAGCACGGCACGGGTGGGGCAGTCGCGCAGGAAGACGTCCACGCCGCCGTGTTCTCTCAGGTCGAAGCCGGTATCCATGAGGAACCTCGATATCAGGAAAGTGCCTTCTTCCACAGGGCAGTTGCCGAGGTCGAGCATGGAACGCGCCGCGGCCGCCGCGGCCACCACAACGACCACAACGACCGCGACCCGCCGCTGCCCTCCGCGGCCTGCCGCTACCCGTCGCCGAGGAGCTCTGATCCGATGTCCGCCCGTATGCATGCCGTCGTCCAGTCCGTGTTCGGTGGTCCCGAGACGCTGGAGTACGCCGAGACCGGCATACCGGAGCCGGGCCCCGGAGAGGTCCTGCTGCGGGTCGCCGGGGCCGGGGTGAATCCCGGCGACGCGGTGCTCCGCTCCGGCCGGGTGCCGGAGCTGGTCGAGCTGCCGTGGACGCCGGGCAACGATGTCGCCGGCACCGTGGAGCGGGTCGGCGAGGGCGTGACACGGTTCGCCCCGGGCGACAGGGTGTACGGCATGCTGCCGGTCTCCCGGCGCGGTGCGTACGCAGAGTTCACCGCCGTACCGGCCGGGGCGCTGGCCCCCGCTCCCGGGAACGTCGATCTGGCGGTCGCGGGTGCCGTCCCCCTCGCCGCGGTGACCGCCTGGCAGGCACTGGCCGTGCTGGCGCGGGTCCGGCCCGGTGACCGGGTGCTCATCCATGCGGCGGCCGGTGGCGTCGGCCATGTCGCGGTGCAGCTGGCCAAGGAGCTGGGGGCGTACGTCATCGGCACGGCCCGGGGTGGCCGGCACGACCTGCTGCGCGGGCTGGGTGCCGACGAGCTGATCGACTACACGACCACCGGCTTCGAGTCCGCCGTGGCTCCGGTGGACACGGTTCTGGACCTGGTCGGCGGGTCCTACGGGCCGCGCTCCCTGGATGTGCTGCGCCCCGGCGGCCTGCTCGTCGGTGCGTCGATCGACCCGGGAACGGACGAACGCCAGGCGGCCGAGCGCGGGATGCGCTACGTGTGGGTCACTGCCGCCCCCTCCGGTGAGCTGCTGGAACGGATCACGGAACGTATCGAGGCGGGCAGGCTGCGGATACTCGTCCAGGACACCTACCCGCTGTCCGAGGCCGCCGAGGCCCACCGCGCGATCGAGGCCGGCCGCACCACCGGAAAGCTCGTCCTGATCCCGTGAAAGGCACTGCCGTCCCCCTATGAAGGTCCGTCCATGAAGCTCCGTCACAAGGTGCGCGTGGTCCTGCTCGACGGTGACCACCTGGTTCTCCTGCGCCGGGGATGGCCGGGTGGCTCCCCGTACTGGACGACGGTGGGCGGCGGCGTAGAACCCGACGACGCCGGTCTCGAAGCGGCACTGCGCCGCGAGGTCATGGAGGAGATCGGCGCCACGATCGGCCCCGCCACGCCTCTCCTGACCGTGACCGAACCGGGCGGGACGCTCACCGTCACCCAGCACTTCTTCCTCGCCGACCTGCTGGACATGGACCAGGACCGCCGCGACGGCCCCGAGGTGGACGCCCCCGACACCGGCGACTTCGAGCCGGTCCGGATCCCGCTGGACCTCACCGCCGTGACCGCACTCGACCTGAACCCACCCGAACTCGCCGCGTACGTGCCGGCCCACGCCGAGGCATGGCGAGCCCGGTAGCCGGGGCGGTCCCGACGGCCGGGCCGTGTGCCGAAGCCCGCTTCCCGAGCCTCCGGCACACTCCCGGGTCCGCCCTCAGTCCGCGATCGGCAGATACACCCGGTTCCCCGCAGCCGCGAACTCCTTCGACTTCTGAGCCATCCCCGCCTCGACCTCGTCCCGACTCCCGCCGTGCTCGCGCCGGATGTCCTGCGAGATCTTCATCGAGCAGAACTTCGGCCCGCACATCGAGCAGAAGTGGGCCGTCTTCGCCGGCTCCGCCGGCAGGGTCTCGTCGTGGAACTCTCGGGCCGTGTCCGGGTCCAGGGCGAGGTTGAACTGGTCCTCCCACCGGAACTCGAAGCGGGCGTCGGACAGCGCGTCGTCCCACTCCTGCGCGCCCGGGTGGCCCTTGGCGAGGTCGGCCGCGTGGGCGGCGATCTTGTAGGTGATGACGCCGGTCTTGACGTCGTCCCGGTTGGGCAGGCCCAGGTGCTCCTTGGGTGTGACGTAGCAGAGCATCGCCGTGCCCCACCAGGCGATCATCGCGGCACCGATGCCGGAGGTGATGTGGTCGTACGCCGGTGCGACGTCCGTGGTCAGCGGGCCGAGCGTATAGAACGGAGCTTCATCGCAGATCTCCTGCTGAAGGTCGATGTTCTCCTTGATCTTGTGCATCGGGACATGGCCCGGGCCCTCGATCATCGTCTGTACGTGGAAACGCTTCGCGATCCGGTTGAGTTCCCCGAGCGTGCGCAACTCCGCGAACTGGGCCTCGTCGTTGGCGTCCGCGATGGAGCCGGGGCGCAGGCCGTCGCCCAGGGAGTACGTGACGTCGTAGGCGGCGAGGATCTCGCAGAGTTCCTCGAAGTTCTCGTACAGGAACGACTCCTTGTGGTGCGCGAGGCACCAGGCCGCCATGATCGAGCCGCCGCGCGAGACGATGCCGGTCTTGCGGTTGGCGGTGAGCGGCACGTACGGGAGGCGTACGCCCGCGTGGACGGTCATGTAGTCCACGCCCTGCTCGGCCTGTTCGACGACCGTGTCCTTGTAGATCTCCCAGGTCAGTTCCTCGGCCCTGCCGTCGACCTTCTCCAGGGCCTGGTACAGCGGCACCGTGCCGATGGGGACGGGGGAGTTGCGCAGCACCCACTCGCGGGTGGTGTGGATGTTGCGGCCGGTGGAGAGGTCCATGACCGTGTCGGCGCCCCAGCGGGTCGCCCAGGTCATCTTCTCGACCTCCTCCTCGATGGAGGAGGTGACCGCGGAGTTGCCGATGTTGGCGTTGACCTTTACCAGGAACCGCTTGCCGATGATCATCGGCTCGATCTCCGGGTGGTTGACGTTGGCGGGCAGTACGGCCCTGCCCGCCGCGATCTCCTCGCGGACCACCTCGGGAGAAACGTTCTCGCGGATGGCCACGTACTCCATCTCCGGGGTGATCTCACCCCGGCGGGCGTACGCGAGCTGCGTCACCGCCTCGCCGTCCCGGCTGCGGCGCGGCTGGCGCGGGCGGCCCGGGAAGACCGCGTCCAGGTTGCGCAGGCCACCACGCGGCGAGGTGTGCTTGATCCCGTCGTCCTCGGGACGGACGGGCCGGCCCGCGTACTCGGCGGTGTCGCCGCGGGCGATGATCCAGTTCTCCCGCAGCGGCGGCAGGCCCCTGCGGACGTCGGTCTCGACGAGCGGATCGGTGTACGGGCCCGAGGTGTCGTAGAGCGTGACCGACTGCCCGTTGGTGAGGTGCACCTGACGGACCGGCACCCGCAGATCGGGGCGGGTGCCCTCGACATACCCCTTGTGCCAGCCGATGGACTTCCCGGCCTCCGGGGACTTTTCACCCGAAATGGGCTGTTCGTCCTGACTGAAGGCAGGCGTGCGTGCGTCCTTGTTGGTCATGAGACCTACTCCCTACGCCGGCATTACCCGGTAACAGGTTCGGCGGTCGACGCAGCGGCTTCCGTCGGGCGGCGTTTCCTGTGAAACATCACTCGTTCCACGTGAAACATCGCGAATACGGAGGTCAGCGCCCTCTCAGCCCGGTGCTCCGAGCTCCCGCGTGTGCAAAGGTGCCTCCACGCTAGCGTCAATTCGGGCGCGGTGAACAGAGGGCCCCTGCCGTTCTTGCGATGATCGGGCGGTGACCTCGACACAGCAGCACCCCTATCCGCCGCCCGAGCCGCGGCGCGGCAACGGCGCCGCGCAGGGCGGCGGACCCGGCCACGGGGGCCATGGTGCCGGTGACGGACACACCCACGGTCAGGGCGAGCAGTACGACCAGGGGCACGCCCTCAGCCACACCCACCATCACGACAACGGCCAGGCCCCCGGTCACAGTCACGGCCACGGAGAGGCCCATGGCCATGCGGCCAACGGCCGGCCCCATGGCCATGCGCCCGGTCCGAGCACCGGCCAGAGCGGCTCCGGGCCCGGCGGTGGTCACGGCCACTCGCACGGGCACAGCCACAGCCACGGCCCCGCCGCACCCGTCTCCAAGCATCTGCGCAAGGTCATCGCGGCGATCCTGATCCCCTTCACCGCCGCGGTCGCGGTCGGCCTGGTGGTGCTGTGGCCCGGCGGTGCCCCGCCGCACGAGCGCACCGGCGTCGGCTTCGACCGCCAGACGCAGGCGGCGACGGTCACCAAGGTCGTCTCGGTCAGCTGCAAGTCGGTCAACGCCTCCGGCGGCGGCTCGGCCGGAGACACCTCCACCGCCGACGGCACTTCCTCGAAGGAGGAGGGAGACACCTGCAAGAAGGCCACGGTCCGGGTCGACGCCGGCAAGGACAAGGGCCGTACCTTCACCGAGATCGTGCAGCCCGACCAGTCGCGGCAGTTGCACGAGGGCGAGAAGGTCGTGGCCGCGTACGAGCCCTCCGCGCCCAAGGACCTCCAGTACTCCGTCACCGACGTGAACCGGAAGTTCCCGATGGCGCTGCTGGCCGGGATCTTCGCGCTCGCCGTGGTGGTGGTGGGCCGGCTGCGCGGTGTGATGGCGCTGGTCGCGCTGGCGGTCAGCTTCCTGGTGCTGACCCTGTTCATCCTGCCGGGAATCCTGCAGGGATCGAACCCGCTGCTGATGGCGGTGGTCGGGTCGAGCGCCATCATGCTGATCGCCCTGTACATCTGCCACGGGCTGTCGGCCCGGACCTCGGTGGCCGTGCTCGGCACACTGGTCTCGCTGTGCCTGATCGGACTGCTCGGCTCGGAGTTCATCGACTGGGCCGCGCTCACCGGCAACACCGACGACAACACCGGCCTGATCCACGGCCTGTACCCGTCGATCGACATGAGCGGTCTGCTGCTGGCCGGTGTCATCATCGGCTCGCTGGGTGTCCTGGACGACGTGACGGTGACCCAGACCTCGGCCGTCTGGGAACTGCACGAGGCCAACCCGACCATGGGCTGGCGCGGGCTGTACCGGGCGGGCATCCGCATCGGCCGTGACCACATCGCGTCCGTCGTCAACACCCTCGTTCTGGCTTATGCGGGTGCCGCGCTGCCGCTGCTGCTGCTCTTCTCGATCGCGCAGAGCAGTGTGGCCACGGTCGCCAACAGCGAGCTGGTCGCCGAGGAGATCGTGCGCACCCTGGTCGGCTCGATCGGCCTGGTCGCCTCGGTGCCGGTCACCACGCTGCTCGCGGCCCTGGTGGTGTCCGCCGACCGGCCGGGCACGGAGACAGCCGTGTCCGTGGAGCCCGCGCCGACCGCGGCACGGGCCGGACGGGGACGGCGCCGGAAGCGGTGAGGCGCGGTGGACGGCCCGGGAGGAGGCCGTCCACGAGGCACGAGGTGAGGCACGGACGGTCCGCATGAGAAGAAGCGTGCCGGCAGGGGCCTCGCACCGGACGCGCAGAAGCGTTCCTGCGCGTCCTCACGCGGCTCGGCGGAGCGGCGTGCGCCCCGTGCCGTAACGCTTCAGCCGGCGCTCTGTTCCTCGGCCAGGATGCGGTCCAGGGCCTCGTCGAGGTGGGCGTCGAAGTCGGCGAGTGAACCCTCCTGGCCGAGCGGCACCAGCTTGTCCGTACGGTCGAGGAAAGCCACCAACGGAGGTGCGGAGGACCGGAACACCGCCTGGTCGCCGCCGACCTGAAGCCGGATCAGCACCTCGCCCAGCACCTCGGAATCGGCGGGCGCGATGTGCACATCGCCCTCGCCGCACGGCCGCCCCACCCCGTCGATCAGCAGCTCCCGGCCGAAGGCCCAGGTCACCGGCGCATCCCCGGGCAGGTGGAAGGTGAGCCGGACGGCATAGGGATCACAGGTCTCGTAGCGCAACTCCACGGGGATGCGGAAGGAGAGCTCCTCCGAGACGAGAAAGCTCATCATGACTTCTGCTTGTACGGACTCGCGCATTGCCTACCCCGTCATATGACACCGACTGGCCGGGATTTATCCCTTGATGGTGGTCAAATCTTGCTGAAAGTACACGGGAGATCACAAGGAGTGAGTTTTCAGATACTGATAGCGATCGCCAGGGACCCCAGATGCCGGCCCACTTCGCCTTGCAACTGCCGGACGGCGGGCAGCAGCCGGTCGGCCTGGTGGAGAGGGAGGGAGACGGCGATCGTGGCGGCCGTGGTGCCGACGGTGAGGGGGATCGCCGCACACACCGTCCCCAGTGCGTACTCCTGGCGCTCCACCACCGGTTCCATCCGCCGCGTCCGCTCCAGCCGCCGCAGCAGGGTCTGGTCGTCACGGACCGTGTACGGGGTGAGGGGTCGCACCGGATAGCGGCCGAGATGGTCGCGGCGGACGTCCTCGTCCAGCTGGGAGAGCAGACACTGGCCGATGGCGTGCGCGTGCCCGGTCTCGCGGAAGCCGGCCCACTCCTCGACCGCCGGAGTCCCCGGGGAGTCGGAGACGCACATGACCTCGATCTCGCCGTCCCGGTACATGGCGTAGTACACCGGGACACCGATCGAATCGCGCCAGTGGGCGAGGGTGTCGGCGACCGCGCTGCGACGTTTCTGCTGCGCCCCGCTGCTGCTCAGCCGCTCCGCCGCCTCACCGAGGAAGAACAGCCCCTTGTCGCGGCGCAGGTAGCCCTCGTGAACGAGGGTGCGCAGCAGGTGGTAGGCGGTGGGCAGCGCGAGGCCGGTCTCCCGGGCCAGTTGTTTGGCGGGTGCGCCGTGCGCGTGTCCGGCGACGCACTCCAGCAGGCGCATCGCGCGCTGCACGGAGCCGATGAGCGTGGCCGAGTGTGGCTGTGCGGGGTCGACCGGGCCGGCCGGCCGCTGCACGGGGGGTGTGCTGGAACGTCGTTGGGCGGGGGGTGCTGGATGTTCCGTGGGTGCGGGGGCGGCGTCAAGCGTGGCCAAGGGTCACTCCCGGAGCGCGAGGGGGTCAGCGACTCTAACCGTCCGCCACCGCTCCCGGTCCGGCTGTACGGGAAACTTCCCTCCCCCGAGGGAACCGGTGATTCCTGTTACCGGCCACCGATTCCCACGGTCCTCACCAGTCGCTCTTCGACGAGGAGTTCGACATGAACTTCCGCACGATGTAGATCAGTCCGCCGACCAGCGCCACGAAGATCAGCAGCTTGAAGAGCAGGAAGACCACCCAGCTGATCACGGCCGTGATCAGGCCGCCGAACACGACCAGCGCGATGACCGGCACCGCGATCCACTTCACCCACCACGGCAGACCCGTGAAGATCTCTCGCATTGCCCTGTCCTCCGCTTTCTGGTGCGCTCCGGCACGTACGGTCTCGTGCGTCCCGCACGATGCGATGTCCTGCACTCGATGCTAGAGCCGCGAGGGGGCCGTTCGGAGGTCCCTGATCCCTTGTCCTCCCCTGACCCTTCCCCTAGGGAACCCCTAGAGCCGAGGTCAGGCCTCGGGGGGAGAGAAGACGACCAGAACCCTCAGATCCTCGCTGATGTGATGGAACTTGTGGGCCACCCCGGCCGGAACGTACACCACGCTGCCGCGCGCCACCTGCGTGGTCTCCATGCCGACGGTGATCGCGGCGCGGCCGCTGACGACGAAGTAGACCTCGTCCTGGTTGTGCGGCTGCTGCGGGTCGTGCGAGCCCGCGTCGAGGGCGTAGAGACCGACCGACATGTTCCGTTCCCGCAGGAACTGCAGGTATGCCCCGTCGTTGGCGGCGCGTTCCGCCTCCAGTTCGTCCAGCCGGAATGCCTTCATCTCAGTTGTCGCCCTCGCCTCACTATTTGCATCCGATCTCTTCTGCCACGATCAGACACATGAAGAATTTCGTAGTCAAGACGATCGCCAACGCGGGCGCCCTGGCGGTCGCCGTGTGGCTGCTCGACAAGATCACCCTGACCGGCGACAGCACCGCCAAGAAGGTCTGGACGCTGATCCTGGTCGCCCTGGTCTTCGGCCTGGTGAACTTCCTGGTCAAGCCGATCGTGAAGGTCCTGACCTTCCCGCTGTTCATCCTCACCCTCGGCCTGATCACCCTGGTGGTCAACGCGCTGATGCTGCTGCTGACGTCGTGGGTGTGCGACAAGCTCGACCTCAGCTTCCACGTGGAGGGCTTCTGGACGGCCGTCCTGGGCGGTCTGATCATCTCGATCGTGTCCTGGGCCCTCAACATGGTCCTTCCCGACTCGGACTGAGCACCCGATGACCTACCGCGTCTGCTTCGTCTGCACCGGCAACATCTGCCGTTCCCCGATGGCCGAATCCGTCTTCCGCGCCCGCGTGACCGAGGCCGGGCTCGACGACCGTGTCGAGGCCGACAGCGCCGGCACCGGCGGCTGGCACGAGGGCGACGGCGCCGACCCCCGCACCGTCCGCGTCCTCGCGGAGCACGGCTACGGCAGCGACCACACCGCCCGCCAGTTCCAGGCGTCCTGGTTCGGCCGGCTCGACCTCGTGATCGCCCTGGACTCCGGTCACCTCAAGGCCCTGCGGCGGCTGGCCCCCACCGAGGAGGACGCGCGCAAGGTGCGTCTGCTGCGCTCCTACGACCCGGCGGCAGGCGACGACCTCGACGTACCGGATCCGTACTACGGCGGTCTGGACGGCTTCGAGGAGTGCCTTGAGATGGTGGAGGCGGCGAGCGAGGGGCTGCTCGCCGCGGTGCGGGACGAAGTGGAGGGAACGGCGGCATGAGCGAGGCGGCCATGGGCGAGGGCACGCGGGCGGTGCGCGCGGGGCTGCCCGAGCCGGTCAAGAACGAGCCGACCCTGCCCGGGCCGGTCTTCGCCGCGCACTTCCATCTGCCGGGCGAGGTGAGCGGACCGTACGCCTACGGGCGCGACGAGAACCCGACCTGGACCCATCTGGAGCGGGCCATCGGCGAGTTGGAGGCGCCCGGTGAGGCGGACGTCGAGACGCTGGTGTTCGCCTCCGGTGTGGCGGCCGTCGCGGCGGTGCTCTTCTCGCAGCTGAGCGCCGGGGACGCGGTCGTGCTGCCCTCCGACGGCTATCAGGTGCTGCCCCTGGTCCGCGCCCAGCTGGAGGCGTACGGCATCGAGGTGCGCACCGCACCGACCGCCGGCGACGCCCAGCTCGACGCCCTGGACGGGGCGAAGCTGCTGCTGATCGAGACGCCGTGCAACCCCGGGCTCGACGTCTGCGACATCCGGCGCCTCGCCGAGGCCGCACACGCGCGTGGCGCCCTCGTCGCCGTCGACAACACCCTCGCCACCCCGCTCGGGCAGCGGCCGCTGGCGCTGGGTGCCGACTTCTCCATGGCCAGCGGCACCAAGCAGCTCACCGGCCATGGGGACGTACTGCTGGGGTACGTCGCCGGGCGCGACGCGGCGGCCATGGCCGCCGTACGCCGCTGGCGCAAGATCATCGGGGCGATCTCCGGGCCCATGGAGGCCTGGCTGGCCCATCGCTCCCTCGCCACCATCCAGTTGCGGGTGGACCGGCAGAACGCGACCGCCCTGCTGCTCGCGGAGGCACTGCGCGAGCGGCCCGAGGTGACCGGCCTGCGTTATCCCGGGCTGTCCGACGATCCCGCACACAAGATCGCCTCGCAGCAGATGCGCCGCTACGGCTCGGTGATCTCCTTCACGCTGCCCACGCGCGCGCGTGCCGAGCGTTTCCTTCAGGCCCTGCGGCTGGTCGACGATGCCACGAGCTTCGGCGGGGTGCGTTCCACGGCCGAGCGGCGGCGACGCTGGGGCGGGGACGACGTACCGGAGGGCTTCATCCGGCTGTCGGTCGGTGCGGAGGATCCCGAAGATCTCGTGGCCGATGTGCTGCGCGCACTCGACGAGTCGGACCGGTGACCGGATTACGGACGCCTCCACGGATCCGGCTACGCATAACGGACGGTCCGAGCCTCCCCCCTCGTGGCTCGGACCGTCCCGGTTCTCGCGCGCCAAGAACCGCGCGACCAAGGCTAGTTGACTCTGCGTCAGTGTCCAATCACTGTAGCGACAGAGACCTATCGACTTATTTATAGTTGGGGACCTGCCCGGGGGCCGGAAAAGGGGCAGGGCGAACGGGAGGGTGTGCGATGGATCTGGCCTTGCTGCGCACGTTCGTCACCGTGCACCGGGCCGGCTCCTTCACCCGCGCCGCGGCCCTGCTCGGACTCTCACAGCCGGCCGTGACCTCCCAGATCCGGACCCTGGAACGACAGCTGGGCCGCCCGCTCTTCCTGCGCCAGGCCCGTGGGGTGACCCCCACGACCATCGGCGACGAACTCGCCCACAAGGCCGCCCCGCATCTCGACGCCCTCGTGGAGATAGCGGAACGCGGCCTCGACGACGACTCCTCGGTGCGCACCCTGCATCTCGCCGGCCCGCCCGAGTTCACCGCCGAGCGTGCCCTTCCCGCACTCACGGAGCTCGCCGGTGACGACGGCCAGGGCTTCGCGCTGCGCGCTTCGTTCGGGAACGCCGAGGAGACCCTGGAGGGGCTGTCCGCCGGTCACCATGACCTGGCCATCAGTACGGTCCGGCCGCGCGGTGCCCTGCTCACCGCGACCGCGCTCTGCGACGAGGAGCATGTACTGGTCGCCGCTCCACGCTGGTCCGAGGAGATCGGCACCGACGCCGTACGTGGCAAGGGCTCGGCAGCCCTGGAGAACCTGCCGGTCGTCGAGGTCCATGAGTCGCTGCCGTTCGTCTCGCGCTACTGGGGTTCCGTCTTCGACACGCGTCCGGCCGCCTCGGGCACGGTCGTGGTGCCCGATCTGCGCGCGGTGCTCGCCTGTACGGTCGCGGGTGCCGGCCTCGCCGTACTGCCCCGGTATCTGTGTACGGCCGCTCTGGAGCGCGGGGAGGTCGTGGCACTGCACGATCCCGCTGTGCCCCCCTTGCGGACGTACTTCCTCGTGGTGCGCACCGGCACACTCGCCATGCCCCATGTGGCACGGGCGCACGAGTGGCTTCAGCACGCGGCCTCGGACTGGGGCTGAGCATGTCCTGCTGAGTTAACGCGATGCGTCCGCACGGTGGCGCCTCGCGATGTTTCACGTGGAACCAGCTGGGCCACATTCCTCCCATGACCGTCCGACCCGTGGTCAAGCGCACCGCCCGTGCCGTCCTCCTGGACGGCGACAACCTGATTCTGATCAAGCGCACCAAGCCTGGTGTCGATCCCTACTGGCTCACCCCCGGTGGCGGGGTCGAGCCGGAGGACGCCACCGTCGTCGACGCCCTGCACCGCGAGGTGGACGAGGAGCTCGGCGCGAAGATCACCGACGTGGTGCCCTGCTTCGTGGACACCGTGGAACACATCGGCGACAACGGCAGCGCGACCGGTGTGAAAGTGCAGCACTTCTTCGTCTGCCGGCTGGAGTCCATGGACCCGGCCCTGCGCCACGGCCCCGAAGTCGACGAGCCCATCGGCGAGTACGAGATCGTGCGCGTGCCCTTCACCCGGGTGGGGATCGCCTCCGTGCACCTCGTACCGCTGTCACTGCGGCACTACCTGGACGGCAACATCGAGGGTGTGCGGGCCATGCACGCCCCGGACCTCGGATGAGGGATCAGTCGCCGACGACGACCAGTTCCTCGACCGAGTCGTGCCGGATGCGGTGTGCGGGGATGCCGACGTCCCGCAGCGCGGTGATCCCGTTACGGATCATTCCGGGCGGGCCGGAGAGATAGGCGTCGTAATCGATCCACGGGCCGTACCCACGGATGGCGTCGGGGAGCTGGAGGTGCGCCTGCTGGTCGACGACCGCCCGGACCGCGAGCCAGGGATGGATCTGCTGGAGCCGGAGCAGGTTGTCGATGTCGTACAGATCGTGGTCGGTGCGGGCCCCGTAGAACACCTCGACCGGGCGGCGCGCGCCGCGTTCGGCGATCTCCTCGACCATCGCCCTGATGGGTGCGATGCCGGTGCCGCCGCCCAGACAGAGCAGCCCGTTGTCCCTCGTGTGGTCGACGGTCATCGAGCCGCCGGGCGGGCCGAGGCGGACGACGTCACCAGGGCGGGCGCGATGTACCAGCGAGTTGGAGACCCAGCCGGCGGGGACGGCCTTCACATGGAACATGAGCAGGCCGTCCGAGCGGGGCGCGGAGGCGAAGGAGTAATGCCGCCACACCCGCGGCCACCAGGCTGTCTCCAGGCTCGTGTACTGCCCGGCGAGGAAGGGATACGGCTGGTCCGGACGGACCGTGAGCACCGCGACGTCCGCGGTCCTGAGGTCATGGGCGACGATCTCCGCGTGCCACCACGCCGGAGCGCGCAACTCGTCCCTGGCCGCCGCGTCGATCATCACCTGGGACATCGTCGTGTACGCCCGTACCCAGGCCGCCTCTGTCTCGGGGTCCCAGATGCCCGAGGCGTACCTGCTCAGCGCGCCGATGAGGCACTCGCCGACGGCAGGATAGTGCTCGGGCCTGGTGCCGTACTTGCGGTGACCGCGGCCCAGGTTCTGCAGGTACTCGACCAGGACGGGCGTGTTGTCGATGTGCTCGGCCGCGGTGAGCAGCGCCTTCAGCAGCCGGTCCCGCTGGGTGTCCATGGCGGCGGGGAACAGTGAACGCAGTTCGGGGTGGCGGACGAAGAGCAGCGCGTAGAAGTACGAGGTGACCTTGTCGGCGATCGGACCGACCTCGGCCATGGTGCCGCGGATTCGGATCGCGTCCGGGGAGGCGCCCTGCGTCTGCTGTGTACTGCGCTGTGGCGGGACGCGCTGCTCGAAGGTGCCGGGTGCGGGGTGCCCGGCCGGAGGCCCGAAGGGGCCGGGCGCCACGGGCTGCCCACCGGGCGGGGCCTGAGCGGCCCCCTGAAGGCGCGGCGGCTCCGCCGACGGCCGTATTCGCTCCCGGGGCTCCGCGGGCACGGGAGGACGGCTCTGAGGCGTTTCCTGCCCGCCGCCCGGCGGCACGACCGGAGGCCCGGCGGAGGGGTGGAACGCGGGCCTGTCGTGGGGGGCGAACCAGTGGCCTCCGCCGGCCCCGTCGTTGCCCGCCGACGTGGTGGTCGGAGCGTCCATGGTGTGCCCTCGCCTCGAACATCTTGCGGTCGGTCTGCGCACTTCACTCGGAAGGTGCTTGCTTTCCCCCGTTGACGGCTAGCTCTCCCCGGTCGGGCCCCGTGGCCGACACGACCACATTCAACCCGCGATTCCCCGTGTACGGACAAGTAAGGCGAGAGTGTGACATGGGCCGCAATCACTCCCGCGGAAGCGTCCAGCCCCGGACATTAACCGGAGTCGACCCTACCGGCCGTCGCCGCGCGCACAAGTCCCCCCTGTCTCCCCCTTGAATCTGGCAACGGGCGAACCATAGGTTCCCTCAATTACCGGGCGCCGCGCGCCAATTCATAGGCATCCCATAGATCCCTGCCCGTGTAGGAGTACGTCGCCAGACCGGCGAGATGTCCGTCCGCATTGACCGCCACGGACACCGGAACCGCGGCGAACAAGTCCCGGTCCGACATCGAGTCGCCGTAGGCGACGCAGTCCGCCCGGCCGACCCCGAACTGCTCGCACAGGCGGTCCGCGATGGTCACCTTGGCGGCTGCGGTGAGCACTCCCGCCGGATCCACGGGCTCCACGAACGGTACCGCCGGGAAGCGCGATCCGAAGGCCGCATGGGCTCCCCAGTCCAGCAGACGCTCCACGAAGAACGAGGGCGACAGCGAGACCACCGCGCAGTAGTCCCCCGATCCCCTGATCTCGGCCCAGACGTCCCGGATACGGGCGAGCCACGGCGCGCCGTCGAATGCTGCCGTCACCTGCGCGTCGGTCAGCTCGGCCCACAGGGTGTACACCCGCGTCGCATACTCCGGCGGATCTATCCGTCCCGCTGAAATCGCCCGGTCCAGCTCCATGGTCTCTGCTTCCAGACCGAGTTGACGGGAAATCTCGACGGGTGCGGAAGTGCCGTGCAGCAATGTGCCGTCGAGATCGAAGAGATGAAGTCGCGCCATGCCCCCGAGGCTAACGGCAAGCAGTCACTGCCCCTCGGAGCGGCCGCGGACGGCTGCCATAAAGCGATGTTTCACGTGAAACGTCTCGGGTCTGTCCAGGGGGTGTGCCTGGGGCTACGACATGGCCAAAAGCAGGTGCGTGTGCCCTGAAACAGGTGGACGCCAGGGGGCTCGGTCGGCAAGCCTGACCTGCGTGTCAACTCCTTCCGACGCTCCTCTGCCCATTCGCCGACTGATGCCACGCGATCTCAGCGCCTGCGCCGATTTGTCCGAGGATCGGGGGTGGCCCCGTGAGGAACACAAGTGGCGCCTGCTCCTCACAGCCGGGCGGGGATACGGCATCGACGACCCCGGCGGAGGCCTGGTCGCCGCCTGCGTCACTACGGAGTACGGCCCGAGGGAACGCCCGCATCTGGGTGCGATCGGCATGGTGCTGGTCGCCGAACGGCACGCCCGCCAGGGCATCGGGCGCCGCCTGATGCGGCACATCGTCTCGGCGATGGGGACGACTCCCCTGACCCTGTACGCGACGCCGTACGGCCGTCCGCTCTACGAGGAGCTGGGGTTCAAGGTCACGGGACGTTCGGAGATGCTGTCCGGGCCCTTCTCACGGGGCGGAGCCGAGCCCCGGGTGGCAACCCGGCCGGCCACCGCGGAGGACCTCGGTTCCATCCTCCGGCTGGACGAGGAGGTGTTCGGAGTCGACCGCACCCTTCTCATCACCCGGCTGCCCGCGTTCTCGGACCTGCTGCGCGTCGCCGTGGACGACGGGCGCATCGTCGGGTACGCGGCCGCCTGGCCCAATATGGACACGCATGTCGTCGGGCCGCTGATCGCCCGTGACACCGAGACGGCGAAGTCCCTGATCGCCTCGCTCGCCGCTCACACCGATCGACCGCTCCGTACCGACATCGACGTCCGGCACGAGGAACTGCTGGCCTGGGCGAAGGCGCGAGGGCTGGCCTCCGTCGCCATGAACTCCGTGATGACCTACGGCATCGCGGAGTTGCCGGGGGACTGGACACGGCGGTTCGCGCCGCTGACGGTCGCGGTGGGCTGAGAGGCCTTCGACACGTGGAACGCCGGCTCCCCTGGGGGAGCCGGCGTTCCACGTCGAGCGGGGCTGCTGTCAGGCGAGTGCCTGTACCGCGGTGGAGGCGAACCCGTGGTCCTGGTCGGGCGCACCGCCGCCGACACCGATCGCCCCGACGAGCCGGCCGTCCCGCTGGACGGGGACACCGCCCGCGATGAACAGCAGCGGCCGGTCGAGCGCGGTGGGCAGGGTGTGGAAGAGGCCGCCGGGCTGGACGGCGTCGACGAGGTCGGCGGTGGGGGTGTTCAGCTGGAGCGCCGTGTAGGCCTTGCGGGTGCTGGTCTCACCCGAGATGAGCACGGCGCGGTCGTCCCGTCGGAAGGCCAGCAGATGGCCTCCGGCGTCCAGGACGGTGACGCTGACGGTGACCCCTGCTGCCTCGGCGGCTCGGCCGGCCTCGGCGATCAGGAACTCGGCGTCCTGGATGGTGATCGGCGCGAGGGTGGTGGTGCTCATGGTTCTCCTTGGATGGTGCTGAGGCGCGGTGAGATTGCGGGCGGTCAGTGGTGGACCGACGCCGTCTGTCCGACGGGCGTGCCACTGGCGACCACCGCGCTCGGGGCGCTGTCGCGGCGCTCCAGCGCGGCCGACAGGAAGGCGAGGACGAGGGCGGCCGCGGCGAGGGCGGCGCCGACCCAGTTGGGGGAGGTGTAGCCGAAGCCGCCGGCGATCACGATGCCGCCGAGCCAGGCGGCCAGGGCGTTGCCGAGGTTGAAGGCGCCGATGTTCACGGCCGAGGCCAGGGTGGGGGCGCCGTGCGCCTGGTCGAGGACGCGCTTCTGGAGCGGCGGGACGGTGGCGAAGCCCAGGGCGCCGATCAGGGCGACGGTCACCGCGGCCGCGATCTTGCTGTGCGCGGTGAGCGTGAAGAGGGCGAGGACGACGGCCAGGGCGCCCAGGGACACGTACAGCATGGGCATCAGGGCGCGGTCGGCGAACCTGCCGCCGACGAGGTTGCCGGCGACCATGCCGAGGCCGAAGAGGACCAGCAGCCAGGTGACGGAGCCGTCGGCGAAGCCGGTGACGTGGGTCATCATCGGCGCGATGTAGGTGATGGCCGCGAAGACCCCGCCGAAGCCCAGGACGGTCATCGCCATGGCGAGCAGGACCTGGGTGTTCTTGAAGGCGGCCAGTTCGTGCCGCAGGTGCACGCCCTGCGGGCCGGGCAGTTCGGGGACCAGCTTGGCGATGCCGGCCAGGCCGACGACGCCGAGGGCGGCGACGATGCCGAAGGTGACGCGCCAGCCGGCGTGCTGCCCCACGAGGGTGCCGAGCGGGACGCCGACGACGTTGGCGACGGTGAGGCCGGTGAACATCATCGCGATGGCCCCTGCCTTCTTGCTCGGTGCGACCAGGTCGGCCGCCACGACCGAGCCGATGCCGAAGAAGGCGCCGTGGGCGAGAGAGGCGACCACCCGGCCGATCAGCATGACGGCGAAGACGGGGGCCACGGCGGTCAGCAGGTTGCCGGCGATGAAGAAGCCCATCAGCAGCATCAGCATCCGCTTGCGGGGAACCCTCGTGCCCAGCACGGTCATCAGCGGTGCGCCGATCACCACACCGAGTGCGTAACCGGTGACGAGCAGGCCGGCGGTCGGGATGGAGACCCCGAAGTCACCCGCGACCTCGGGCAGCAGGCCCATGATCCCGAACTCGGTCGTTCCGATTCCGAAGGCCCCGATCGCGAGGGCCAGAAGCGCGAGAGGCATGGAGGTACGACCTTCCCAGACGATTGCAGGTGCGCTTTGCGTGCGTCAACAATAGTTGCAGACGCGGACTACATGCAAGCGAGGGATATTGCACACCTGCTCTATCCTGGGTTCAGCCGCTCCGGGACGGAGGAAGAACGCCAATGACAGCGACGGACCCCGCACTCACCGCCCTTGCCCAGGGCTGGTGCGCCCTCTCCCTGCTGCACGGGAGGATCGAGGCACACATCGAGCGCGCCCTGCAGGCCAAACACGACCTGAGCGTCCGCGAGTACTCCCTGCTCGACGTCCTCAGCCGGCAGCACGACGGCGAAGGGGGCCATCTGCAGATGAAGCAGGTCGCCGACGCGGTCGTCCTCAGCCAGAGCGCCACCACCCGACTGGTCACCCGCCTGGAGGACCGCGGCCTCCTCGAGCGCTATCTCTGCCCGACCGACCGGCGCGGCATCTACACGAACGTCACCGAGGCCGGCCTGCTTCTCCTGGAGGAGGCTCGCCCCACCAACGACACGGCGCTGCGCGAAGCCCTCGACGAGGCGGCCAGAAACCCGGAGCTGGCTCCTCTGGTCCGGGCCGTGGAGTCGCTGCACGCACCCGCATAGGCTGCGGGCATGGGAGACCTTGACATACGCACCGCGGTCGCCGACGACATCCCGGCCATCGTCGGCATGCTCGCCGATGACCCGCTGGGCGCCCAGCGGGAATCACCGGACGACCTGGCGCCCTATCTGAGCGCTCTGGAGCGACTCAGCGCCGATCCCAACCAGCAGCTGGTGGTCGCCGTCCGCGAAGGCCGCATCGTCGGCACACTCCAGCTCACGGTCATCCCCGGTTTGTCGAGGCGCGGCGCCACCCGGTCGATCATCGAAGGCGTGCGTATCCACGCCGACGAGCGCGGCAGCAGACTGGGCACCCGGTTCATCGAGTGGGCGATCGACGAATCCCGCCGCCAGGGCTGCCAGTTGGTCCAACTGACGTCGGACACCTCACGGATCGACGCCCATCGCTTCTACGAGCGGCTCGGCTTCACCGCCTCACACGTGGGCTTCAAGCTCGAAATCTGAACCTCGGCGGCTTGAGGCCGAACGGAGTAATCGCACAGGGGCGGTGTTTCACGTGAAACACCGCCCCGACTTCTCGCCCGCTAACCGATCCCCCGCCATCCCTCGGGGTCCACCCCGCCGGGGACGGGAGCCGTCTCGTCGTACGGCTGACGCGTGAACACGAACGATCCAAGGTCCAGATGGCTCACAGTGCCGTCCGGACGCCGTACGGGCCGCAGCAGCTCTCCGACGTAGTAGCCCTCCAGGCCGGTCCAGGTGCCGTCGCCGTTGGAGCGGAATCGGGCCCGGCGGCCGGCACCGGTCAGTGGTCCCAGCGAGACCATTCCGTCGGCCGTCATCCGCAGCACGAAGGGATGTGTGCCCCAGTACCACTGGCCCGCCAACTCCAGGACAGAGGGATCGACCTGGGTCAGAGGACGCCATGGTTCGGGGATGCATGGCTCGGCCTCCGCGACGATACGGACGAGGTCGGCGCCGGTGGCGGACAGCAGTGGGCCGGAGGTGCAGTTCGCCAGCACGACGGCCGCCACATCGTCGTCCACGCTGATGGTGAGGTTGGCCAGGAAGCCGGGCAGCGAGCCGGAGTGCCCGACGAGCAGCCTGCCGTCGCGGCGCTGGATCTGCAGGCCAAGGCCGTAGGTGGCGCCGTCCAGGACGTCGGCGGGCTCGGCGGGGGCCGCCGGGGTGCGCATCTCCCGTACCGACTCGGTACTCAGCACCCGGTCGTCCCCGGCTGCCAGGAACACGGCGAAGCGGGCCAGGTCGCCGGTGGTCGACCAGAGCTGCCCGGCCGGTGCCATCCGGCCGAGGTCCTCCAGCGGCTCCGGGAGCATGGCGTCGGCCCAGGGATGCACCGCCCAGCCACCGGCGTGCGGCGACTGCGGCTGAGCGCTCGTGCGGTCGAGGCCCAGAGGTTCGAGCACCTCCCGTCGCAGCACCTCCTCCCAGGGGGCACCACGGAGCTCCTCGACCAGTGCGCCGAGCAGGGTGTAGCCGGGGTTGGAGTAGTGGTGACGGCGGCCGACGGGATGCACCAGGGGCTGCTCACCGAGGACATCGCTCAGTTCCGGCCGCAGTGAGCCCGGGGTTCGTTCCCACCAGGGAGCCGGCGACTCGGCCGCCAGACCGCCGGTGTGCGCGAGGAGTTCGGCGATGGTCGCCTCCCCCGCCCCGGTACCCGGCAGGTGTTTTTCCAACGGATCACCGAGGTCGAGCAGCCCTTCGTCACGCAGCCGGAGCACCAGCACGGCCGTGAACGTCTTGGTGATCGAGCCGATCCGGTACTGCACGTTCTCGTCCGGTCCATGCCCGTCCACCGAGGTCCGCGCTCCGTGCCAGACGGTCCGCCCGCCTCGCACGACCGCCGCCACCAGGGACGGCGCCCGGCCTTCGGACTGGGCCACCGCGATCCGATGCAGGAGCGCCCGCCGGGTGGCGGGGAGCAGCTCTTCCTGGAATGTCGTCATGCACTCAGTCCACCTGGTGAGCGGACCGGCGTCGAGTTCATTTCGGCGGCGCGGGCCGGGTCAGCGCCGCCTCCTGGCGTGGATCAGGTCTGTGCCATGTCCACGAAGCGGGAGTAGTGGCCCTGGAAGGCCACCGTGATCGTCGCCGTCGGGCCGTTTCGGTGCTTGCCGACGATGATGTCCGCCTCGCCCGCGCGCGGCGACTCCTTCTCGTAGGCGTCCTCGCGATGCAGCAGGATGACCATGTCGGCGTCCTGCTCGATGGAGCCGGACTCACGCAGGTCGGACACCATCGGCTTCTTGTCCGTGCGCTGCTCGGGACCACGGTTGAGCTGCGAGAGCGCGATCACGGGGACCTCCAGCTCCTTCGCCAGCAGCTTGAGGTTTCGCGACATGTCCGACACCTCCTGCTGGCGGCTCTCGGAGCGCTTGCCGCCGGACTGCATCAGCTGGAGGTAGTCGATGATCACGAGCTTGATGTCGTTGCGCTGCTTGAGCCGGCGGCACTTGGCACGGATCTCCATCATCGACAGGTTCGGGGAGTCGTCGATGTAGAGCGGCGCGGCCGAGACATCCGGCATCCGGCGGGCCAGCCGGGTCCAGTCCTCGTCGGTCATCGTGCCGGACCGCATGTGGTGCAGGGCGACCCGGGCCTCGGCGGACAGCAGACGCATCGCGATCTCGTTGCGGCCCATTTCGAGGGAGAAGATGACGCTGGGCAGGTTGTTCTTGATGGACGCGGCACGGGCGAAGTCCAGGGCGAGGGTCGACTTGCCCATGGCGGGACGGGCGGCGATGACGATCATCTGCCCCGGGTGCAGGCCGTTGGTGAGCGAGTCCAGGTCGGTGAAGCCGGTGGGGACGCCGGTCATCTCGCCGGTACGGGACCCGATCGCCTCGATCTCGTCGAGGGCACCCTCCATGATGTCGCCGAGCGGCAGGTAGTCCTCGCTGGTCCGCTGCTCGGTGACGGCGTAGATCTCGGCCTGGGCGCTGTTGACGATCTCGTCGATGTCGCCGTCGGCCGCGTATCCCATCTGCGTGATCCGCGTGCCCGCCTCGACCAGCCGGCGCAGCACCGCCCGCTCGTGGACGATCTCCGCGTAGTACTCGGCGTTCGCCGCCGTCGGCACCGTCTGGACGAGGGTGTGCAGATAGGAGGCGCCGCCGACCTTGTTGATCTCGCCGCGTTTGGTGAGCTCCGCGGCGATGGTGATGGGGTCGGCGGGCTCGCCCTTCGCGTAGACGTCGAGGATCGCCTGATAGATCGTCTCGTGCGCGGGCTTGTAGAAGTCGTGGCCCTTGAGGATCTCGACGACGTCGGCGATGGCGTCCTTGGAGAGCAGCATGCCGCCGAGCACGGACTGCTCGGCGTCCAGGTCCTGCGGAGGAACCCGCTCGAAGGTGGCGCCCCCGCCCTCCCAGTCTCCGCTGTCCCGGCCCCGGTCGTGCCGGTCGTCCCGGCCGCGGCCACCCTCGCTCCGTCGGCGGGAGGCGGGCAGACGATCACCGGGACCGGCGTCGGCCCACGGATCGTCCAAGGGCTCGGAAATGCTCACCGAGCCACCTCCTCCCGTCCGCACCGCGGACCTCGCCATGCCCTCTTTTTTACGGCACGGCACTGACAACTAGGACGCCCCATTCCGGTTCTGGACGCGTCGGTTTTGTGAGGTTTCCGAGGCCGTGACAAGGAGCGGGTGCCGGACCACGGTAGGCCCGCGGGCACCGTCAGCCAATCTGGTTATCCACAGGCCATGTGGACGACCGTCCGTATGCTGTGGAGAACCCCCCAAAACCTGTGCACGACGCGGTGGACAGCCCTGTGAACAAGCCCTCGATCCCTCTCCACAATAGGCCCTGACCTGCACCTTTCCCATCCACCGGCTGTGCAGAAGAAAAACTTTCCCAGTCGGATCAAGATCGCTTCGAACAGCGCGCGACAGTGCGGACCGCGCAACACCAGGTAAGGGTCACTTGGCAATTGCATCTCTTACCTGTGGACGATTAGATTAGCGCTCATGTCACTGGCTCCCCCGACCTCCGAGGCCACCCGGCGGCGGCACGACCGAGAGATCGTCACACTGGCCGTCCCGGCCTTCGGCGCACTCGTCGCCGAGCCGCTTTTCGTCATGGCCGACAGCGCGATCGTCGGCCATCTCGGTACCGCACAGCTCGCCGGTCTCGGCATCGCCTCAGCCCTTCTCACCACCGCCGTCAGCGTCTTCGTCTTCCTCGCCTACGCCACCACGGCCGCTGTCGCCCGCCGGGTCGGCGCCGGGGATATCCAGGCAGCCGTCCGTCAGGGCATGGACGGCATCTGGCTGGCCCTGCTGCTGGGAGCCGCCGTCATCGCCGTCGTCCTGCCTCTCGCCCCCGGCATCGTGGACGTCTTCGGCGCCTCGGCCACCGCGGCCCCCTACGCGACCACCTATCTGAGGATCTCCTCCCTCGGGATCCCGACCATGCTGGTCGTGCTCGCCGCCACGGGCGTCCTGCGCGGCCTCCAGAACACCCGGACGCCGCTGTACGTCGCCGTAGCAGGATTCATCGCCAACGCCGGGCTCAATGCGGCGCTCGTCTACGGCGCCGGACTGGAGATCGCCGGATCTGCCTGGGGCACGGTCCTCGCCCAGTGCGGAATGGCAGCGGTCTATCTGACCGTCGTCATACGCGGCGCACGCAGGCATGGTGCCTCGCTGCGACCCGACGCCACCGGGATACGGGCCTCGGCTCAGGCCGGCGTACCCCTGCTCGTCCGAACGCTCTCACTGCGCGCCGTCCTCATGATCGCCACCGCCGTGGCGGCCCGGCTGGGCGATGCCGACATCGCCGCCCACCAGATCGTGCTGTCCCTGTGGAGCCTGCTGGCCTTCGCCCTGGACGCGATAGCGATAGCCGGGCAGGCCGTCATCGGCCGCTACCTCGGAGCGGAAGACCCTGTCGGCGCCCGCGGGGCCTGCCGACGGATGGTTCAGTGGGGCATCGCCACCGGAGTGGTCCTGGGCTTGCTGGTGATCGCCAGCCGGCCGCTCTTTCTCCCCCTGTTCACCGGCGACTCCGCGGTGAAGAACACCGCACTGCCCGCGCTGCTCATCGTGGCGCTCTCCCAGCCGATCTCCGGCGTGGTCTTCGTACTCGACGGCGTACTGATGGGCGCCGGAGACGGACCGTATCTCGCCGGGGCCATGGTCCTGACTCTTGCGGTCTTCACGCCGGTGGCACTGGTCGTCCCCGCCCTCGGTGGCGGGCTCACAGCGCTCTGGGGAGCCATGACGCTGATGATGACCGTACGGATGCTCACCCTCTGGCTGCGTGCTCGCTCCGGCCGGTGGATCGTGACCGGTGCAACGCGCTGACCGATGCGCCCTGCCGACGGTTTCGCCCTGTCGACGGTTTCACGTGAAACAGCGCGGGCTGTCACGTTTCACGTGAAACACCCACCGCGTCACATCGTCAACAGCCAAGCCAAAGGGGCTGCACCTGTACAGGTGCAGCCCCTTCCAGCTACTGCTCAAGCCGAGCGCAGCGTCAGGCCGCGACGACCTCGATGTTGACCTTGGCGGCAACCTCGGGGTGCAGACGCACGGACGTCTCGTGGGCGCCCAGGGTCTTGATCGCCGAAGCGACCTCGATGCGGCGCTTGTCGACCTCGGGGCCACCGGCAGCCTTGATCGCCGAAGCGATGTCGGCCTGGGTGACGGAACCGAAGAGGCGACCGGCGTCGCCGGCACGGACGGCCAGACGGACCTTGACGCCCTCGAGCTGGGCCTTCACCTGGTTGGCCTGCTCGATGGTCTGGATCTCGTGGATCTTGCGAGCACGACGGATCTGCTCGACGTCCTTCTCGCCACCCTTGGTCCAGCGGATCGCGAACTTCCGCGGGATCAGGTAGTTGCGGGCGTAGCCGTCCTTGACGTCGACGACGTCGCCGGCGGCGCCGAGGCCAGAGACCTCGTGGGTGAGGATGATCTTCATTAGTCGGTCACCCTTCCCTTAGCGCGCGGTGGAGGTGTAGGGCAGCAGCGCCATCTCACGGCTGTTCTTGACGGCCGTGGCGACGTCACGCTGGTGCTGCGTGCAGTTGCCGGTCACGCGACGGGCACGGATCTTGCCGCGGTCGGAAATGAACTTCCGCAGCATGTTCGTGTCCTTGTAGTCCACGTACGTGACCTTGTCCTTGCAGAAAGCGCAGACCTTCTTCTTAGGCTTGCGCACAGGCGGCTTCGCCATGGTGTTTCTCCTGTGTGATCAAGAAGTGGGGATACGAGCCCTTGGCCCCTAGAAGGGGGGCTCGTCCGAGTAGCCGCCACCGCCGCCGGAGCCGGAGCCGCCGCCCCAGCCGCCACCGCCCTGGTTGTTGCCGCCACCGGCGGGAGCGCCGGAAGCCCAGGGGTCGTCGTTGGGGGCGCCGCCCTGGTTGCCGCCGCCGGAGCCACCGCCCCAGCCGCCGCCACCCTGGCCGCCACCGCCGCCGTAACCACCCTGGCCACCGCGGCCGCCGCCACCGGCAGTCTTGGTGACCTTGGCCGTGGCGCTCCGCAGGCTGGCGCCGACTTCCTCGACGTCCAGCTCGTAGACCGTGCGCTTGACACCCTCACGGTCCTCGTAGGACCGCTGCTTCAGTCGGCCCTGCACGATGACGCGCATGCCTCGCTGGAGCGACTCCGCGACGTTCTCCGCCGCCTGACGCCAGACCGAGCAGGTCAGGAACAGGCTCTCGCCGTCCTTCCACTCGTTCGTCTGACGGTCGAAGGTGCGGGGAGTGGACGCGACACGGAACTTCGCGACCGCCGCACCGGAGGGGGTGAAGCGCAGCTCGGGGTCATCGACAAGATTGCCGACGACCGTGATGACGGTCTCGCCTGCCATGGGGGAACCTCTCGGCGGGTTTGCTGCTGGCTGCTTGTGCTGCTACTCGAAATCCCGAGATCAGCTGAGCTGAGAGCTCAGTGGGTCTCGGGGCGGAGGACCTTGGTCCGGAGGACCGACTCGTTCAGGTTCATCTGGCGGTCGAGCTCCTTGACGACCGCAGGCTCGGCCTGCAGGTCGATGACCGAGTAGATGCCCTCGGGCTTCTTCTTGATCTCGTACGAGAGACGACGACGGCCCCAGGTGTCGACCTTCTCGACCTTTCCGCTGCCCTCACGGACGACGGAGAGGAAGTTCTCGATCAGGGGGGCGACAGCGCGCTCCTCCAGATCGGGGTCGAGGATGACCATCACCTCGTAGTGACGCATGTGGAACCCACCTCCTTTGGACTCAGCGGCCACGGTCGTTCCGTGGCAGGAGGGTTGTGATGCGTGCGCAACGGTATCGGCCGCCACTGACATTCGGGGGCTCCCGTCGGGATCCCGCCAGAGTCCGGGCAGACACCGGTGCAGAGGGTACAGAGTACCCGCACACCCGCTTCCGGTTGAAATCCGGCCGCCGTGGCCCTCAATCTGTACACATCGGGTGTGTACGGCGCTACGATGCGCCGCCTTCCGCAGGAGGTGCCCTATGGCACAGGCATTGCGACCCAACACCGCCGGCTCCCTGTTCGCCACCGACGGCAAGACCCATCCGCTCCAGGACTCACTGATGGCAGTGACGCTGGTGCTCGGGCTGATCGCCTTCATCACGTCGTTCTTCCACAGCCTGCACCTGCTCAGCTCCTGGACCGGTCTGATCGGTCTCCTCACCGGTCTCTACGGGCAGTGGATCTCGATCACCACGCGCGAGCGCTTCGGTCTGATCCTGGGTCTCGGTGCCGCGGGCGTCGGCTTCTTCATCGGCATGGCGAACGGCGGCCTGTTCGGCTGAGTCCGGCACCCCCACAACACCGTGGAACGCCCCGGCCGGACAGGAGCCGGGGCGTAGGTGGCGTACGCCCAGTCAGGCCATGGGCAAGGCGCAGTAGGCTTCGGCGCGAGAGCCGGAGCCCCTGTACCCATGGGGACACACCAGCCCGAGGAGCGCCCCGACATGAGCCTGACCCTGCGGACCATCAGCCGCGAACAGCATCTGGCGTACATCCAGAGCCTGCCGGCTGCCAGCCACATGCAGGTCCCGGCGTGGGCCGATGTCAAGGCGGAATGGCGTTCGGAGAACCTCGGCTGGTTCGACGACCGCACCGGCGAGATGGTCGGTGCCGGCCTGGTGCTGTACCGCCAGCTGCCCAAGATCAAGCGCTACCTGGCCTACCTTCCCGAGGGCCCGGTCATCAACTGGTACGCGCCGAATCTCGACGAGTGGATCCAGCCGATGCTGGCCCACCTCAAGCAACAGGGCGCGTTCTCGGTGAAGATGGGCCCGCCGGTGATCATCCGGCGCTGGGAGGCCAACTCCATCAAGCAGGGCATCCAGAACCCGGACGTGAAGCGGCTGCGCGACATCGAGCCCGACTTCATCGAGCCGCGCGCATTCGAAGTGGCCGACAAGCTGCGCCGGATGGGCTGGCAGCAGGGCGAGGACGGCGGTGCCGGCTTCGGCGACGTGCAGCCCCGCTACGTCTTCCAGGTGCCGCTGGCCAACCGTTCCCTGGAAGAGGTCCACAAGAACTTCAACCAGCTGTGGCGCCGCAACATCAAGAAGGCCGAGAAGGCCGGCGTCGAGGTCGTCCAGGGCGGTTACCAGGACCTGGCGGAGTGGCAGCGGCTGTACGAGATCACGGCCGTGCGCGACCACTTCCGGCCGCGCCCGCTGTCGTACTTCCAGCGCATGTGGACGGCCCTCAACACCGAGGACCCCAACCGGATGCGGCTGTACTTCGCCCGGCACAACGGGGTGAACCTCTCCGCGGCGACCATGCTGATCGTCGGCGGCCACGTCTGGTACTCCTACGGCGCCTCCGACAACATCGGCCGCGAGGTGCGCCCCTCGAACGCGATGCAGTGGCGGATGCTGCGCGACGCCTACGCGCTCGGCGCCACCGCCTACGACCTGCGCGGCATCTCCGACTCGCTGGACGAGACGGACCACCTCTTCGGCCTGATCCAGTTCAAGGTGGGCACCGGCGGTGAGGCCGCCGAGTACCTCGGCGAGTGGGACTTCCCGCTGAACAAGCTGCTCCACAAGGCTCTCGACATCTACATGTCGCGCCGCTGAGGTCACGCTCCGTGCTTCTATAGCCCTGACACACCGCACTCCTCCGGCTCACCCCAGCCACCCAGAAAGGTCCCAGGTCCGGCCATGGCGCTCACGCTCTACGTCGACACCGCGCGCTGGCGTGCGCACCACAAGCGCGTGCAGGAGCAGTTCCCGGGCCTGGTCCCGGTCTGCAAGGGCAACGGCTACGGCTTCGGGCACGAGCGGCTGGCGGAAGAGGCCACGCGACTCGGCTCGGACATCCTCGCCGTCGGCACGACGTACGAGGCCGCGCGCATAAAGGACTGGTTCGGCGGCGACCTGCTGGTGCTGACGCCGTACCGGCGCGGCGAGGAGCCGGTGCCGCTGCCCGACCGCGTCATCCGCTCGGTGTCGTCCATCGACGGCGTGTACGGCCTGGTGGGCGCCCGCGTGGTCATCGAGGTGATGTCCACGATGAAGCGGCACGGCATCAGCGAGCAGGACCTGCCGCAGCTGCACTCGGCCATAGAGAACGTCCGGCTGGAGGGCTTCGCCATCCACCTGCCGCTGGACCGCACCGACGGCTCGGACGCCGTCGAGGAGGTCATCGGCTGGATGGACCGGCTGCGCGCGGCCCGGCTGCCGCTGCACACGATGTTCGTCAGCCATCTCAAGGCCGACGAACTCGCCCGGCTGCAGCAGCAGTTCCCGCAGACCCGGTTCCGGGCCCGGATCGGCACCCGGCTGTGGCTGGGGGACCATGACGCGACCGAGTACCGCGGGGCGGTCCTGGACGTCACCCGCGTCGCCAAGGGCGACCGGTTCGGCTACCGGCAGCAGAAGGCGGCCTCGGACGGCTTTCTGGTGGTCGTGGCGGGCGGTACGTCGCACGGGGTGGGCCTGGAGGCCCCGAAGGCCCTGCACGGCGTCATGCCGCGCGCCAAGGGCGTCGCACGGGCCGGCCTGGCCACGGTGAACCGGAACCTCGCTCCGTTCGTCTGGGGTGGCAAGCAGCGCTGGTTCGCGGAGCCGCCGCACATGCAGGTGTCGATCCTCTTCGTGCCCTCGGACGCCCCGGAGCCGAAGGTCGGCGAGGAGCTGGTGGCCCACCTGCGGCACACCACCACCCAGTTCGACCGTCTCGTGGACCGCTGACCGGCCGCAGGACGGAGAAAGGGCCGCACACGGAGTCCGTGTGCGGCCCTTTTCACGTCCAGGACCTGGTCTGTTCGCTCAGAGCGAACCGTCCTCGGAGGATCGGCTTCCCCATTCCACCTGCGGCCCCTCGAAGTGGACGGCGTGGCGCGGGGGATGGGCTGCCGCGCCCAGTACGAAGACGTCCTCCGCACCGTCCAGCACCCCGCCCGAGGGATCGTCCTCCCCGGTGCGGCGCACCACGTCCCGCTCGGGCATGAGGATGTCGCGCACGACCATGGCACACAGGTAGAGCGTGCCCAGCAGATGCAGGGCGATGGCCCAGTGGTAGCCGTCGGTCGGCAGGCCCTTGTGGGCGTCTCCGCTGGTCGTGTACGCGAGGTACATCCAGATCCCCAGGAAGTACGCCACCTCGCACGCCTGCCAGATCAGGAAGTCCCGCCACTTGGGCCGGGCGAGCACGGCCAGCGGCACCAGCCACAGCACGTACTGCGGGGAGTAGACCTTGTTGGTGAGGATGAAGGCCGCCACGACGAGGAAGGCCAGCTGGGCGAAGCGTGGCCGGCGCGGGGCGGTGAGGGTCAGGGCGGCGATGCCCAGGAAGCAGAGCAGCACCAGGACCGTGGCCGCGGTGTTCACGAAGTCGGTGCTGGGCGGGGTGGTCGTGTTCTGCGACCAGATCAGCCAGAAGGAACCGAAGTCGACGCCCCGCTCCTGGCTGAACGTGTAGAACTTCGACCAGCCGTCGAAGGCGAAGATCATCACCGGCAGGTTCACGACGAGCCAGGCGGCCACTGCACCGCCCGTGGCGATGAAGAACTCCCGCCACTTGCCCGCACGCCAGCACAGCAGGAACAGCGGCCCCAGCAGGAACACGGGATACAGCTTGGCGGCCGTGGCAAGCCCCAGGAGGACGCCGAACGCAAGGGGACGGCTCCGGGACCACATGAGCATCGCCGCGGCCGTCAGAGCGACCGCCAGGAGGTCCCAGTTGATGGTGGCGGTCAGGGCGAAGGCGGGCGCCAGGGCGACCAGCAGGCCGTCCCAGGGACGCCGGCGGTGCGTGCGGACCACGCACACCGCGATGACGGCGGCGCACAGCATCAGCATCCCGGCATTGACGAACCAGTACACCTGCTCCTGGAGCATGATGCTGCCGCTGCCGGGCGTGAGCCACGCGGCCACCTCCATGAACACACCGGTCAGCACCGGGTATTCGAGGTAGTCCATGTCGCCCGGGAGCTTGTCGAAGTACGGCACCAGACCGTCGGCGAAACCGCGCCCCTGGTAGAGGTGTGGAATGTCCGAGTAGCAGGCGTGGGTGTACTGGGAGCTCGCGCCGAAGAACCAGCCACTGTCGTAGCAGGGCACCTTCTGGACCATGCCGAGGGCGAACATCCCGACCGCCACGATGACGACCACCCGCAGAGGCGTCCACCAGGACGCCCCGAGCAGGGCACGCCGCCCGATGGGGCCACCGATCAGCTCACTCCCGGCGGCGGCGACCTCGTCTTCCCTGGTCGGCCGCACCGGCTCCGGCTCGCGCACGCCCGCGGGCGTCGTCTCTGCACTGGGCATGGGGCACATCCTGCCGTACCTCTCTAGGAATACGCCGAGGGCCGCCGCACCTCGTCGGGTGCGACGGCCCATGTTTCACGTGAAACAGACTTCGGCGGGCGAAACAGTCACCAACCGGTCAGACCGCGGCTAGCCGGTCGACCCGCCGAAGAGATTTCCTCCGCCGTTGGCATTGCCTCTGGTGCTGCTGTCGCCGGTCGTCTCCGTAGCCGTCGGCGAGGACGTCGTACCGGACGTGCTGCCAGTGTCACCGCCGTCGGTGGAGCAGTTGAAGGTGAACTGGCAGGTCTCCGTCGCCGTGGGCGACGGGGAGGTGGCCGTCTCGCTGGGCGTGATGGTCGGCGTCTCGCTCGGCGTCTCGCTGGGCGTGATGCTGACGGTCGGCGTCGGCGAGGGAGCCCCCGACTCGTCGGCGATCTCGCCCACCTTGGTGGCCTCCGGGAAGCCCGGGTCGTTCTTGCCCTTCAGCGCGGACTCCATGTACTCGGTCCATACCGAGGTCGGGATGTCACCACCGTGGATGGACTCCACGCCGGCGGTGCCGTTCATGGAGAGCAGCTCGGCGTCCTTCGGATTCTCGCGGAACATCGCCACCGACGTGGCCAGCTGCTGGGTGTAGCCGACGAACCAGGCCGACTTGTTGCTGTCGGTGGTACCGGTCTTGCCCGCCGCCGTACGGCCGAGGGCCTTGGCGTTGGTACCCGTACCGTTCTGGATCACGTTCTCCAGGGTGTCCGTGACGTTGTTCGCGATGTTCTCCGGCATCGCGCTGGTCACCTTCGGCTTGCTGAAGCCCTGCAGGTCAGCTCCGTCCTTCTTGACCTCGGTCACCGAATACGGGTCCGCGTGCTTGCCGGAGGCGGCGAAGGTCGCGTAGGCGTCGGCCATGCGGATCGCGCTCGGAGTCGACGTACCGAGGGCGAAGGACGGGTTGAGGGTCGCGAAGCTGCTGTCCAGGATGCCGGACCGGCTGGCCACGTCCCTCACGTGCGACATGCCGACGTCCCAGCCGAGCTGCACGAACGGCGTGTTGATCGACTGCTCCATCGCCTTGCGCAGGCTGATGTATCCCCAGCGATAGTTGCTCTCGTTGTTCTGGAAGAACGTCGAGCCGTCCTTGTTGAGAACGGCGGTGCCGTCCTCGTTCATGACCTTGAGGTGGTCGTTGCCGTTGTACTTGCTCAGCGGCGAGACCCCTTCGGGAGAGGTCTTGTACGTGCCGTACTGCATGGCGGCGGCCAGGACGAAGGGCTTCCACGTCGAACCGACGGGGACACCGGAGGTGTCGGCGTTGTTGGTGAAGTGGTTGTTCTCGTAACCGGCACCGCCGTACAGCGCGACGATCGCGCCGTCGTTGGGCACCACCGACGCGGCACCGAACTGGACGTACTTGTCCTTCTCCCGGTTCTTCGGGTCCAGACGCGCCTTCTGGACCTTCTCCACGGCCGCGGTCAGCGCGTTGACCTTGTCCTTCTGGAAGGTCGTATAGATCTGGTAACCGCCCTGGTCGAACTGCGTCTCCGTGATGTTGGAGTGCGCGAGGACGTACTTCTTGGCCGTGTCGGCGAGGTAGCTGATCTGGCCGGTCATTCCCTTGACCGCCTTGCGGCCCTGGGGCGTCGGGTACTTCTTGATGGCTTCCTGGTACTGAGCGTCCGTGAGGTGCTGGTCCTTGTGCATCTCCTCGAGGATCCACGCCCAGCGGTCGTGCGAGCGCTGGTAATTGGCCTTCGGGGTGGCCGCGGAGTCGATGTCCGTGTTGCCTGCGGGGTCGTAGTACGTCGCGCCCTTGAGCAGGGCTGCCAGGACCGCACACTGGCTCGGCTTGAGGTCCTTCGCGTCCACGCCGTAGTAGGTCTGGGCGGCGGCCTGGATGCCGTACGCGCCACGGCCGAAGTAGGAGGTGTTCAGGTAGCCCTGGAGGATCTGGGACTTGCTGAACTTGGTGCCCACCTTGATGGAGATGAACATCTCCTTGAACTTACGCGTGAGCGTCTGGTCCTGGCTGAGGTAGGTGTTCTTGACGAACTGCTGGGTGATCGTCGAACCACCCTGCGTCTCACCGCCCTGGGCCATGTTGACGAGAGCGCGGGCGATGCCCTTGAAGTCGACGCCCGGGTCCGTGTAGAAGCTCTTGTTCTCCGCCGAGATCACCGCGTACTGCATCGCCTCGGGGATCTGGTCGATGGTGACGTTCTGCCGGTTGACGCCGGTGCCCGTCGCGACCATCTGCTTGCCGTCGGACCAGTAGTAGACGTTGTTCTGGGACTGGGCCGCCGTGTTCTCGCTCGGCACGCCCACCATGGCATAGCTGACGCCGACCAGTGCGACCAGGCTGCCGAAGAAGGTGATGCACAGGCCGGAGACGAGCCTCCAGGAGGGCACCCAGCGGCGCCAGCCGAACCTGTTCGCCCTGGGGTAGTCGATGAGGCGCTTCTTGCCGGGCGCCGTCGACGCCCTGCCTCTGCCACGCCCTGGACCGGCAGGACCACCCGGACCACGGCTCTCGTTGTCGGCCGGTCTGCGGCGACTGTTTCCCGTGCTTCTCTGCGTCGCCCGGCGTGCCTCGGCACGGCTGCCGTACGGACGCTCCTCACCTCCCGAGCCAGAGTCCGACCCATAGGAACTGGACCCATAGGAGTCGGAAAGAGACCCGGTGGCGCCTCGCGGTGCCGCACGGCGGCCGGAGGACGGTCCGGACTGGCCGCGTCGGGCCGCGGCACGTCCGCCTCCCTGCGGCGGCGGCGGTTTGCGACGGTGCTCGCTCATCGAACGATTACTCCTCGGGCAGGCGCACCCGTGCGCGCCTGGAACGGCGGCTGGTTTCCGGTCCCCCCAAAGTACGGATGTGGTCGGTCCTGCATTCACCCGTACTGCACCGGGGACGTGGACGCCCCCCAGGCGTCACTTGGTTCCCGGTGGTGTGCATGCCGCACAGACTACGCACCACCAAAACCCGCCGAGGCCCGAAGTTCACCCCAAATCAGGCAACTTGCCTCCAACGAATCGGTGATGTGATCCCGTTCACCGTCGCTCCTCTTGTCGCACGGGGAAGGTCGATCTATCGTCAAGATGTATCGAGTCGATACATCAGAGCGAGATAAGCAAGCCGCGGACGAGAGGAGGGGACCATGAGCCGGCGTTCCGGCATTCTTGAGTTCGCCGTCCTCGGCCTGCTCCGTGAGTCCCCGATGCACGGCTATGAGCTGCGGAAACGCCTCAACACATCACTCGGCGTCTTCCGTGCCTTCAGCTACGGGACGCTCTACCCCTGCCTCAAGACGCTGGTCGCCAACGGCTGGTTGATCGAGGAGCCGGGGAGCACCGCCGAGGAACCCCTCGCCGCACCGCTCGCCGGCCGCCGCGCCAAGATCGTCTACCGGTTGACGGCCGAAGGGAAGGAGCACTTCGAGGAGCTCCTGTCCCAGACCGGCCCCGACGCGTACGAGGACGAGCACTTCGCGGCGCGGTTCGCCTTCTTCGGGCAGACCTCGCGCGATGTGCGGATGCGCGTGCTGGAGGGCCGCCGCAGCCGGCTGGAGGAGCGCCTGGAGAAGATGCGCGCCTCGCTGGCACGGACTCGGGAGCGCCTCGACGACTACACGCTTGAGCTCCAGCGCCACGGAATGGAGTCCGTGGAGCGCGAAGTGCGCTGGCTGAACGAGCTCATCGAGAGCGAGCGGGCCGGGCGGGACCTGAAGGGTTCCGCCTCCGGGGGGTCCGCTCAGCAGAACACCACCAATGGAGCGCCGGGCGCCCTGCCCCGGTCCGGGGAACCTCTCCGGCCGGATGCGTCCGACGACACCGCCACGTGAGTCCCGTTCAGGGCCTCACTCGTACACACAGGGAGCAACCGGAATGGGTTCGGTTCGCGTAGCCGTCGTCGGCGTGGGCAACTGCGCTGCGTCGCTGGTACAGGGAGTCGAGTACTACAAGGACGCCGACCCGGCGTCCAAGGTCCCCGGCCTGATGCACGTGCAGTTCGGCGAGTACCACGTCAAGGACATCGAGTTCGTCGCCGCGTTCGACGTGGACGCCAAGAAGGTCGGCCTCGACCTGGCGGACGCCATCGGCGCCTCCGAGAACAACACCATCAAGATCTGCGACGTGCCCAACACGGGCGTGACCGTCCAGCGCGGCCACACCCTCGACGGTCTCGGCAAGTACTACCGCCTGACCATCGAGGAGTCCGAGGCCGAGCCGGTCGACGTCGTCCAGATCCTCAAGGACAAGCAGGTCGACGTCCTCGTCTGCTACCTGCCCGTCGGTTCCGAGGACGCGGCGAAGTTCTACGCCCAGTGCGCCATCGACGCCAAGGTCGCCTTCGTCAACGCTCTCCCGGTCTTCATCGCCGGCACCAAGGAGTGGGCGGACAAGTTCACCGAGGCCGGTGTGCCGATCGTCGGTGACGACATCAAGTCGCAGGTCGGCGCCACCATCACGCACCGCGTCATGGCGAAGCTGTTCGAGGACCGGGGCGTCGTCCTGGACCGCACGATGCAGCTGAACGTCGGCGGCAACATGGACTTCAAGAACATGCTCGAGCGTGATCGCCTGGAGTCCAAGAAGATCTCCAAGACGCAGGCCGTCACCTCCCAGATCCCCGACCGGGACCTCGGTGAGAAGAACGTCCACATCGGCCCGTCCGACTACGTCGCCTGGCTCGACGACCGCAAGTGGGCCTACGTCCGTCTTGAGGGCCGTGCGTTCGGCGACGTCCCGCTGAACCTGGAGTACAAGCTCGAGGTCTGGGACTCCCCGAACTCCGCGGGTGTCATCATCGACGCCCTGCGCGCCGCGAAGATCGCCAAGGACCGCGGTATCGGCGGCCCGATCCTCTCCGCGTCCAGCTACTTCATGAAGTCCCCGCCGGTCCAGTACTTCGACGACGAGGCCCGCGAGAACGTGGAGAAGTTCATCCGCGGCGACGTCGAGCGCTGACCCGGCACACCGCCGGACGCTGAAGCTCCACAGCTCAAGCTCGCAAAAAAACGCTCCTGCCAGGGCTCAGAAGGGTCCCCGAGTCATCCGATCCGGGGACCCTTCTCCTGTGCACGGCCCCATATGTGAGGCTGTGCCCCATGCCCGTCGTCCGCGACCTGCGTGTCCTGCTGCGCCTGCGGAACTTCCGCCGTCTACTCGTCATACGCCTGCTCTCCCAGGGGGCCGACGGTGTCTACCAGGTCGCCCTCGCCGCCTACGTCGTCTTCTCGCCGGAGAAGCAGACCTCACCGGCCGCGATCGCCTCGGCCATGGCCGTCCTGCTCCTCCCGTACTCCCTCGTGGGCCCCTTCGCCGGCGTCCTCCTGGACCGCTGGCGCCGCCGCCAGATCTTCCTCTACGGCAATCTGCTGCGTGCGCTACTGGCCGCGGCCACCGCCGTCCTCATGGTCAGCCACGTTCCCGACTGGCTCTTCTACGCCTCCGCCCTGTGCGTCACGGCCGTCAACCGCTTCGTCCTTTCGGGTCTCTCCGCCGCACTGCCACGGGTGGTCGACTCCGACCGACTGGTACTCGCCAACTCTCTGTCCCCGACCGCCGGCACCCTTGCCGCGACCGCCGGCGGCGGCCTCGCCTTCGCGGTACGGCTGGTCGCCTCGGATTCCGATGCCGCGGTGGTGTCGCTGGGCGCCGTCCTGTACCTGTGCTCGGCCCTCGCCGCCCTGCCTATGGCCCCCGACCTTCTCGGCCCGGACCGGCATCCCGTACAGCCGAGCCTGGGAACGGCCGTGATCACCACCGCACGCGACCTCCTGGAGGCGATACGGCATCTCGCCGCACCTCGGCGCCGTGAGGCGGTCTGGGCGCTGGTCAGCATGACGGCGATGCGCTTCTGTTACGGCGCGCTGCTCGTCCTGGTGCTGATGCTGTGCCGGTACGCCCTCTCCTCGGACCCGGACCACGGACTCGGGCTGCTGGGGCTGGCCCTGGGGATCTCCGGCGCGGGCTTCTTCGCCGCCGCCGTGGTGACGCCGTGGACCGCGGGTCGGCTCGGCCCCGGCCGCTGGATCGTTGTGTGCGCCGCGTCCGCCGCGGTGCTGGAGCCCGCGCTGGGCCTCCCGTTCATGACCGTCCCCATGCTCGTCGCTTCCTTCGTGCTGGGGCTGATCACCCAGGGCGCGAAGATCGCCACGGACACCATCGTTCAGTCGTCCGTCGACGACGGTTTCCGCGGCCGGATCTTCTCGGTGTACGACGTGCTCTTCAACGTCGCCTTCGTCGGGGCCGCGGCCGTGGCCGCGCTGATGCTCCCGCCGGACGGCCGCTCAGCGACCCTCGTCATCACGGTCGCCTTCGTCTACGCGGCGGTCGCCGTGACCATGGCCCGCTTCGAACGCAGCCGACAGCCAGAGCAGAATCACGCACGCCCCCAGTGAGGTGATGGCGAGGGGCGATGTTTCACGTGAAACATCGCCCCTCGTTGGCGTCCCGGCAGGGTCATGTTTCACGTGAAACATGACCCTGCCGCGCATCCTCAGACCTGCTCGACCCACCACTCCTTGAGGGCGGCCACCGCTGCGTCGTGCTCCATCGGCCCGTTCTCCAGCCTCAGCTCCAGCATGTGCTTGTAGGCCTGGCCGACCTCCGGACCGGGGCGGATACCCAGAATCTCCATGATCTGGTTGCCGTCGAGGTCAGGGCGGATCGCATCAAGCTCCTCCTTCTCCTGAAGCTCGGCGATGCGCTGCTCCAGGCCGTCGTAGGCCCGGGAGAGCGCGGCGGCCTTCCGCTTGTTGCGGGTCGTGCAGTCGGACCGGGTCAGCTTGTGCAGTCGGTCGAGCAGCGGGCCCGCGTCGCGGACGTAGCGGCGGACCGCCGAGTCCGTCCACTCCCCGGTGCCGTAGCCATGGAAGCGCAGGTGGAGTTCGACCAGCTGCGAGACGTCCTTCACCAGTTCGTTGGAGTACTTCAGCGCCGTCATGCGCTTCTTGGTCATCTTCGCTCCGACCACCTCGTGGTGGTGGAACGAGACCCGGCCGTCCTTCTCGAAGCGGCGGGTACGCGGCTTGCCGATGTCGTGGAGCAGCGCGGCAAGACGGAGGGTGAGGTCGGGACCGTTCTCCTCCAGCGCCATGGCCTGTTCCAGGACGATCAGCGTGTGGTCGTAGACGTCCTTGTGCCGGTGGTGCTCGTCGCTCTCCAGCCGAAGGGCGGGCAGCTCGGGCAGAACATGGTCGGCGAGGCCGGTGTCGACGAGCAGGGTCAGCCCCTTGCGCGGGTGGGCCGAGAGGATCAGCTTGTTCAGCTCGTCCCGGACCCGCTCGGCCGAGACGATCTCCAGACGGCCGGCCATGTCCTTCATCGCAGCGACGACCTCGGGGGCCACCTCGAAGTCGAGCTGCGCCGCGAAACGGGCGGCGCGCATCATCCGCAGCGGATCGTCCGAGAAGGATTCCTCGGGCGTCCCCGGGGTGCGCAGCACGCGCTTCGCCAGGTCTTCTCGACCGCCGTACGGGTCGATGAACTCCTTCTCCGGCAGCGCCACCGCCATCGCGTTGACCGTGAAGTCGCGGCGGACGAGGTCCTCCTCGATGGAGTCGCCGTACGACACCTCGGGCTTGCGAGAGGTGCGGTCGTAGGCCTCGGACCGGTAGGTGGTCACCTCGATCTGAAAAGGCCTGACAGTGTCCCCGACGCGGGCATCCTTCTGTGCGCCGACGGTACCGAAGGCGATCCCGACCTCCCAGACGGCGTCCGCCCACGGCCGGACGATCTTCAGTACGTCCTCGGGGCGGGCGTCGGTCGTGAAGTCCAGGTCGTTGCCGAGCCGGCCCAGCAGCGCGTCCCGGACCGAGCCGCCCACCAGGGCAAGCGAGAACCCGGCTTCCTGGAATCGGCGGGCGAGGTCGTCGGCGACGGGCGCCACCCGCAGCAGTTCGCTCACCGCGCGCTGCTGCGCCTGGCTCAGGGCAGAGGGATTGTCTTCATTGGCGTTCGGCACAACAGAACAGACTACGTGCCCCAGACGGTCCGAAGCGCCTCCGTATTCCGGCAGCACCCCATGCAAAGCTTCCCTGTGGGGAGGGTGGGACATCTCACTCGATACCCCAATAAGCAGAGCGCTCGTCGCCTAACCGAGTATCCCGACGATACTGGATATAGGGGACAGCCCGATCTCATCTACCGATCTTGTAAAGCAGACCGCGGCACTTCCGTTCAGCGCACCTCGTTACCATGCGTGGACGCACATTCCGACGACCACTGACGACGAGGGACGGACGAGCGCGTGGCCGAGGCGGCAGACTTCCAGGGGACGCCCTCACCTGCCCGCCGCTGGCTGCGGCGCACCGGGGCACTACTTGCGGGTGCGCCCCTGCTGGCCGGACTGATGCAGCTGCCCACGGCGGCGCCGGCGCAGGCGGCCGGCTCGGACACCGTGTCCGTCGCCCTGGACTCGCTGAGCCCCAGCGCCCCCAGCGACGGGGACACGCTCACGGTCGCGGGCACGGTGACCAACAACGGCAAGCAAGCCGTCACGGACGCGCACGTGGACCTGCGCATGGGCTCCCTGCTCGGCACGCGCTCCGAGATCGACACGGCCGCCCAGCACTCCGACGACCTCCAGTCGAGCCTCGGCACCGAGGTCGGCAGCAAGTACACCGAGGACTTCGACTCGCTCGGCCCGGGGGTCGCCGAGCACTTCAGCATCTCCGTGCCGGTCGACAAGCTCGACCTCGGGCAGGACGGCGTGTACCAGTTCGGCGTCTCGCTGTCCGGCAAGACATCGGCTCAGCAGTGGGACCAGGTCCTCGGCATCCAGCGGACGTTCCTGCCGTGGCAGTCCTCCGAGGCCGACACGAAGACGAAGACGACGTATCTGTGGCCGCTGATCTCCACCGTCCACGTGACGGCGAAAACGGGTGCGGGCGAGCTCCAGACGCCCGTCTTCCAGAACGACGACCTCGCCAAGGAGATCTCGCCCGGCGGCCGGCTGGCCCAGATGCTGGCGCTCGGCAAGGATCTCGACGTCACCTGGGTGATCGACCCGGATCTGCTGGCCTCCGTGGACGCCATGACCCGCAGCTACCGGATCCAGGGCGCCGACGGCACCACCACGGCCGGCACCCATCAGGCGGTGGCCAAGCAGTTCCTGGTCGACCTGCAGGACGCGGTGACGGACCGGGAAGTGGTGGCCCTCCCCTTCGCCGACCCGGACCTGGCCTCCCTCGCCCACAACGGCACCAGCGTGACCGGCTCGCTGAGCCACCTCAAGGACGCCACCGACGTGGCCGCCACGACCGTGAAGACCGTGCTCCATGTCACGCCGAGCACCGACTTCGCATGGCCCGTGAACGGCGCCGTCGACCCCTCGATCATCAAGGTCGCCACCTCTGCGGGTGCCGACAAGGTGATCGCCCGTAGCGACAGCCTCCAGGAGACCGGCGGGCTGACCTACACGCCCTCGGCGGCACGTCCGATCGGCGGCGGCACGACGGCGGTGGTCGCCGACGCGCGGCTGTCCACGGCATTCGGGGGCGATCTGACGCATGCCGACTCGTCGACCCTCGCCGTGCAGCAGTTCCTCGCTCAGAGCCTGGCGCTGAACACCCAGACCGACAAGCAGCGCAGTATCGTCGTCGCCCCGCAGCGGATGCCGTCGGCAAGCCAGGCCCAGGCGATGGCGACGGCGATCACCGCACTGCAGAACAGCAACTGGTCGGAGTCCCAGGATCTCGCGGCGGCTGCCAAGGCCAAGCCCGACCCCGGCGCGACCACGAAGATCCCTTCGTCGTCCGCGTACCCGTCCTCGCTGCGCAAGCAGGAACTGCCCCGGACGGCCTTCGAGCAGATCGCCCGCACCCAGGACAAGCTCGACAACTTCCAGGTGATCCTCACCGACCAGTCCCGGGTGGTGACCCCCTTCGGGCGGGCCATAAACCGGGAGATGTCCACGTCCTGGCGGGGCAGCGGCAGTGAGGCGGACAGTTTCCGCACGAGCGTGGAGTCCTGGCTCGACGACCTCATCAGCCAGGTCAAGCTGATCGACAAGTCCGAGACCAAACTCTCGGGCCGCAGCGCCACCATCCCGGTCACGGTCCAGAACAACCTGGTCCAGGGCGTCAGCCACCTCGTCCTGCGGCTCACCTCGAGCATGCCCACCCGGCTGGAGATCGGCGGCAATCCCTACTACGAGCAGCCCGTCGAGGTCTCCGGCGGCCACAGCCAGTCCGTGAAGTTCTCCACCGCGGCCAACGCCAACGGCCGGGTGGAGGTCACCGCCCAGCTCTACACCGAGGACGGCCAGAAGTACGGCGCGCCCGTCAGTTTCGACGTGAAGGTCACCGAGGTCACACCGACGGTGATGCTGGTCATCGGCGGCGGTGTGCTGCTGCTGGTGCTCGCCGGCTTCCGGATGTACACCCAGCGCAAGCGGGCGGCCGCCCGGCGGGCCGACGAGGACGACGGCCCCGACGAGGCGGGCGAGGACACCTCGGACACTCCGGGTGCCCCGGAGACTCCCGACGGCTCGGCAGCCGAGAGCTCAGGGGGCACCGGGGACGCCGACGGGCCCGGGAACCCCGCCACGCATGGGGATCGTCTCCCGGAAGAATCCGTTGCACGGTCCGGGGCGGACGACCCGGAGCAGCCGAGTGACCCGACGCCGGACACCGCACCGGAAAGCGCCGACCCGTCCGAGACGGGTGAGAGAGTGGACCGTTGAGCGATGTCGTGGCCGGTGGGCCCGGGACGATGAGGTAGGGGTAACCATGAACGCGCCGTACGACGGTGAAAGCGGCCAGGGCGCGGCCGGTTCGGGCTACCCCGAGCCGCCGCCGGAGCCCGGCCAGGTCCCGCCGCAGCACGCGGCTGACATGTACCTCCAGGACGCCTACGACCAGGACCCCTATCGGGCCCGGGACCTCTCCGCCCAGGACCCGGTGGCCGAGGCGCTCTACGACCGTGCCGCTCACCCCCCGCCGGCTCCGGGCACCTACCCGCAGCAGCCGCTGTACGGGCAGCCCGCCCAGTCGCCGTACGCCCCCGACCCGCATGTGTGGGCCCAGACCCCGGCGCCGGAGCCAGACGGCGCGAGCCAGTACCTGCCGTACGGCGACGACCCGCGCACGACCCAGTTCGTGGGCGTGGACGACCTGGTCTCGCACTCCGGTGAGGAGCGCCACGAGCCGGACGCCTTCGCCCATCTCTTCCGCGACCAGCAGCAGAGCGGCTACCGGGATCCGCAGCAGGGCGGCGGTCGGCTGCCCTCGGAGCCTCCTTCGGTGCCCGGTCCGGCAGCCTCCCCGGGAGGGCCGGTGCAGGTGCCGCAGTACCAGGCACCGGCCGCACCGGCCGCACCGACCGCCCCGGCTCCTCCCGATCCCGCGGCCGACCAGACGCTGAACCTCGGTGCCGTGCCCGCCGCGGCCGCGGGACCCGCACCCGCACCCGCACCCGCGAAGAAGGGCGGGAAAGCCACAGGCCTGCTCAAGTCGAGCGCCGTGATGGCGGCGGGCACGATGGTCTCCCGCCTCACCGGCTTCGTCCGCTCCGCGCTGATCGTCTCCGCGCTGGGCGTGGGCCTGCTCGGCGACACCTTCCAGGTCGCCTACCAGCTGCCGACGATGATCTACATCCTGACCGTCGGCGGCGGCCTCAACTCGGTCTTCGTGCCGCAGCTGGTGCGCGCCATGAAGGAGGACGAGGACGGCGGCGAGGCCTTCGCCAACCGCCTGCTGACCCTCGTCATGGTGGCCCTGGGCCTCCTCACCGCGGCCACCATCGCGGCCGCGCCCTTCCTTATCCGCCTGCTGTCCGACTCGGTCGCCAGCGACCCGGCGGCCAACGAGGTCGGCATCACCTTCGTCCGCTACTTCCTGCCCTCGATCTTCTTCATGGGCATCCACGTGGTGATGGGCCAGATCCTCAACGCGCGGGGCAAGTTCGGCGCGATGATGTGGACCCCGGTCCTCAACAACATCGTCATCATCGTCACCCTCGGCCTCTTCATCTGGGTGTACGGCACCGCCGCCCACTCCGGCATGAAGGTCACCACCATCCCGCCGGAGGGCCAGCGACTGCTCGGCCTCGGCGTGCTGCTCGGCCTCGCGGTCCAGTCCCTGGCGATGATCCCCTACCTGCGCGAGACCGGGTTCCGGCTGCGGCTGCGCTTCGACTGGAAGGGCCACGGCCTCGGCAAGGCCGCCACGCTCGCCAAGTGGACCGTACTCTTCGTCCTCGCCAACCAGGCGGGCGCGCTCGTGGTCTCCCAGCTGTCGACCTCGGCCGGCAAGAGCTCCCCGGTCGACGGCACCGGCTTCGCCGCCTACGCCAACGCCCAGCTGATCTGGGGCCTGCCGCAGGCCATCATCACGGTCTCCCTGATGGCCGCCCTGCTGCCGCGGATCTCCCGCTCGGCCGCCGAGAACGACGCGGGTGCCGTCCGCGACGACATCTCCCAGGGCCTCAGGACGACCGCCGTCGCGATCGTTCCCATCGCCTTCGGGTTCCTGGCCCTCGGTATCCCGATGTGCACCCTGATCTTCGGTTCCTCGGGCACCAGCGAGGCCACCAACATGGGGTACATGCTGATGGCCTTCGCCCTCGGCCTGATCCCCTACTCGGTGCAGTACGTCGTCCTGCGCGCGTTCTACGCCTACGAGGACACGCGCACGCCGTTCTACAACACGGTCATCGTCGCCGCGGTCAACGCGGGTGCCTCGGTCGCCTGTTACATGCTGCTCCCGGCCCGCTGGGCGGTGGCCGGCATGGCCGCCTCCTACGGCCTCGCCTACGCGATCGGCGTGGGTGTCGCCTGGCGGCGGCTGCGCAAGCGGCTCGGCGGCGACCTGGACGGTTCCCGGGTCACCCGTACCTATGCCAGGCTCTGCATCGCCTCCGTACCGGCGGCACTGCTCAGTGGTGCGGCCTGCTACGGCATCGGCCACACTCTGGGGCAGGGCGTGATCGGTTCCTTCGCCGCACTGCTGGTCGGCGGGGCGGTCCTGCTCGGCGTCTTCTACGTCGCCGCGCGCCGCATGCGCATCGAGGAGCTCAACTCCCTCGTGGGTATGGTGCGCGGGCGCCTGGGTCGTTGAGGCAGGGGTAAGCGCACAACCATCGTTCGCCGCCGCGTGTCGTGCATAGCGGAGGACTGTGGGCACAATTGGTTTCGGCGTCGGACAGCGTGCAACGGATGGGGAGGCAGGGAACGACGGTGGCGGAACGGAGCACGGCTGCCGTCGACGTGGCAGACAACAGCGGTGACAAGCCGCTGACCGCCAAGGCGGAGCAGTCCACGGCCGACGGGGTGGCCCAGAACCCGGAGCGGGACACGGACAGCGACAAGGCACAGGAAAGCGGCCCAGCCGCGGATGCTGAGAAGAAGACCGCACCCCCGGAACTGCACAGCGGACACAAACTGGCCAGACGCTACCGCCTTGAGGAGTGCGTCACCCGTCTGGACGGATTCAGCAGTTGGCGTGCGGTCGACGAGAAACTCCGGCGTGCCGTCGGGGTGCACATCCTGCCCGCCGACCATGCGCGCACCCGGGCGGTGCTGGCCGCAGCCCGCTCCGCCGCGCTGCTCGGCGATCCCCGGTTCGTACAGGTGCTGGACGCCGTCGAGGAGAACGACCTCGTCTACGTCGTGCACGAGTGGCTCCCGGACGCCACCGAGCTGACCGCGCTGCTCGCGGCCGGACCGCTGGAACCCCACGACGCCTACCAGATGGTCAGTCAGATCGCCTCCGCCATGGCGGCCGCGCACCGTGAGGGGCTGGCGCATCTGCGCCTCAACCCGAACGCCGTGCTGCGCACCTCCACCGGCCAGTGGCGCATCCGCGGCCTCGCGGTGAACGCGGCGCTGCGCGGCATCAGTTCCGACACCCCGCAGCGCGCCGACACCGAGGCGATCGGCGCCCTGCTGTACGCGGCGCTGACCCAGCGCTGGCCGTACGAGAGCGACGCCTACGGTCTGGCCGGTCTACCCAAGGACGTCGGCCTGATCGCCCCGGACCAGGTACGTGCCGGGGTCCACCGCGGCCTCTCCGAGCTCACCATGCGCGCTCTGGTCAACGACGGCGCGACCGCCTCCCGCCACGAGTCCGCCTGCACCACGCCGGAGGAACTGGTGAAGGCGATCGGCGAGATGCCCCGCATCCGTCCGCCGGAGCCGGCGTTCACGGCACCGCCCGAGTACCAGCGCACCACGTACCAGCAGGGCACCTACGGCCGTCCCACGCCGCCCGGCGTGACACAGCCGCTCCAGGCTCCGCCGCCCCCGCTGCAGAGCCGCACCGGCAGGGCGCTGAAGTGGGCCGTCTCGGCCCTCCTCATCGCCGCCCTGGGCCTGGGCAGCTGGCAGCTCGCGGACGCCCTGATGGAACAGGGCGACAAGTCCGGCGGTGACACCACCACGCAGCCGACGGACGACGGCGACAAGAACAGCGCCAGCCCCACGACGGCCGCCGCCGCGATAAAGATCCAGGATGCCCAGGAGTACGTCACCGACGGCGGGTCCCAGCACCCCGGCGACGTCAAGCTGACCTACGACGGCAGCACCTCGACCTACTGGCGGACGAAGACCTTCAACGAGGGTCCCGAGCTGGCGCCGTACAAGGCCGGTGTGGGCATCGTGTACGACCTCGGCTCCGCCAGGGAACTGGCCACGGCGGACATCGGGCTTCGCTACGCTGGCGATCACACGACGGTCGAGCTGTACGCGGCCGACTCGCTGGCGCCCGCGTCGCTGAGTTCGATGACGCAGATCGGCAAGGTGACGACCACCGGGAACAGCGCCGCGGTGAAGGTCGGCAAGAAGGTGAAGAGCCAGTACGTGCTCGTGTGGATCACCGCCGTACCGAAGTCGGGGGCAGACCCAGCCGCGTACTCGGGAGCCGGCTACAAGCAGGCCATCACCGAAGTGAAGTTCACAGGCTGACGTCTCACCGGCGGCACCGAAGGCGGAGGGGGCAGATGGCGGAAGGCGCCGGATACGGCGGAGCGAGCGACCAGGATCTGCTCGCCCGCCACGTGGAGGGCGACCCCGATGCCTTCGGTGAGATCGTACGGCGACACCGGGACCGGCTCTGGGCGGTCGCCCTGCGGACCCTGGGGGACCGCGAGGAAGCCGCTGACGCCGTCCAGGACGCCCTGGTCTCCGCCTACCGGGCCGCCCACACCTTCCGGGGCCAGTCGGCCGTCACAACGTGGCTGCACCGGATCACGGTGAACGCCTGCCTCGACCGTGCCCGTAAGGCGGCCTCCCGCAAGACCGCCCCCGTCGATGACACAGAGCGGCTGGAGCAACTGCTGGAGCCGCATGAATCGGCCTCCGCTCCGGCCGAGCGGAACGACCTGCACCGCCAGCTCCTGGAAGCCCTCGGCACCCTGCCCCACGATCAGCGGGCCGCCCTCGTCCTGGTCGACATGCAGGGCTACCCGGTCGCCGAGGCGGCCCGGATCCTCGATGTGCCCACAGGGACGGTGAAGAGCCGCTGCGCTCGTGGCAGAGCCAGACTCCTCCCGCTGCTCACCCACCTACGGCCGGAAAACACCGGTGACGAAAATGACCCGGACCCGGCACGGAACCGGGCGGAGGGGACATCCGTCCCACCCGCAGCGGGGCCTCGGAGCAGGGGCCCACAGGACACCGGGCCGAGTGATTCAGCCGCAGTGAAGGGCGGAGGTGGGCGAGCGTGACTTCGACGACAGACACGACCGGGCACCCGGACGTCGCGGAGATCTCCGACCTCACCGAGGGCCTGCTCCCCCCTGCCCGGACCACGGAAGTACGACAGCACCTGGACACGTGCGAACTCTGTGCCGATGTCCATGCCTCGCTGGAGGAGATCCGGGGCCTGCTCGGCGCGGTGCCGGGCCCGGCACGTATGCCGGCCGATGTCGTGGGCCGGATCGACGCGACCCTCGCCGCAGAGGCACTCCTGAACGCCGTGGCACCCGAGGCGCATGTTTCACGTGAAACATCGCCCCGCCAAGCCTCCGTCCCGGAGGACCGTCCCGTCGGGCGGCCGAGCGCCTCGACCGGTCCGGGCCGCAAGGACCACAAGGACCGTGGACGCGGTCGCCGCCGGCGGACCGTCGTCCTGGGCACTGTCTTCACCGCCGCCGTCCTGGGTGCCGGTTCGTTCTTCCTCCAGTCGCTCGGAGGAGACGGAACGACGACCGCGCAGGGCAAGCCGACAAGCTCCGCCGGAACCTTCTCCAAGAGCACCCTGCAGAGCCAGGTGAAGGATCTCCTCGACACGAAGAAGAACCTGCAGCGAGGTTCTCAGAAGCCCTTCGGTGTCGAGTCGCAGCCCTCGGAAGCGGGCTCCACGGAAACCCCGTTCACCACCCGGATCTCGCCCTCGGCGTCGGTACCGACGTGTGTCCGCAGCGGCATCAGCCAGACCGGCGATGTCATCGGCGCGAAGGAGGGGACATACGAGGGGAAGGACGCCTTCCTGGTCGTCCTCCCCGACTCCTCCGACGCCTCCCGGGTGACGGCCTTCATCGTCGACGCCGCCTGTGACGGCAAGGCTTCCGCTGCTCCCGGCAAGGTCATGCTGTCGGAGTCCCTGGCCCGTCCCTGAGCGTCCTCCGGCACGGCTCAGGGACGGAGACGCATCTCTTGTCCCAGCGTGGAAATCCGTACGGTGTGGGATCCCCGTGTGCCCGGACACACCGGGAATGCGCGCCCCGTAGGATCCGTTGGGTGGGGTGAGAGGTTCCGAGGGGAAACTCCCACCGGTCGAATGACGTAGACCAGAGACGAGGAATCAAGCCGTGAGCGACGTCCGTAACGTGATCATCATCGGCTCCGGGCCCGCCGGCTACACGGCGGCGCTCTACACCGCGCGCGCGTCGCTGAAGCCTCTGGTGTTCGAGGGGGCCGTCACTGCGGGCGGTGCCCTGATGAACACCACCGAGGTGGAGAACTTCCCGGGTTTCCGGGACGGCATCATGGGCCCCGACCTCATGGACAACATGCGCGCCCAGGCCGAGCGCTTCGGTGCCGAGCTGGTTCCGGACGACGTCGTCTCCGTCGACCTGACCGGTGAGATCAAGACCGTCACCGACACCGCCGGCACGGTCCACAAGGCGAAGGCCGTCATCGTCACCACCGGCTCGCAGCACCGCAAGCTCGGTCTTCCGAACGAGGACGCCCTCTCCGGACGTGGCGTCTCCTGGTGTGCCACCTGTGACGGGTTCTTCTTCAAGGACCAGGACATCGCCGTGATCGGTGGCGGCGACACCGCGATGGAGGAGGCGACCTTCCTCTCCCGGTTCGCCAAGTCCGTGACGATCGTCCACCGCCGCGACACCCTGCGCGCCTCCAAGGCGATGCAGGAGCGTGCCTTCGCCGACCCGAAGATCAAGTTCGCCTGGGACAGCGAGATCGCCGAAGTCCAGGGTGAGCAGAAGCTGGCCGGCCTCAAGCTGCGCAACGTCAAGACCGGCGAGCTCTCGGACCTGCCGGTGACCGGCCTGTTCATCGCGATCGGCCATGACCCGCGCACCGAGCTCTTCAAGGGCCAGCTGGATCTCGACGAGGAGGGCTACCTCAAGGTGGCTTCCCCCTCGACGCACACCAACGTGACCGGTGTCTTCGCCGCCGGCGACGTGGTCGACCACACCTACCGCCAGGCGATCACCGCAGCCGGCACCGGCTGCTCCGCCGCTCTCGACGCCGAGCGTTTCCTCTCCGCCCTCGCGGACGAGGAGAAAGCCGAGCCCGAGACGACCTCCGTCTGACCTACCCCCTTCCGCCCCACCGCACGATCAAGTAAAGGAGCCCGCCGTGGCCGGCACTCTGAAGCATGTGACCGACGCCGACTTCGAAGAGGTCGTCCTCAAGAGCGACAAGCCCGTCCTGGTGGACTTCTGGGCCGAGTGGTGCGGCCCGTGCCGCCAGATCGCCCCGTCGCTTGAGGCGATCGCCGCCGAGCACGGCGAGAAGATCGAGATCGTCAAGCTGAACATCGACGAGAACCCGAACACGGCGGCCAAGTACGGCGTCATGTCGATCCCGACCCTGAACGTCTACCAGGGTGGCGAGGTCGCCAAGACCATCGTCGGCGCCAAGCCCAAGGCCGCGCTCGTCCGCGACCTCGAGGACTTCATCGCCGAGTGATGTTTCACGTGAAACACGAATGGGCCAACCCCCACGGGTTGGCCCATTCGCTTTGCGGCACTCACAGCGGCCGAAGCGCTGGTTCCTTCTGTACGGCCCCCAGAAGCCGGTCGAGCGCCAACTCCACGTCTTCCTTCCAGGAGAGCGTCGTCCGTAGCTCCAGCCGCAGCCTGGGGTGCAAGGGATGCTGCCGGACCGTCTTGAAGCCCACGGCCAACAGATGCTCGGCAGGCAGCAGACAGGCCGGCTCCTTGTAGCGGACGTCGCCGAACGCCTCGATGGCCTTGAAGCCCCGTCGCAGCAGATCCTTGGCAACCGTCTGCACCATCACGCGTCCGAGCCCCTGCCCCTGATAGCCGGGCATGATGAAGCCGGTCATGAGCTGCACGGCGTCCGATGACACCGGGCTCGTGGGGAACGCCGTGGAACGGGGAACGTAGGCGGGCGGAGCGTAGAGCACAAAGCCCACTGGTACGTCGTCGACATAGACCACCCGGCCGCACGATCCCCAGTCGAGCAGGACGGCGGAGATCCAGGATTCCTTCTCCAGCGCGGATGTACCCGCCCTTACCGCTGCTTCGCCGCTGACGGGATCCAGTTCCCAGAAGACACACGAGCGACAGCGCTGGGGAAGGTCCTGAAGGTTGTCCAGCGTGAGCGGTACGAGCCGACGCCCCATGAAGGCTGTTCCTCGCTTCCTTCGCCCGCGACGTCGCGAGCGGCTGTCAGAGCGCTGCGTTCCCTGAGCAGACTGCCGAAGAATCCGACGGTCGCGCCCAGTCCCAGACCTGCGCTCACCAGTCCGGTGCGGCTCATCGATCGCATGGCCCCCGCCTCTCTCAGAGGTGCTGCCAGCTGTCAGGTGGATGCGCCATACCGTTCGCATCGTATCCACACAGCGATTCCACCGATACCGCCTGAAAGCAAAGAGCGGACCGCGTTCCGATACACACCGGACAAGGTCCGCTCTCTGAGCGACAAGGCACTGACCGGACAGGAAACGTCCGGTCCCTGGCGGTCAGCCCTCGAACTCCTCGGACTCCGCGGCGGCCGAGGAGTCGCCGTCGTGGAGCCCCTGGTGCAGGACCGGCCCCTCGCCCGGGGCGAGCGTGCCGAGGATCCGCTCAAGGTCTTCCATCGAGGCGAACTCGACGGTGATCTTGCCCTTCTTCTGCCCCAGGTCGACCTTCACCCGTGTCTCGAAGCGGTCCGAGAGCCGGGTCGCGAGGTCGCTCAGCGCCGGGGAGACCCGAGCGCCCGCCCGCGGCCCCTTGGCCCGCGTCGTCGTCTGGGGACGCGAGCCCATGAGGGTCACGATCTCCTCGACGGCCCGCACCGACAGTCCCTCGGCAACGATCCGGTGGGCCAGCCGGTCCTGCTCCTCCGAGTCGTCGACGGAGAGCAGCGCCCGGGCGTGCCCGGCCGACAGGACCCCCGCGGCGACCCGGCGCTGGACCGCCGGAGAGAGCTTCAGCAGCCGCAGGGTGTTGGAGACCTGCGGGCGGGAGCGCCCGATGCGGTCGGCCAGCTGGTCGTGCGTGCAGTTGAAGTCCTTCAGCAGCTGGTCGTAGGCGGCAGCCTCTTCCAGCGGGTTCAGCTGGGCGCGGTGCAGGTTCTCCAGCAAGGCGTCCAGAAGGAGCTTCTCGTCGTCCGTCGCCCGGACGATCGCCGGGATCGCCTCCAGGCCGGCCTCACGGCAGGCCCGCCAGCGCCGCTCGCCCATGATGAGCTCGTAGCGGGAGGGACCCAATTGCCGTACGACGACGGGCTGGAGAAGACCGACCTCCTGGATGGAGGTGACCAGCTCCTGGAGCGCGTCCTCGTCGAAGACCTCACGCGGCTGACGCGGGTTCGGCACGATGTCGTCGAGAGGGATCTCCGCGAAGTGCGCGCCCATCGGAGGTGCAGGCGTCTCCACGCCTCCTCCGACTCCGAACACCGACGGCTCCTCGGCTTCATATGAAGCAGCCGGCAGAGTCGTTACCTTCGCCGCGGCGACCCCACGGTCGGTCGTCAGCACCGGAACCGCGGCGGGGGACGGCGCTACCGCTCCCCCCACGCCCGTCTGGGCCGGGTTCATCTCGGTCGGGGCAGCTGGGATCAGTGCACCGAGCCCACGACCCAGCCCCCTCCGTCGCTCGCTCACTGGATCCCCTCCACCATGTTCGGGTTGGTCTGAGCGCCGATATGGGCCTGCGTCGGGTCGTAGTTGACCCCGATGCCCCTCAGCGCGATTTCTCGGGCCGCCTCAAGGTAGGAGAGGGCACCGCTCGATCCAGGATCGTAGGTCAGTACCGTCTGCCCATAGCTCGGCGCCTCCGAGATGCGGACCGAGCGGGGAATGCTCGTCCGCAGCACCTCGTCGCCGAAGTGGCTGCGCACCTCGTCCGCGACCTGGGAGGCGAGACGCGTCCGGCCGTCGTACATGGTGAGCAGGATGGTCGACACGTGCAGGTCGGGGTTGAGGTGCCCCCGCACCAGGTCGACGTTGCGCAGCAGCTGGCCGAGGCCCTCCAGCGCGTAGTACTCGCACTGGATCGGGATGAGTACCTCGGCACCCGCGACCAGCGCGTTGACCGTCAGCAGGCCGAGCGAGGGCGGGCAGTCGATGAGGATGTAGTCCAGCGGCTGCTCGTACGCCTGGATCGCCCGCTGCAGCCGGCTCTCCCGCGCCACCAGGGACACCAGCTCGATCTCCGCACCGGCGAGATCGATCGTGGCGGGGGCGCAGAAGAGGCCTTCGACGTCCACCACCGGCTGGACGACCTCGGCCAGTGGCTTGCTCTCGACCAACACGTCGTAGATGGACGGAACTTCGGCGTGATGGTCGATACCCAGCGCAGTGGACGCATTGCCCTGTGGGTCGAGGTCGATCACCAGAACACGGCCGCCGTGCAGGGCCAGGGACGCGGCAAGGTTGACTGTCGTGGTCGTCTTGCCGACACCGCCCTTCTGATTGGCAACCACCATGACTCTGGTCTGCTCCGGACGTGGCAGACCTTCGCCGGCGCGGCCCAGAGCCTCCACAGCGAGTTGGGCAGCACGACCGATGGGAGTGTCGTCCATCGGAGGCGGTGTTTCACGTGAAACATCCACCCCCATCGACTCGGTACGGGGACCGGGGACCGGATCGGTCATCGGTCCCGCGATGTTGGCGTCGGACCGCAAGGATTCACTCTCCTCGACTTCAGGCTCGCAATGAACAGAGCCTCCCATGCCTTCGGGGTCGTGAACCAGTGAGGCCTGGTGTTCTGTGGAGAAATCCACCTCTGTGGACAACTCCGCGCCCCGCAGGGAGGACGGAGTGTCACCAGACGCCCCCTCTCTGAGAGAACCGAGGGGCTTTCGGTCGCGAGGTTCGGCCGCGGCGCGACCCCGGCCGATGATGCCGTGTAGCAGTGAGCGACGTTTCACGTGAAACACGATGCACAGCGAGCAGGACCGAAAAGCCGCGACACTCCGTCATGCGTAGGTTTGGCAGCTTGTGTGGAGTACGTCTGGTCGTCAGGACGGATCAGCGGCGCCTACGTGCCCTCCCCGTACGAGCCGCCTTCGCCCGCTTGGCCGCGAAGCGCACGCCGCCAGGGCTCTCCCCGACCTCCACACGGACGACGGTCGACAGCGGATCCACCACGCCCTCACCCACATGCAGGATCGACGTGGACACCGCACCGAGCTTGGTCAGTGCGGTGGACGCGGCCTTGAGCTCCTCCTCCGCCGTGTCTCCCTTGAGGGCGAGCATCTCACCGTAGGGACGCAGCAGCGGGATGCCCCAGGTGGCCAGCCGGTCCAGCGGGGCCACGGCACGAGCCGTCACCACATGCACCGGAGGCAGGTTGCCCATGACCTCCTCGGCGCGGCCCCGCACCACGGTCACATGGTCCAGGCCGAGCAGCTCGACGACCTCGGTCAGGAAGTTGGTGCGCCGGAGAAGTGGCTCCAGCAGGGTGATGTTGAGGTCCTCCCGGACCAGCGCCAGCGGAATGCCCGGCAGCCCCGCTCCGGAACCCACGTCGCACACCGTCACCCCCTGGGGGACGGCCTCCGAGAGCACGGCGCAGTTCAGCAGGTGGCGCTCCCACAGGCGGGGGACTTCCCGTGGGCCGATCAGACCACGCTGCACGCCTGCCTCGGCGAGCAGCTCCGCGTAGCGGACCGCATCGGCGAAGCGCTCACCGAACACTTCCCGCGCCTGCTCGGGCGCCGGGGGGAGCTCCGCAGCCTCCGTCACGGGGAACCGTCCTTCCGTACAGCGCCGGCGCTCCGCGCACCGGCCACCAGAACTACCAGGCTGACAAAGTTCGGCCCCGCCTGCTCAACAGACGGGGCCGGTGCAACAGGGGGACCGCTCAGGCGGGCAGTACGACGACGAACCGCTGCGGCTCCTCGCCCTCCGACTCGCTGCGCAGACCGGCGGACTTGACCGCGTCGTGCACGACCTTGCGCTCGAACGGGGTCATCGGCTTGAGCTTCACGGGCTCGCCGGTGCTCTTCACCTCGGCGGCAGCCTTGGCGCCCAGCTCGGAGAGCTCGGCACGCTTCTTGGCGCGGTAACCCGCGATGTCGAGCATCAGCCGGCTGCGGTCACCGGTCTCCCGGTGCACGGCCAGGCGGGTCAGCTCCTGGAGCGCCTCCAGCACCTCGCCGTCGCGGCCGACCAGCTTCTGCAGGTCACGGCCGCCCGAGTCGCTGATGATCGACACGGAGGCGCGATCGGCCTCCACATCCATGTCGATGTCGCCGTCGAGGTCGGCGATGTCCAGCAGACCCTCAAGGTAGTCCGCCGCGATCTCGCCCTCCTGCTCCAGGCGGGTCAGGGTGTCTGCACCCTCGGCAGCGGCGGAGGTGGTGCCTTCCGTCACGGGATGGGCTCCTTCTTACTTCTTGGACGGGGACTTGGGGCGCTGCGGACCGCCCTTGCGCTGACCGGACTGGGCCCTGCTGCGGCCGTTGGAGCCGCCCTTCGGGGCCTGCTGGGCAGCCGGCTTGGCGTCCTGCGGCTCGTCGGACTTCTCCAGCGACGTCGTCGCGTCCGCCGAATCATCCGAGACCGACGAGTCCGAAGAAGCCGATGTGGAGTCACCGGGCGCCTTCGTGCTTCCGGACTGCCGCTGAGCCTTGCTCTGGCGCTTGGGCTGCTGCCGCTTGGCGGCGGCGGTGGCCGTGACGCCGTCCTCGGTCTGCGCGACGGCCTGGGCCTCGCCCTTCGCCACGGTGCCGTCGGCCTGGGCCACGAGGCCCGCCTTGGTCAGCGCGTTGATGAACGTGCGCTCGAACTCGTTGCGGTCCCGGCCCTTGGCGACGATCGCCTTGACGATGGTCTTCTCGCTGCGCCGACGGGTCTTGCCGTGGTGCGTGACGTGCTTGGTGAGGCGCTCCAGGTAGGCAGCCTGGGCCTTGGAACCCGGGGTCGGGTTGTTGCGGATGACGTACATCTGCTGGCCCATGGTCCACACGTTGGTGGTGAGCCAGTAGACGAGGACACCGACCGGGAAGTTGATACCGAAGACGGCGAACATGACCGGGAAGACGTACATCAGCATCTTCTGCTGCTGCATGAACGGCGTCTTCACCGTGGTGTCGACGTTCTTCGTCATCAGCTGGCGCTGCGTGTAGAACTGCGACGCCGACATCAGGACGATCATGATCGCGGTGACGACCCGGACGTCCGTCAGGGAGGCACCGAGCGCCTCCACCTTCGCGGAACCGTCCGTGAACTTCGCGGCGAGCGGTGCCCCGAAGATGTGGGCATTACGGGCACTGGCCAGCAGCGACTCGTTGATGACGCCGATCGTCGAGCCCGTCGCGATGCCGTTGAGCACGTGGTAGAGGGCGAAGAAGAACGGGGACTGCGCCAGGATGGGAAGGCACGAGGAGAGCGGGTTGGTGCCCGACTCCTTGTACAGCTTCATCATCTCTTCGGACTGGCGCTGCTTGTCGTTCTTGTAGCGCTCCTGGATCTTCTTCATCTCGGGCTGCAGCGTCTGCATGGCCCGGGTCGCCTTGATCTGCTTCACGAAGAGCGGGATCAGGCAGATGCGGATCAGGATCACCAGGGACACGATGGACAAGCCCCAGGCCCAGCCCGTGTCGGGACCGAAGATCTTCCCGTACACCGAGTGGAACTGGACGATGACCCATGAGACGGGTGTCGTGATGAAGCTGAACAAGCTGGCAATCGTGTCCACTAATCATGCTCCTTGGGCATGGGACGAAGTCTCTGCGGCCGGGCTCGAAGGAAGCTCGGAAGGAGGCTTCTCCTCGGTGGCCGGTTCGGCGGCGGAGGACCCGCCCCTGCGTGCACGCCAGGCGTCACGCAGCATTTCGTGCCACCGCGGGCGCTTGCGCGGCGGGACATGGTCCACACCGCCGAGCGACCACGGATTGCACCGCAGGATGCGCCAGGCCGTGAGTGCCGTGCCCTTGATCGCACCGTGCCGGTCGATGGCCGTGTAGCCGTAGTGGGAGCACGACGGGTAGTACTTGCACACGGGCCCCAGCAGCGGACTGATCGTCCACTGGTACAGCTTGATCAGAGCCAGCAGCGGGTACTTCATCGCGCGCCCCCTCCCAGCAGCCGCTCGATGGCGGCATCCAGGTCTCGGGCCAGCTGTGCATGGTCGGCGTCGCCCGCTCCGGGCAGCGCTCGTACGACTACCAGGCTACCGGGGGGAAACAGGGCGACTCGCTCACGCATCAGATGACGCAGTCTGCGCTTCACTGTGTTGCGCACAACGGCACCACCCACGGCCTTGCTCACGACGAAACCCGCACGCGTCGGGGGAGCGCTCTCCCCAGGCGCGTGCGGGTCCGTGGCACCGCTACGAAGGTGGACGACGAGGGACGGGCGGCCGGCCCGGCGCCCCCGTCGTACCGCGGTCGCGAAGTCCTCGCGCCGCCTCAGCCGATGCTCGGTAGGCAGCACGACGTCATGACCTGATCGGGATCAGGCGGACAGGCTGGCGCGACCCTTGGCACGACGGTTCGCGAGAATCGCGCGGCCGGCACGGGTGCGCATCCGCAGGCGGAAGCCGTGGGTCTTCGCGCGACGACGGTTGTTCGGCTGGAAGGTGCGCTTGCTCACTCGGGGGCTCCAGAAATCAAATCGGGTGTGGCGGGTGCCGTCCTGGCTGTCACCGTGCGCCCACGAGTAGCTCGCATCACGCCCGAGTGCACCGCTTCCCGATCACCTTCAGCGATCTGTGCCCATCGGAGGCAGGCGGCAGCAGCCATCGACAACTCGACCTGGTTACGGTACGCGGGGCTACGCCATTCGGTCAAACCAGCAGTGACGGAGAGACACTATCCACAGGCTGGGGACAACAACTTGAACCGCACCCGCCACGCTGACTACCGTGGCTGAACTCCGATTCGTTCCTTTATCCCCGCCCGACCTGATATTCATCCCGACCCGTCCTCGAACCACACGTTCGTGGGACCTGTGAGAGAGCGTGCCCTGTGGCTGACGTACCTGCCGATCTTGCCGCAGTGTGGCCACGAGTACTGGAGCAGCTCCTCGGTGAGGGCCGCGGTCAGGGTGTGGAGACCAAGGACGAACACTGGATCCGGCGCTGCCAGCCGCTCGCGCTGGTGGCGGACACCGCCCTGCTGGCCGTGCCGAACGAATTCGCGAAGAACGTACTGGAGGGCCGTCTCGCACCGATCGTCAGCGAGACCCTGAGCCGTGAGTGCGGGCGGCCGATCCGGATCGCGATCACCGTCGACGAGTCCGCCGGCGAGCCCCCGGCCCCGCCGGCGCCCCCCATGAAGACACAGCGTTACGAGGAGCCCGAGCTCCCGTCGTCGCAGTACGACGGCGGGTACGGCCGGCACCGCGCCGACCAGCTGCCGGACCAGGGCGGCCGCGACCAGCTCCCCACCGCCCGCCCCGCCTACCCCTCCGAGTACCAGCGCCCCGAGCCCGGCGCCTGGCCGCGCCCCGGACAGGACGAGTACGGCTGGCAGCAGCCGCGCCTCGGCTTCCCCGAGCGCGACCCTTACGCCTCGCCGCCCCAGGACCCGTACCGCTCGGACGGCTACGGCGGCCAGGACTCGTACGCCCAGGAGTACCGCCCGCAGCCGCCCCTGGACCGGCCGCCGTACGAGCAGCAGCGCGCGGAGTACGAACCGCCCCGCCCCGACTACGACAGGTCCGACTACGAGCGACCGGAGTACGACAGGTCCGACTACGACCGGGACTCCGGGCGCCGTGAGCTGCCCGAGCCCCCGGGCGGACCGGGCCAGGGGCACCGGGGCGGTCCGGGACGGCCGGACCTGCCGGGTCACCAGGCCATGCCGAGCGCCGGCGGGCCCGGGCCACTGGGCTCGAAGCCCGCGCCGGCCGGCGGCCCCGCCGAGCCGACCGCCCGCCTGAACCCGAAGTACCTCTTCGACACGTTCGTCATCGGCGCGTCCAACCGCTTCGCGCACGCGGCCGCGGTCGCCGTCGCCGAGGCACCCGCCAAGGCCTACAACCCCCTTTTCATCTACGGGGAGTCGGGCCTCGGCAAGACGCACCTGCTGCACGCGATCGGGCACTACGCGCGGAGCCTCTACCCGGGCACGCGCGTGCGGTACGTGAGCTCGGAGGAGTTCACCAACGAGTTCATCAACTCCATCCGCGACGGCAAGGGCGACAGCTTCCGCAAGCGCTACCGCGAGATGGACATCCTGCTCGTCGACGACATCCAGTTCCTCGCGGACAAGGAGTCGACGCAGGAGGAGTTCTTCCACACCTTCAACACGCTCCACAACGCGAACAAGCAGATCGTGCTCTCCAGCGACCGGCCGCCCAAGCAGCTGGTCACGCTGGAGGACCGGCTGCGGAACCGGTTCGAGTGGGGTCTGATCACCGACGTCCAACCGCCGGAGCTGGAGACGCGGATCGCGATCCTCCGCAAGAAGGCCGTGCAGGAGCAGCTGAACGCGCCGCCGGAGGTCCTGGAGTTCATCGCCTCCCGCATCTCGCGCAACATCCGTGAGCTGGAGGGCGCGCTGATCCGGGTGACGGCGTTCGCGTCGCTCAACCGGCAGCCGGTCGATCTCGGGCTGACCGAGATCGTGCTGAAGGACCTGATCCCCGGGGGGCAGGACTCCACGCCGGAGATCAGCGCCACGGCGATCATGGCGGCGACCGCGGACTACTTCGGGCTCACCGTCGAGGACCTGTGCGGCAGCTCGCGCGGCCGGCAGCTGGTCACGGCGCGGCAGATCGCCATGTACCTGTGCCGGGAGCTGACGGACCTCTCGCTGCCGAAGATCGGGGCACAGTTCGGGAACCGGGACCACACGACCGTGATGCACGCCGACCGGAAGATCCGGGCGCTGATGGCGGAGCGGCGGTCGATCTACAACCAGGTGACGGAGCTGACCAACCGCATCAAGAACGGATAGCGGTCGGCGGGTCGGCCGACGGTTCTACGGCGTTCAGGGCGCCCTTGGGAGAGATCCCGGGGGCGCCTTTTGGCGTCCAGGGGCGGTTCGGGGAGTGGTCCGGTGCGGGTCCGGTGGGGGCTGGTCGCGCCCACGCGGCGGAGCCGCATATCGACACAGCCCCGCGCCCCTGACGGGGCGCGTGTCCTGAACGGGGCCGCGGGCAGACACCCCTGCTGTTCGATTACCTGCCTGGTTACGGGCGTCCTCCACAGATTTGCCGACTTTCTTGCGTCCACACCCTGGGGACTGTGAAGTTGTCCCGAGCTTCGTCCACAGGCTGGGGGTTGAAAGCGCGTCAGGCCAGCTCAGGTGGCTGTGGAATCGTGGACGACGGATCTCCACAGACTGTGGACGAAGACGGGATCCACAGACTGTGGATGAAGTTGTCCACCGGTAGCCCACAGGCTGAGGGGCGGTTGTCCCCAGCGATCCCCAGCTTCTCCACACCGCTGTCCACTGTTCGGCAACGCGACGCGCCTCCTCACCGAGTCGAGTGAAAGGCGTCACACGAAGCTGCCAGGTTGGGCTGTGGGAAAGGTGGGTAAAGCTGGGGACGGTGTTGGGGAGAACTCCCCTCGGGCTGTGCATGGCGTGTGCAGAACTTTCTGTTCTCCACAGCGACGCCCACTTTTCCACCGGTGCCACCCACAGGGGCAGTGGACAAAATCTCCGCTCTGAGCTGGGCAAACGAGGTTATCCACGGTATCCACAGCCCCTACTACTACTGACAACTAGAGAGAGCTGGGAATCCGTTTCGAAGAGGGCCCTGTGCACAACTTGCTCTCCGGCCCCTGACCGCGCCTCGTCACGACTTGACCCCGAGAGGCACCAGCTGTCAGTGCGGTGCGTCAGACTGGTCCCCGGTGTTCTTCCCCACCCCGGGGCCGACGACACCGAGACAGACGACGAAGACGCAGCAGGGCGAGAAGCCCCGGCAACAGCAGGAGGCGGGCTTACGGTGAAGATCCGGGTGGAACGCGACGTACTCGCGGAGGCAGTGGCCTGGGCGGCACGCAGCCTCCCGGCCCGTCCGCCGGCGCCGGTCCTCGCCGGCCTGCTCCTGAAGGCCGAGGACGGCCAGCTGAGCCTGTCCAGCTTCGACTACGAGGTCTCCGCGCGGGTCAGCGTCGAGACCGAGGTCGAGGAGGAGGGCACGGTCCTGGTCTCCGGCCGGCTGCTCGCCGACATCTGCCGCGCGCTCCCCAACCGGCCGGTGGAGATTTCCACAGACGGTGTACGGGCGACGGTGGTCTGTGGATCGTCCCGGTTCACGCTGCACACCCTGCCGGTGGAGGAGTACCCGTCCCTGCCGCAGATGCCGAACGCGACGGGCACGGTCCCCGGCGAGGTCTTCGCCTCCGCGGTCTCCCAGGTGGCCATCGCCGCCGGGCGTGACGACACGCTGCCGGTGCTGACCGGTGTGCGCATCGAGATCGAGGGCGACACCGTCACCCTGGCCTCCACCGACCGCTACCGCTTCGCGGTCCGCGAGTTCCTGTGGAAGCCGGAGAACCCGGAGGCCTCCGCGGTCGCCCTGGTGCCCGCCAAGACGCTCCTGGACACCGCCAAGGCCCTCACGAGCGGCGACAGCGTCATCCTGGCCCTCTCCGGCTCCGGCGCGGGCGAGGGGCTCATCGGTTTCGAGGGCGCCGGTCGGCGGACGACCACGCGGCTCCTCGAAGGCGACCTGCCGAAGTACCGCACGCTGTTCCCGACCGAGTTCAACTCCGTCGCGGTGATCGAGACCGCCCCGTTCGTGGAGGCCGTCAAGCGTGTGGCCCTGGTCGCCGAGCGGAACACCCCGGTGCGGCTCAGCTTCGAGCAGGGCGTGCTGATCCTGGAGGCCGGTTCCAGCGACGACGCACAGGCTGTGGAAAGGGTCGACGCGCAGCTGGAGGGCGACGACATCTCGATCGCCTTCAACCCGACGTTCCTGCTGGACGGCCTGAGCGCGATCGACTCGCCGGTGGCCCAGCTGTCGTTCACGACGTCCACCAAGCCGGCGCTGCTGAGCGGCAAGCCCGCGGTGGATGCCGAGGCGGACGAGGCGTACAAGTACCTGATCATGCCGGTGCGGCTGAGCGGCTGAGTCCGTCCACGGCTGTCCCGCAGCTGTCCACAGCTGTGGACGGTGCCGGGTGCCCCCTGTGGGTGTCCGGCACCGGGGCCCGGTGCCGAGGCCCGGTGGGTTTCCCCAGGTGAGCGGCTATGCCCACAACTGTGCACAAAGGGTCGCGATTAGGCTCGGACGCGGGCACGAACGTGCCTCTCCTGCCACACCGCAACCTAAGGAACCTACTGATGGAGCTCGGTCTCGTCGGCCTCGGCAAGATGGGCGGCAACATGCGCGAGCGGATCCGCCGCGCCGGCCACACCGTCGTCGGATACGACCGCACCCCGGACCTCGCCGATGTCCACAGCCTGGAAGAGCTTGTGGGCAAGCTCAGCGGGCCGCGCGTGGTCTGGGTGATGGTCCCGGCCGGGGCGCCGACCCAGTCCACGATCGACGAGCTGGCCGAGCTCCTGGAGCCCGGTGACGTGGTCGTCGACGGCGGCAACTCCCGCTGGACGGACGACGAGCGGCACGCCGAGGAGCTGGCCGCCAAGGGCATCGGCTTCGTCGACTGCGGGGTCTCCGGCGGCGTCTGGGGCCTGGAGAACGGCTACGCGCTGATGTACGGCGGCGACGCCGAGCACGTCGAGAAGGTCCGGCCGGTCTTCGACGCGCTGAAGCCCGAGGGCGACTTCGGTTCGGTGCACGCCGGCAGGGTCGGCGCGGGGCACTTCGCGAAGATGGTCCACAACGGCATCGAGTACGCGATGATGCAGGCCTACGCTGAGGGCTGGGAGCTGCTGGAGAAGGTCGACTCCGTCACGGACGTGCGCGAGGTCTTCCGCTCCTGGCAGGAAGGGACGGTCATCCGTTCCTGGCTGCTCGACCTCGCGGTGAACGCCCTCGACGGGGACGAGCACCTGGACCGGCTGAAGGGTCATGCACAGGATTCCGGCGAGGGCCGGTGGACTGTGGAGGCCGCGATAGACAACGCGGTGCCGCTGCCCGCGATCACCGCCTCGCTGTTCGCGCGGTTCGCCTCCCGGCAGGAGGACTCGCCGCAGATGAAGATGATCGCCGCGCTGCGCAACCAGTTCGGCGGCCACGCCGTAGAGGCGAAGTAGCACCGGCAGAAGCAGCACCCGGAAGCACAGAAGCAGTACCAGGCACAGACGAAGTAGCAGGTCACGGGGAGGTCGGCGAAACACCCATGCACGTCACGCATCTGTCGCTGGCCGACTTCCGTTCCTACGCCCGGGTCGAGGTCCCGCTCGATCCGGGCGTCACCGCCTTCGTCGGCCCCAACGGCCAGGGCAAGACCAACCTCGTCGAGGCCGTCGGCTATCTCGCCACCCTCGGCAGCCACCGGGTGGCGACCGACGCCCCGCTGGTCCGCATGGGCGCCGACCGGGCGGTCATCCGGGCCCAGGTCCGGCAGGGCGACCGGCAGCAGCTGATCGAGCTCGAGCTCACCCCCGGCAAGGCCAACCGCGCCCGCATCAACAGGTCCTCGCAGGTCAGGCCGCGTGACGTGCTGGGAATCGTACGGACCGTGCTGTTCGCGCCCGAGGACCTCGCCCTGGTGAAGGGCGATCCCGGCGAGCGGCGCCGCTTCCTGGACGAGCTGATCACCGCGCGGTCGCCGCGGATGGCCGGCGTGCGGTCCGACTACGAGCGGGTGCTGAAGCAGCGGAACACCCTGCTGAAGACCGCGGCCCTCGCCCGGCGGCACGGCGGCCGCTCCATGGACCTGTCCACGCTCGACGTGTGGGACCAGCACCTCGCGCGCGCGGGCGCCGAGCTGCTCGCCCAGCGGCTGGACCTGGTCGCCGCGATCCAGCCCCTCGCGGACAAGGCGTACGAGCAGCTGGCGCCGGGCGGCGGTCCCGTCGCGCTGGAGTACAAGCCGTCGGCGCCCGGTGCGGCCCAGACGCGCGAGGACCTGTACACCCAGCTGATGGCGGCCCTGGCGGACGCCCGCAAGCAGGAGATCGAGCGGGGCGTGACACTGGTCGGCCCGCACCGTGACGACCTGCTGCTCAAGCTGGGGCAGCTGCCCGCGAAGGGGTACGCCTCGCACGGCGAGTCCTGGTCGTACGCGCTGGCGCTGCGCCTCGCCTCGTACGACCTGCTGCGCGCCGAGGGGAACGAGCCGGTGCTGGTGCTCGACGACGTGTTCGCCGAGCTGGACGCCCGGCGCCGGGAGCGGCTGGCGGAGCTGGTCGCGCCCGGGGAGCAGGTGCTGGTCACCGCCGCGGTGGACGACGACGTACCGCACGTCCTGGCCGGTGCGCGGTACGCGGTGGCCGACGGGACGGTGGAGCGCGCATGACGACCGACGGACCCGCGCCCAAGGACGAGCCCTCCGGTGTCGACCTCGCGCGCGTGGCGCTCAGGGCGGCCAAGGAGGCGGCACGCGCGCGTGGCGACGCGGCGCAGCAGAAGAAGCAGGCGCGGCGCGGCGGCCTGCGCTCCGGCGCGCGCGCCGACGGCCGCGATCCCATGGCGCTCGGCTCTGCGATCAACCGGCTGATCACCGAGCGCGGCTGGGAGACACCGGCCGCCGTGGGCGGGGTGATGGGCCGCTGGCCGGAGATCGTCGGCGAGGATCTGGCCAACCACTGTGTGCCGCAGCGCTACGACGAGGACGAGCGCGTGCTGGTCGTGCAGTGCGACTCGACGGCCTGGGCGACCCAACTGCGCCATCTGGCCCCCGCGCTGGTCGCCCGCCTGAACGCGGACCTGGGGCACGGCTCCGTACGCATGATCAAGGTGCTCAATCCGGGCGGTCCGGCCCGGCGCTACGGCCCGTTGCGCGCCCCCGGGAGCACCGGCCCCGGCGATACCTACGGGTGACTTACGTCACGCCATGAGCCGGGTGCGGAGCCGTCGTACGACCGCCCCGGCTGGTCTGCGTACCACCGCACGCGGTTGCGAATCGCGACCTGACCCCGGAGTAGCCAAGGGTTGACAGTCGGAAGCGCTGAGTGCCTCCGTGAGCCTCTTGGAGCCCCCATCCACATATCGGGAGTCGGCGGAGGCGGGTTCAGGGCGGCACATGCGGACTCAGGTACCGGCAAACCCCCATCACTGTCGGCGCTACCGGTAGACTGGAAGCCAATCCCGCCCCGAACGTGGGGACCGCCCGGGAAAAGCTGAGCAACGCTGATCAAGGCTTACCAACGCAACATGCCGCAGCCGCTCCGGCAACCCGCCGACGAGCCTGGCTCGTGCTGTGCCAGAAAGGGCGCTTCGTGGCCGATTCCGGCAACCCCAACGAGAACATCCCGTCCACCGACGCCGGCGCGAACGGTGAGGTCACCGCCTCTTACGACGCCAGCGCCATCACCGTCCTCGAAGGGCTGGACGCGGTCCGCAAGCGACCCGGTATGTACATCGGCTCCACCGGCGAGCGCGGCCTGCACCACCTCGTGTACGAGGTTGTGGACAACTCCGTCGACGAGGCTCTGGCGGGCCACGCGGACACCATCGACGTGACGATCCTGGCCGACGGCGGCGTGCGCGTCGTCGACAACGGCCGTGGCATCCCCGTCGGCATCGTGGCGTCCGAGGGCAAGCCGGCCGTCGAGGTCGTACTGACCGTGCTGCACGCGGGCGGCAAGTTCGGCGGCGGGGGCTACGCGGTCTCCGGCGGTCTGCACGGTGTCGGTGTGTCCGTCGTGAACGCGCTGTCGTCCAGGGTGTCCGTCGAGATCAGGACCGACGGCGCCCGCTGGACGCAGGACTACAAGCTGGGCGTTCCGACGGCTCCGCTGGCCGAGCACGAGGAGACCGACGAGACCGGTACCTCGGTCACGTTCTGGGCGGACCCGGACATCTTCGAGACCACCGAGTACTCCTTCGAGACGCTGTCGCGGCGCTTCCAGGAGATGGCGTTCCTCAACAAGGGCCTGACGATCAAGCTCACCGACGAGCGCGAGTCGGCGAAGGCGGTGGCCGGGGCGGACGAGGCCGGCGCCGACGAGAAGGCCGAGGTCAAGACCGTCACGTACCACTACGAGGGCGGCATCGTCGACTTCGTGAAGTACCTCAACTCCCGCAAGGGCGACGCGGTGCACCCGACGGTGATCGACCTGGAGGCCGAGGACAAGGACAAGAGCCTGTCCCTCGAGGTCGCCATGCAGTGGAACAGCGGCTACAGCGAGGGTGTGTACTCGTTCGCCAACATCATCCACACGCACGAGGGCGGCACCCACGAGGAGGGCTTCCGCGCGGCGCTGACCTCGCTGATCAACAAGTACGCGCGCGACAAGAAGCTGCTCCGCGAGAAGGACGACAACCTCACCGGTGACGACATCCGCGAGGGTCTGACCGCGATCATCTCGGTCAAGCTCAGCGAGCCGCAGTTCGAGGGCCAGACGAAGACCAAGCTGGGCAACACGGAGGCCAAGACCTTCGTGCAGAAGGCGGTCTACGAGCACCTGAACGACTGGCTGGACCGCAACCCGGTCGAGGCCGCGGACATCATCCGCAAGGGCATCCAGGCGGCCACCGCGCGCGTGGCGGCCCGCAAGGCCCGCGACCTGACCCGCCGCAAGGGTCTGCTGGAGTCCGCGTCCCTGCCGGGCAAGCTCTCCGACTGCCAGTCGAACGACCCCACCAAGTGCGAGATCTTCATCGTCGAGGGTGACTCCGCCGGCGGCTCGGCCAAGTCCGGCCGCAACCCGCAGTACCAGGCGATCCTCCCGATCCGCGGCAAGATCCTCAACGTCGAGAAGGCGCGGATCGACAAGATCCTGCAGAACCAGGAGATCCAGGCGCTGATCTCCGCCTTCGGCACGGGTGTGCACGAGGACTTCGACATCGAGAAGCTCCGCTATCACAAGATCATCCTGATGGCGGACGCCGACGTCGACGGCCAGCACATCTCCACCCTGCTGCTGACCTTCCTGTTCCGCTTCATGCGGCCGCTGGTCGAGGCCGGGCACGTGTATCTCTCCCGCCCGCCGCTCTACAAGATCAAGTGGGGCCGGGACGACACGGAGTACGCGTACTCGGACCGCGAGCGCGACGCGCTCATCGAGATGGGGCGCCAGCGCGGCAAGCGCGTCCGTGAGGACTCGATCCAGCGCTTCAAGGGTCTCGGCGAGATGAACGCCGAGGAGCTGCGCATCACCACGATGGACCAGGAGCACCGGGTCCTCGGCCAGGTCACCCTGGACGACGCGGCCCAGGCCGACGACCTGTTCTCGGTCCTGATGGGCGAGGACGTCGAGGCCCGTCGCGCGTTCATCCAGCGCAACGCCAAGGACGTCCGCTTCCTCGACATCTGAGTCGGTCTCAGCTGACCGCACCAGGAAGGATCTTGACCAGCCATGACCGACGAGAACACTCCCGTCACCCCTGAAGAGGGCGGCGAGCTCGCGATGCGCGTCGAGCCCGTCGGGCTCGAGACGGAGATGCAGCGCTCGTACCTGGACTACGCGATGTCCGTCATCGTGTCCCGTGCGCTGCCCGACGTCCGTGACGGCCTCAAGCCCGTGCACCGCCGCGTCCTGTACGCGATGTACGACGGCGGCTACCGCCCCGAGCGCGGCTTCTACAAGTGCGCCCGTGTCGTCGGCGACGTCATGGGCAACTACCACCCGCACGGCGACTCATCCATCTACGACGCCCTGGTGCGCCTCGCCCAGCCGTGGTCGATGCGGATGCCGCTGGTGGACTCCAACGGCAACTTCGGCTCCCCGGGCAACGACCCGGCCGCCGCCATGCGGTACACCGAGTGCAAGCTCGCGCCGCTGTCGATGGAGATGGTCCGCGACATCGACGAGGAGACCGTCGACTTCACGGACAACTACGACGGCCGCTCCCAGGAGCCGACCGTCCTGCCGGCCCGCTTCCCGAACCTGCTGATCAACGGCTCCGCCGGCATCGCGGTCGGCATGGCGACCAACATCCCGCCGCACAACCTGCGCGAGGTCGCCTCCGGTGCCCAGTGGTACCTGGAGAACCCGGAGGCCTCGCACGAGGAGCTCCTGGACGCGCTGATCGAGCGCATCAAGGGCCCCGACTTCCCGACCGGCGCCCTGGTCGTCGGCCGCAAGGGCATCGAGGAGGCCTACCGCACGGGCCGCGGCTCCATCACCATGCGCGCGGTCGTCGAGGTCGAGGAGATCCAGAACCGCCAGTGCCTGGTGGTCACGGAGCTGCCGTACCAGACCAACCCCGACAACCTCGCGCAGAAGATCGCCGACCTGGTGAAGGACGGCAAGGTCGGCGGCATCGCCGACGTCCGCGACGAGACCTCCTCGCGCACCGGCCAGCGGCTGGTCATCGTGCTGAAGCGGGACGCGGTCGCCAAGGTCGTCCTGAACAACCTCTACAAGCACACGGACCTGCAGTCGAACTTCGGCGCCAACATGCTGGCCCTGGTCGACGGCGTCCCGCGCACCCTCTCGCTGGACGCGTTCATCCGGCACTGGGTGACGCACCAGATCGAGGTCATCGTCCGCCGTACGCGCTTCCGGCTGCGCAAGGCCGAGGAGCGGGCGCACATCCTGCGCGGTCTGCTGAAGGCGCTGGACGCGATCGACGAGGTCATCGCGCTGATCCGGGCCAGTGACACGGTCGACATCGCGCGTACGGGCCTGATGGACCTCCTGGAGATCGACGAGATCCAGGCCAACGCCATCCTCGAGATGCAGCTGCGGCGACTGGCCGCCCTGGAGCGCCAGAAGATCATCCAGGAGCACGACGAACTCCAGGCGAAGATCACCGAGTACAACGAGATCCTCGCCTCGCCGGTCCGGCAGCGCGGCATCGTCAGCGCCGAGCTCGCCGCGATCGTGGAGAAGTTCGGCGACGACCGCAAGACCATGCTGGTGCCCTACGACGGTGACATGTCCATCGAGGACCTGATCGCCGAGGAGGACATCGTCGTCACGGTCTCGCGCGGCGGCTACGTCAAGCGGACCAAGACCGTCGACTACCGGGCGCAGAAGCGCGGCGGCAAGGGCGTGCGCGGTACGAAGCTGAAGGAAGACGACATCGTCGACCACTTCTTCGTCTCGACCACGCACCACTGGCTGCTGTTCTTCACGAACAAGGGCCGGGTGTACCGGGCGAAGGCGTACGAGCTGCCGGACGCCGGCCGGGACGCGCGCGGTCAGCACGTGGCGAACCTGCTGGCCTTCCAGCCGGACGAGGCGATCGCCGAGATCCTCGCGATCCGCGACTACGACGCGGCGGACTACCTGGTGCTGGCCACCAAGGCCGGTCTGGTCAAGAAGACGCCTCTGAAGGATTACGATTCGCCCCGCTCCGGCGGCGTCATCGCGATCAACCTGCGGGAGCGCGAGGACGGTTCCGACGACGAACTGATCGGTGCCGAGCTGGTTTCGGCGGACGATGATCTGCTTCTGATCAGCAAGAAGGCACAGTCGATCAGGTTCACCGCCTCCGACGACACTCTGCGCCCCATGGGCCGGGCCACCTCCGGTGTCAAGGGCATGAGTTTCCGTGCGGACGATGAACTTCTGTCGATGAATGTTGTTCGACCCGGTACGTTCGTGTTCACTGCCACCGACGGGGGGTACGCGAAGCGGACCCGTGTCGACGAGTACCGCGTCCAGGGCCGCGGCGGCCTCGGTATCAAGGCCGCCAAGATCGTGGAGGACCGCGGTTCGCTGGTCGGCGCGCTGATCGTCGAGGAGAACGACGAGATCCTCGCCATCACCCTGTCCGGCGGTGTGATTCGCACGCGAGTCAGCGGGGTCAGGGAGACGGGCCGTGACACCATGGGCGTCCAACTGATCAACCTGGGCAAGCGCGATGCCGTCGTCGGTATCGCACGCAACGCCGAGGCCGGCAGCGAGGCGGAGGAAGTCGACGGCGAGGACGCCGTGGACGAGACCGCCGAGGGTGTCGAGACCAGCGGTACGGACGAGGGTGAGGCGCCCTCGGCCGAGTAGGCACGAGGAGTGAGTCATCGTGAGCGGAGCCACGGGCGCCGGATCGGCCGGTACCTCGACGGGTACGGATGCGGACGGCGGCGGCCGTGGCTCCGCCGCGTCCGACGGGGGCGGTGCGGCGACGCAGCAGGCGGACACGCACACGACCCAGCTGAAGGCGATCAAGGCGCCCGTGAAGGCGCCCGCGCCGGAGGCACAGGGATCGCAGGGGGGATCTGTGACCGACACCCGAGGGCCGGCCGCGCCGGGCGAGCGGCCGGCGCCCGCGCAGCCGCAGCAGCAGGGCGCGTCCCCGCTGCCGGGGGAACGGCGGGCCGAGCAGCGCGCCGAGCCCTACCACCCGCCGCAGGCCTACCCGGCGGCACAGCCCGCGCAGCCCGCACAGGCGTCGGCGGGGGCCGTACGACGGCCGCGCCCCGGCGCCGGAACGCGCACCGCCCCGCGCACCCGCAAGGCCCGGCTGCGGGTCGCCAAGGCCGACCCCTGGTCGGTGATGAAGGTCAGCTTCCTGCTCTCCATCGCGCTGGGCATCTGCTCGATCGTGGCGGCGGCGGTGCTGTGGATGGTCCTGGACGCGATGGGCGTGTTCTCGACGGTCGGCGGCACGATCTCGGAGGCGACCGGCTCGAACGAGTCGAACGGCTTCGACCTCCAGTCGTTCCTCTCCCTCCCGCACGTCCTGACGTTCACGGCGATCATCGCGGTCATCGACGTCGTCCTCGCGACGGCGCTGGCGACCCTCGGCGCGTTCATCTACAACCTCTCCGCGGGCTTCGTCGGCGGCATCGAGCTGACCTTGGCCGAGGACGAGTAACCGGGGTTCAAACCTCTCCTGACGCTCCCCCGACAACCGATTTTGGGACTGCCCCGGTCGTGCGCTAATCTTCAGGAGTCAGCGCGCGGGACACACACCGCAGAGCGCGGCGGGGCTATAGCTCAGTTGGTTAGAGCGCATCCCTGATAAGGATGAGGCCACAGGTTCAAATCCTGTTAGCCCCACCAGCACGAAGGCCCCCGGTCCGGATGGATCGGGGGCCTTTGGCGTTTCCGGAGCCGGTCAGGGCATGAAAAGGCCCGATCGCTGGCGACGGGGGATGCACCAGCGACCGGGCTGCGACCAGCCTAACAAGGCGGCCTGTGCGGTGGGAGTCAACTTCTCGGCCGTCATGAGCAGTTGTGATCGGGATCACTCAAAGGTGGTCAGGTGTCGCAGGGCGGGTCGTAGGTGAGGCGGGGGAGGTACTCGCGCCACTTGGCGGGCGTCAGGACGTCGCGGGTCACCGCGCAGATACGGGTGACCGCCTGGTCGACGTCCAGGCTCCACAGCCGGACCGTGTCGGCGCCGCTGGAGACGCCCAGCATGTTGCTCCGCGGGCTGAAGGAGAGGAAGTTGCCCGTCTTGGCGTTGGGACTCATGGACTGCCCGATGGGGTGGGCCGAGGACGGGGACGACACGTTCCAGAGGCGGACCGTGTTGTCGTTGCCGCCGCTGGCCAGGGTCCTGCCGTCCCGGCTGAAGGTCAGGGAGACGACCGCCTCGGTGTGGCCGGTGAGGGCCGGGCCGAGGCGGGTCGCGCGGCCGGGGTCGGAGACGTTCCAGAGGCGGACCGTGTCGTCGTCACTGCCGCTGGCCAGGGTGCGCCCGTCGGGGCTGTAGGCGAGGGTGTTGACCGGGCCCAGGTGGCCCTTGAGGGGGCTGCCCAGGAGCCTGGCACGGGTCCGGTCGGAGACGTTCCAGAGGCGGACGGTGCCGTCCGCGCTGCCGCTGGCCAGGGTCCTGCCGTCGGGGCTGAAGACGAGCGCGTTGACGTAACCGGTGTGGCCCTTGAGGAGCTCGCCGAGGCGCTTGGGGTGCGCCGGGTCGCTGATGTCCAGGAGCTGGATCGTGCGGTCGTCGTAGTCGGCGGCCACGGTGCGCCCGTCGGGGCTCAGTGCCAGCGCCTCGGAGCCCGCGTACCGGGTGTTCAACCGGACCGGCGCACCGTACTGGGCGGGGTGCGCGGGGTCGGAGACGTTCCACAGCTGCACCCAGCTGAGGTTGTCCTCGCTGGTCAGGATGATCAGGGTGCGGCCGTCCCGGGTGAACACCATCGAGCGCAGGTCCCGCGACCCGGTCGTGAACGGTTCGCCGAGCACGGTGGGCCGGGCCGGGTTCGTGATGTCGAACAGCCGCATCCTGCTGTCCCCGCCGCCGGTGGCCAGGACGCGTCCGTCCGGGCTGAACGCCCCCGCCGCGCCGATCATGTCCGAACCCGGGATCGACCACAGCCGCACCTTGCCGTCACCGCTGCCGGTGACGAGGGTCCGCCCGTCGGGGCTCCAGCCGACGGCGTACATCTCACCGCTGCTGCCCGCGAGCGGCTCGCCCACCTGGGAGGGGAAGGCCGGGTTGTCCACGTTCCACAGGCTGGCCGTGGAGTCCGCGCTGCCCGCGGCGAGCATGGAACCGTCGGGGCTGAAGGCCACCGACCAGACGGGCCCGGTATGGCCGGTGAGCGGCGCACCGAGGGCCTTGGGACGCTTCCGGTCCGAGACGTCCCACAGCCGTACGGTGTCGTCCTTGCTGCCGCTGGCGAGGGTGCGGCCGTCCGGGCTGAAGGCCACCGAGTGCACGGTCGCGGTGTGCCCGGTCAGCGGGGCGCCGACGCGCTCGGGGCGCCGCGGGTCGGAGACGTCGTACAGGAGGATCGTGTTGTCGTCGCTGCCGGCCGCGAGGGTGCGGCCGTCGGGGCTGAACGCGAGGGAGCGTACGGCCTCGGTGTGGCCGGTGAGGGTGCCCAGTGAGGCCGGGTGACGCGGGTCGTGCACGTCCCACAGGCGGACGGTGTGGTCCTCGTCGGCGGTGGCCAGCGTACGGCCGTCCGGGCTGAAGGCGACCAGGTAGACGGTGCCGTCGTGGCCGGCCAGCGGGGAACCCAGGGAGGTGGGGTGCTTCGGGTCGGAGACGTCCCACAGCCGTACGGTGCCGTCGTCCCCGGCACTGGCCAGGGTCCTGCCGTCCGGGCTGAAGACCGCGCTGGAGACCCAGCTCGTGTGGCCGAACAGGGGCTTGCCCAGGGCCTTCGGCCGGGTCGGGTCGCTCACGTCCCACAGCCGGACCGTGCGGTCGTAGGCGGCGGTGGCCAGGACCTTGCCGTCGGGGCTGAAGGTGGTGAGGTAGACGGCGCCGGTGTGGCCGAGCAGCGGGGTGGCCAGCGGGGCGTTGACGATGGATATCAGGCGGTTGTTGGCGCCCTCGTCGTCCGGACGCAGGTCGTGGGCGACCAGGTCGAGCTGGGCGGACAGCGAGGGGTCCGAGTACTGGAAGCGGTCGGCCTCCGCGACCACCTGCTCGAACACCGCGTCGTCCCGCTGCTGCCGGGCGATCACGGCGGAACCGGCGGCCAGTACCGCGAGCACGACCAGCGCCGACACGGCGGCCCGGCTGAGCCACACCGTGCGCCGGCGCAGCCGTACCGAGGCCGCCAGGAACTCCACCGCGCTGCGGGTCAGGTAGGTGTCGCCGGCCGACTTCGCCCAGGTGTGGGCCTGTTCGAGCCGTGAACCGCGGTAGAGCAGGGAGGAGTCGTGGCTCGACTCCTCCCAGGCCCGGCCGTCCTCCTCCAGACGCTGCCGCAGCAGATTGCCGTTGCGGTCCTCGTCGAGCCACTCGCGCAGCCGGGGCCAGGCGTGCAGCAACGCCTCGTGGGTGATCTCCACGGTGTCGGCGTCGAGAGTCACCAGCCGGGCCCGGACCAGGGCTTCGAGCGACTCCTCCGTCTTGTTCGGGTCGGTGGACTCCGCGGCCAGCTGGCGCCGGGTGCCGCGTCTGCGGGTCGCCTGGGTGTCCTCGCCGAGCCGCACCAGGCGGAGCAGGAGCAGCCGGGCGGCGGTGCGGGCGGCCGGGTCCAGGCTGGACCAGGCGCGTTCCGCGGTCGCGGCGACGGCGCCCTGGATGCCGCCGGCGGCCCGGTAGCCGGCCAACGTCAGCCGGCCCGCCTTGCGGCGCTGCCAGGTGGCGAGCAGGGCGTGGGAGAGGAGCGGGAGCACACCGGTGTCATGGGCGCCCCGCGGGCCGTCCGCGCTCACCTCCCGGACGATCAGCTCGGCGAGACCGGGTTCCAGCTCCAGGCCCACGGCCTTGACGGGAGCGGTCACCGCCTCACGCAGCTCGGCGGTGGTCAGCGGGCCGAGCACCATGTGCCGGTGCTGGAGCGCGTCGGCCAGCTCCGGGTAGCCGAGGCACTGCTCGTAGAAGTCGGCACGGATACCGAGGACGACCAGGGCGGGGGCCCGTTCGCCTGGGGCGGCGGGGGTGCTGGCCGAGTGCAGGAACTGGACGAAGGTACGCCGGTCCGCCTCGTCGGCGCAGAGGGCGAAGGTCTCCTCGAACTGGTCGACGATGAGGACCGGACGGGCGGCTGGATCGTGCTCTGAGGGGCGCCATGTTTCACGTGAAACATCGACGGCCCGGGATTTGACGGCCTCGGACTCGACGGCCTCGGACTCGACGGCCTGGGATTTGACGGCCTCGGATTCGCGTCGGGTCCAGGCCGTGACCGCTTGTCGTACGGCGTCCGGATCGTCGGGGCCTGCCAGTTCGGCCAGTTCGGGTATGCGGCGGATCAGCTCCTTCACGGGGTCCGCACCCGGGACCAGTTGAAGGACGTGGTGCGGGACGTGGTGCGGGCGGCCCCCAGCGCCGGCCAGGGCGCCGCTCTGCAGCGCGGTGACCAGTCCGGCGTTCAGCAGCGAGGACTTTCCCGCCCCCGAGGCGCCGACCAGCATCACCAGACCGCCGTCCGCCTCCGCGGAACGGAGCTGGGCGACCAGCGCGTCGGTGCTGCGCTCCCGGCCGAAGAACCAACGGGCGTCCTCACGGCGGTAGGAGGCCAGACCCCGGTAAGGGCAGACGCTGTCGACCGGCGGCGGCTGGTCCGCCTCCTCGGCCGCCTCCGGTGCGGACAGCTCGCCGACCGGATCGGCCAGGGCCCGCTCCCACAGCTTCTGCCACTGGGTCATGTCGTAGAGCCCGCTGGACACCGGCGTCGGCTGGGCGCGGCGAGCCTGCGGGATCAGGACCTGCAGGACGGCGGAGAGGGCGACGAACTGGGCGGGCACGTTCTTCGCGCGCCGCCAGTCACTGATCCGCTGCGCGGAGACCCGCACCGGCCGGCCTCGCTCGTCGACGCGATGAAGCCGGTCGACCGCTTCGGCGACGCGTTTGAGCGGAGGATTACCGGCCTCCTTGTACAGCAACGCGAGACGTTCCGCGAAGGCTGTGCGTGCCCCTGCGTCGGGACCCAAGGCTCTCCACCCCTTACTACTTCCCCCGCTGCTGCCCATCCGGACCGGAAAACCCACTTTATACGGCTGACCTGCGGCGAAGCCCCGGACCGGACGTCCTGCCCTCCTCAGACGGGCCCCTCGGCTGGCAGGATTTCGCCACAGCAACGCGGTGATCGGGCGTCGTCCCGACCGGCCGACCAGCTCAGCATTCGCAGAGACAGCTCACGGCACCGCACGTTCTCGGTCACCTTCGACCGGCGGCCTTCCGCCGGAGTGGCCGTACGACACGAGCTGCTCCCGCGCGCTGAACGAGGCATCCGGTCCCAGTGCGCGGTCCGACACCACCCGCGCCGTTCGGCACCGGTCCCCACGTGGGGAGGGACCGGTGCCGAACGGCACGGGATCATCACATCCAGCCCGCCGTGCGTGCCGCCTCGACCGCGCGTTCCTCCGCGTCGTCGGCCTTCGCGTTGAGGGTCCCGTTCTGTCCCGCCGCCGTGCCGCCGGCCGCCGTCGCGGCCGCCTGGGATGCGGTGAGGGCGGCGCGCAGGGCTGCCGCCGTCTCGGTGTGCTCGTCCGGGGAGCCGGGCACCTGCACGTCCGCTTGCGCCGCCACCTGCGCGGCCAGCGCCGCGGTGGCAGCGGCGTTGCGGGCGCAGCGGGCGTCCGCGGCCGGGTCGGGTGCGGTGCCGGGCAGGGCGGCGAGCGACCGGGCCGACAGTCGGAGCGCGTTCGCGGCCCGACCCACCGGGCTCGTCGGCACGGTCTGCGCTGCTTCGGGGGTGATCCCCGCGTGGCGGCAGGCGGCGACCGCGCGCTCGTAGGCGCTGTGGGCGCGGGCCGAGTGCAGCTTTCTCAGAGTGTCCGCCGAGGGGCTGTCCGAGGGACTGTCCGAGGGGGACTTCGAGGGGTCGGTCGTCATCTGCGCCTCCTCGCCACGAGTGCCACGAGTGCCGTGACGGGGGTGACTGGGGTGATGGGGACGGAGGGTCGCTGCGGCACCGTTGTGGCTGGTCGCGCAGTTCCCCGCGCCCCCAGATCGGCGGCTGCGCCGCCGATCTGGGGGCGCATCGGCTAGCCGAACAGGCCCAGTGCCGCGTCCACCGACCAGCTCTGCCAGCTGACGGCGAACAGGCCGACCACGGAGATCAGGGCCATCATCAGGTTCTGTCCCTGTTCCGCCCAGTCGTGGATCATGAGAACCAGGTAGATCAGGTTGAGCAGGAACCCGGCCGCCAGCGCGATCGGTGTGAGGAAGCCGGAGACCAGGCCGAGGCCCAGGGCGAGCTCCGCGTACGCGACGACGTAGGCCATCAGCCGGGGGCGCGGCGCGACGACGGTGTCGAAGCCCTGCCGGACCACCGGCCAGCGGTGCTTCTCCGCGACACCGGCCGCCCACCGGATGCCTCCGCCGCCGAACCACTGCTTCTTGTCCTTGTGTCGCCAGCTCTCCAGCCACCACAGACCGAGCCCGATGCGGAGCACCGCGAACCATTCGGCACCGCTCAGCAAGGCTGATCGCATCCCGCACCCTCCCCGGATCCCCACAGCCATACATCTGACGGTTCGTCAGTTCAGCGGAAGGCGGCGTGCGTCGCAAGAGGGAGGGCGGGACGAACTCCGGAAGTTCCGGCGGGAGGGGGGTGCGGGGTGTGGTGGCCCTTGCTGGTGCAGGCTCCTGGGCCTAGCCTGAATGCCGACGGCTTATCTGATGGACCGTCAGATAAATTCGGAACTCCGCAGGCAGCAGGGGGTAGGCATGGCAGAGAACGCGACCGGCACCCAGGATCTGCCCAGGGTGATCAGCGTGGACGACCACGTGATCGAGCCCGCTCACCTCTTCGAGCGGTGGCTGCCGGGCAAGTACCGCGACAAGGGGCCCAAGCCCTTCACCGCCGGCATCGGCGAACTCGCCTACGTCGGCGGCAAGTACCGGTTCACCACCGACCCCGAGGGCCAGATCACCGACTGGTGGGAGTACGAGGGCCTGCTCTTCCCGTACAAGCGCATCATCGCCGCCGTCGGCTTCTCCCGGGACGAGATGACGCTCGACGGCATCACCAGGGAGCAGATGCGGCGCGGCTGCTGGGACCCCAAGGCCCGCCTGGAGGACATGGACATGAACCATGTCGAGGCCTCCCTCTGCTTCCCGACCTTCCCCCGCTTCTGCGGGCAGACCTTCGCCGAGGCCAAGGACAAGGAGGTCGCGCTGGCCTGCGTCCGGGCCTACAACGACTGGATGGTCGAGGAGTGGTGCGGGGACAGCGGCGGCCGGCTGATCCCGCTGTGCCTGATCCCGCTGTGGGACATCGACCTGGCCGTCGCCGAGATCCGGCGCAACGCCGAGCGGGGCGTCCGGGCGGTCACCTTCAGCGAGATCCCGACCTATCTGGGCCTGCCGTCCATCCACTCCGGCTACTGGGACCCGTTCTTCGCGGCCTGCGAGGAGACCGGGACGGTGGTCAACATGCACATCGGGTCGAGTTCCCAGATGCCGGCCGCCTCCCCGGACGCCCCGCCCGCCGTCCAGGCCTCGCTCAGCTTCAACAACGCCATGGCCTCGATGATGGACTTCCTCTTCTCCGGGGTCCTGGTGAAGTTCCCCCGGCTGAAACTCGCGTACAGCGAGGGCCAGATGGGCTGGATCCCGTACGCGCTGGAGCGCGCCGACGATGTCTGGGAGGAGCACCGGGCCTGGGGCGGGGTGAAGGACCTGATCCCCGAGCCGCCCTCGACGTACTACTACCGGCAGATCTTCTGCTGCTTCTTCCGCGACCGGCACGGCATCGAGGCGATCGAGACGATCGGCGTGGACAACGCGACGTTCGAGACGGACTACCCGCACGTCGACTCGACCTGGCCGGAGACCAAGCGGGTGGCCCAGGAACACGTCGGCGGACTGGCCCCGGAGGTGGCCTACAAACTGCTGCGCGGGAACGCGATCCGGATGCTCCAGCTGCCCTTCGACTAGCCGGTTCAGCGGGTCGCCCGGTGGGCAGGGGACCGGGCATGAAGGTCTCCGTCGACGCCGACGTCTGTTATGGGTCGGGCGAGTGTGCCTTCCGGGCACCCGCTGTGTTCGGGTTCGAGGACGGGTACGGTTTCGTCCTGCCCGGACGGGAGGAGTCCGGGGACGACGACGAACTGATCCGGGACATCGCCGAGCGCTGCCCGTCGCAGGCGATCCGGATCGACGGCCGAAGGGTCACCGACTAGCGGATGAGCACCCCCCGCAACCCTCGCACCTCCAGTGCCTCCAGTGCCTTCAGCACCTCGCGCACCCCGCGCACCGAACTCGCCGAACTCGTGGCCACCCTCGGCCGCCGCTACGTCCGCGACTTCCCGGGCCCCTGGGGCAAGACCCTCGCGGCCCGCGCGCTCAACCCCTACCTGCGCGACCACCCCCGGCGGCGCGTCGTCGAGACGCTCTCGGGCGACCGGTTCGCGGTCGACACCCAGGACCTCATCCAGCGCTACCTCTACCTCTTCGGGGTGTGGGAACCGCACATGACCCGCTGGCTGCGCGGCCGGCTGGCGCCCGGGGACTGCTTCGTCGACGTCGGCGCCAACATCGGCGTCTTCAGCGTCCTCGCCTCCCGGCTGGTCGGGGAGCAGGGCCGGGTCGTGGCCGTCGAGGCCTCCCCCGCCTTCCACCGCCGCCTCGAACAGCAGAGCGCGCTCAACGGCTGCCGGAACATCCGCGCGGTCAACGCCGCCGTCTCCGACGCCCACCGCACCCTGACCTTCGTGCTCGCCAGCTCCCGCAACATGGGCGCCAACAGCATCGTCCCGTGGGACGGCCCGGCCGAGTCCAGCTTCGACATCGAGGCCGTGCCGCTGCCCGAACTGCTCCGGCCGGAGGAGATCGAGACCGCGCGGGTCGTCAAGATCGACGTGGAGGGCGCCGAGGGCGCGGTGGTGCGCGGGCTCGCCCCCCTGCTGGAGAAGCTGCGCCCGGACGCCGAGATCACCGTCGAGGTCACCCCCGACCGGATGGCCCAGCTGGGCGACTCCGCGGACGACCTGCTGCGCACCATGACCGACGCCGGCTACCACGTCTACCGGCTCGCCAACAGCTACGCGGCCGACAGCTACCCCCGCGCCCTGTACGGCGAACCCGTGGTTCCGGTCCGCTGGGACCGCCCGGTCACCGAGGAGAGCGACCTGGTGTTCTCGCGGGTGGACGCGGCGACGCTGGGCCCGGCCTGACAGGTCGGTCAGCCGTACCGCCAGCCGAGCTCCGCCAGGGCCCGTGCCCGGGCCGCCACGACCGTCATGCGGGCCTCCCGTTCCACCGGGTCGGTGTGTGCGGGACGGCCGGTGACCTGGCCCTCCCACTTGCGGTAGAGCAGCCCGGCCTCCGCCGAGAACCAGCCCCGGCTCACGGCGTCGAGGGCGAGCAGCAGCCCGGTGTCCTCGGAGGCGGGCAGCGCCATCCAGCCGCCGAGGGCGAGCAGCAGCTCGCGCCGGACGAAGAGGGTGGCCGGATGGACCTGGGCGCGGAAGTCGTGCGCGGTCCAGTGGCCGAGCACCGTCCCGCGCTCGATCGGGCCCTCCTCAGGGTCGCCCGGGAAACCGGCAGTGGAGCCGTCCGGCAGCAGGTCCAGGGCTCGTGAGGTGGCCCAGCCGATGTCCGGGCGGCCCTCCAGCGCGGCCAGGTCACGGCCCAGCGCACCTGGCGTGAGCTGGTCGTCGGCGTCGAGGACCTTGACGTACGAGCCCTCCGCCCGGGCCAGCGCGAGGGTGCGCGCGACCCCGGGGCCACCGGCCCGGCCCCGCCGGAACGACACCCGCGCGTCGTCGGGGACGTAGGCACGGACCTCGCCGGAATCCTCCCCCTCCCCGTCCCCGTCCTCCTGGATAAGCCACTGCCACTCCCACCCATCAGGCAGTCGCTGCTCGCACAGCGACGCGTAGGCCTCGGGCAGGAAGCGGGCCGACGGCGCGTGGACCGCGGTGACGACGGTGACGCGCCGGGTCACGGCAGCGCTCACCACCTTTCCAGGTGTGTGGTGAAGAGCAGTTCGGTGCGGTCGCCGGGGAGGGTGACGGCGGTGATGTCCACGATGCGGTCGTGGATGTCGTACGACGTCTTGCGCAGCAGGATCACCGAGGTGCCGGCCGGCAGGTCCAGCTCGCGGGCCTCCTCGGGCGTCGGCGGGCGGGCGGTGAAGCGCTCCTCGACGCGGTCGACCTCGATGCCGACGGTGTGGAGCTGGTTCTGGGTGCCGCCCGGCCAGGGTTCGTTGGTCTCGTCCAGGAGATCCGGGTTGGCCGCGATCATGTCGCGGACCAGGTAGGAGGTGACCAGGCTGAAAGGGGCGGTCTCGGCGGAGTGCCGGGTCCGGTAGGTGCGCTCTAGGAGCACGGTGCCCTCCGGTACCCCGAACGCGTCGGCGAGGTCGCTGGGCGCGGTCAGCTCGCGGTAGCGGGCGAAGAAGACCAGGTCGCCGATGACCAGGCCGGTCTCGCGCTCGGTCGCGCCGGTCTCGGCCCGGGTGGCCTCCGGCATCCGGGCGCGGTCCTTCTCCCACTGGTGCCGTTCGTTGTCGCGGACCGCGCGGGTGCGGGGGCGGCGCACGAAGGTGCCGCTGCCGTGCCGCTTGTCGATCAGTCCCTCCGCGCTCAGCAGCCGCAGCGCGTTCTGGATCGTGGGCACGCTACGGCCGTGCCGCCGGGCCAGCTCCGCCTCGGAGGGCAGCCGGGCACCGGGCTTCAGCTCGCCGTTCCGGATGGCGCGGCGGAGGTCGCAGGCGATCTCCTCGTAGGCCTTGGGCACATGATCAGCCTACGACTCCTTAAGAGGAGTTGAGGAGTCGAGCAGTCGAGCTTGTTCCGTCCATGGACGTGCGGAGGCCCGCAGCCGGATCGATCCCGGTCGCGGGCCTGTTGTCGCAGCAGGCGCTGGTACGTACGCAAGTCGCCCTTGCGCCGTGTTGCGTCCGAGCCGTCTGTACCGGCGGGGTCAGCAGTCGAGCGGTGCCGCGGGGGGCTCGGCCGGGTTCTCGGACTCGGTGGTGTCCAGGGGACGCTGGCGGCAGCTGGGGGTCTTGCCGTGGGCCTCGGCCCGGATGCGCTGCTTCATCGTGGGCGGCAGGGACCTGGCGTGGGACCAGAGCCAGTGGCTCTGTGCCGGGATCGTCACCCGGTCCGTGCTGTGGTCCTCGCCGGTGCTGTTGCGCGGGGTCTCGGTCTGCGGTACTGCGGCGGCGGTGGCGGCCGAGACGAATCCGAGCGCCGTGAACAGCGCGAGGAAGGCGGTGACGATGGCGGTCCACAGCTTCATGACCTTGGCGTTCCGGGCCATGGCCCCTCACTTTCGGGTTGGGCGATTTGCGTACTTTCCTCATGATGTGTATGGGGCTCGCGAAGTGGGGGACGTCGAACTGTGGCGCGTCGATGTTCTGATGAACACCACACGGATGGGTGCATGAGGAGGGAAAAATCCCAAGAAAGGCCCGTGAAAGGAGTCGAGAGGGAGCAAAGTAACCGTCCGTGGGAGTGTGATCACCCTCCGATCGGAGCGGCTCGACCTCGGGCAACGCCTTGTGGCGGACCGGAGTTGGGGTCGGATGCCAGGTCACCGATCGATATCGGTCGGTGTGTATAGTCGGGCGCCAGAGGTCCCCTACGTCAAGGAAGAGACGAGGTCGCGCGGTGAAGAAGCTTCTCCTGGTCGCACTGGCCGCCATCGGCGGGCTCCTCGTGTACCGCCAGATCCAGGCGGATCGCGCCGAGCAGGATCTGTGGACGGAGGCGACTGACTCCGTGCCCACGGGTTCGTGAGTACCGACAACAGACGACACTGAGACCCCGGCCGCCCGAGCGGTCGGGGTTTTGCGTTGCCGGGGCGGACGGGCAGGCCAGCGGACGGGCAGACGGCGGGCGGCGGGCAGGCGGCGGGCGGGCCGCCCGGGTGTGATGTGGGCGTTTCGGACGGTCGTGGGGATCCCCGGGTGGCGCGACGGCGCGCGGGGCAGTATGGGGCCCCGACCGGTCCCGGACTTCGGGTCCGGCTCGACGACGGCTGGGGGCGCGCGTGATACGGCGGTGGCGTACGGCGGCGGCATGGCGGGGCATCGGTGCGACGGCAGCCCTCGCACTGACGGCACTGCTGCCGGCCTCCGCCGCCTCGGCGAGCGGTGGTGGCGGATACGCCTTCGCCCCCGGCGACCGCACGGTCACCGGCGCGACGGGCAGCACGGACGCCGTACCGCTGGAGCCCGGTACGGCCTACCGCAGCACCCTCCCGGACAAGGGCGAGCTGTACTTCCGTCTCGAACTCGCCGCCGGTACCACGGCCTACGTCCCCGTCACCGCCGTTCCGCCCTCCGACGCCACCGTCTCCGCCAGCGACGGCATTCAGGTCTCGATCGAGGACGCCAACGGCACCGCCTGCGACTACAGCAGCGCCCGCTTCGGCGCCGGGCTCAGCCCCCGGCCGGTCACGGCGGTGGGGCGTCGGGACGCGGGCAGGACGCTGTGCCAGGACGCGGGCACCTACTACGTGGTCGTCGAGCGGCTCGTGTCCGGCTCGACGACCACCACCCCGGGCAGCTGGGACCTGGAGATCGCCCCCGTCACCGAACCGGCCCTGGCCAGGGCCGGCGCCACCACCGCCCCCGAGACCTGGAACTCCGCGTCGCCCGAGCCGCTCACCGGAGAACCCCGCCGCAGCACCGCGGGCGCCGGTTTCGCCTCGGCCCGCACCCTGGACCAGGGCGTCTGGCGGACCGACATCACGCCCGGCCAGACCCTCTACTACGCCGTCCCGGTCGACTGGGGCCAGCAGCTGCACGCCACCGTCGACCTCGGCAGCACCAGCGCCGCCGCCCACGGCTATGTCAGCGCCGCGCTCAACCTCTCCCTCTACAACCCGGTCCGCGGCTACGTCGACGACGTCTCCGTCGGCTACGACGGCACCCAGAAGTCGTCCTCCCTCGACCCCCTGCCACCCGTGGCGTACGCCAACCGGTACGCCGTCTCCGGCGCGGAGAGCTCCGTCCGCTTCGCCGGCGCCTACTACCTCGTCGTCCACCTCACCGGGCAGACCGCGGACACCTTCGGGAAGGGGCCGTACGGCGTCACGCTCCATGTCCGCGTCGACGGCACCCCGAACTCCGGCCCCGCGTACGCCGGTTCGCCGGTCCCGAAGGGCGTCTTCGACGCGTCCTCGGACCGGGGGAGCCTCGGGACCGCGGCCGGCGGCGACGACAGGGCGATGCGGGCGCTCGCGGCCGGCGGTATCGGCACGGGAACGGCGCTGCTGCTCGTGCTGGGCGTGTGGACCCTGACCGCGCGGCGCGCTCAGATCCGGGCCAACGCCCAGAAACCGACGGCGTAACAGGCCAGCGCGAGAAGAAGGATGGGCACGGCGGCCCTGGCCGGAGGGCCGGGCCTGCGCGCCCGCCGCCGACGCCGGCCGTGGGTGCGGACCGACGGCGGCGGGGCCTGCGGGTCACGCGCGGTGTAGGTGGCCGTGGTGGTGTCCGTGCCCGTGTCCGGCCGGGCCGGGGGGAGTGGCTGCGCGGGCGGCCACGGGGTGTGCGGCTGCGCGACAGGGGCGGCCTGCGGCGCCGGCACCGGCTGCTGCCCGGCGTACGGCGGATACGGCGGCGTCGGCCCGGGCTGCGCGGCAGCGGGCGCCGGAGTGACCGGTGTCAGGGGCGGGGGGAGCCGGAAACTGCCGGTGTCGGACATGGAGACCGGGGCTGAGGGGGGTCCGGGGACGCCGCTGCTGCTGCCGGTGCCGCCGACCCGGCCGGCGTCGGGCGCAGGGACCCCTTCGCCGCTCCCAGCCCTGCTCCCTGCCCCGCCCGGGGCTGCCGCCGAGCCAGAACCCGTACCCGCACCTGCGGCCGCCTCCGAGCCGGTAGCCGCACTCGTACCCGTCCCTGCAGCCCCGGCCGATTCCCCGGCCGTCTCCCGGCCCGGGGAGGCCTCGTCGACCGTTCCCCGCGCTGCCGCGGCAGTGGCTGCCCGAGCCCCCGCTCCCGGCGCACCAGGCCCTGCCGGAGTCCCCGGCACCCCCTGCGCCGCGCCGCCCCCCGAAGGCACCCGTACCGGACCCCCGGGCCCGAACCCCTTCGGCAGCGGCCCCAGTTGGTCGAAGATCTCGATCGAGTCGTCGTGGGCGTCCGTCTCCGGGAGGAGTTCCCTGGCCTGGGCGAGGGCCCTGCGGGCGCCGGTGGCGGTGTGGAAGCGGGCGCGGGGATCCGGCTGGAGGAGGCTGGCGACGACCTGCCAGAGCGGGTCCGGGATGCCCTTGGGCGCTCCCGGGGTGCCGTGTTCGGCGAAGTACTGGACGAGCGCCTTGGCGTCGGGCTTGGCGCCTTCGAGGAGATACAGGGCGACCAGGCCGACGGCGAACAGGTCGGCCGTGAAGTCGGGCTCGGCGCCCAGGAGTTGCTCGGGAGCGATGTAACCCGGCGTGCCGACCACGAGGTTGGTCTCGGTCAGCCGGGCCTCGCCGAGCCGCATGGCGATGCCGAAGTCGGACAGGCGCAGCCGGGGACGGGCGGTGCCGGTCGCTTCCAGCAGGATGTTCGCGGGCTTGATGTCCCGGTGGACCACGTCCTCGGCGTGCACCGCGGCGAGGCCGGAGAGCAGCTGGTCGAGGAGGGTGCAGACGAACAGCGGGGGCAGGGGGCCGTAGTCCCCGACCAGGTGGACCAGCGAGCCGCCGGCGACCAGGTCCATCGTGAAGAGGACCTTGTCGTCGTCGGCGGCCCAGCTGGCCGGAGCCAGGACATGGGGGTGGTCGATGCGCAGTGCCTGCTCCCGCACGAAGCGCAGGAGCGCGTGGGCGTCGCTCTGCTGGAGCACCTTGGCCGCCACATAGCGCCCCCGCCGGTGGTCCCAGGCGCGCCAGACGGCGCCCACTCCGCCATGACCGATCGGGTCGGCCAGTTCGTACCGGCCCGCGAAGACCTCACCCATGACTGCCCGTAGCCCTCCCCCTCTGGTCCCCCTGCCACCCCCTGCCTGCTACCCCCCTTGCTTCCCCCGGATGAGCGATACGACCCCTCTCGCGTGACCCCCTCTGCCAGGGCCTGGCCCCGCCCGGTTCACCGGACCCCCTCCGGTGCGCCGGGCCGTGACTCAGCTCTGGTGCGACTGGTAGTGCGTGACCGCGTCCGACGTGCGGCCGGCACCGTAGACCCGGAGGAACTCCGCGAGTTCCGGGTGGGTCGGAGCGAGCGTGTCGGCCGCGTCGATGATGTCACCGGCGGCGGCCACCGAGCGCAGCAGCGACTGGATTTCACGCACCACGCGCTTGACCGTCGGCGCCCCCGAGCCGCTGGTCGTCTGCGTGGTGTTGCTGAGCACCGAGCCCCCCTGGGACTTCTTGATCTCGTCCATGCGCTCGGTCGCCTCGGCCGCGCTCACGCTGCCGTCCGCGACCTGGGCCGAGAGGTCCTGGAGCAACTGCACCCGCTGGACCACGGCCGGGTTGCCGATCTTCGCCCGCTGCCCGCTCATCAGCTGCGACAGCATGGGTGCGGACAGTCCGAGGACCGCCGCGAGACGTGCCTGGTTGAGCCCCAGGTCGTCGATGAGCTTACGGAAGAGCGCCCCCAACGGCTCTCCGTACCAGTTCCGCTGCAGCTCCCGCGCTCTGGCGGTGGCTTCCTGCTGTGCGGCGTCCATTGCGTCTCCCCATCGCTTCCCCAAAAAAACCACGGTTCGCTACAGCGAACCCCGTCGAGCATCTTACGGAGAGTGGTCATCTGCGGGGACCCCCAATCTTTTTGCGAGGTAAGGGGGGTGACCCGGTACTCTGGTCTGCGGCACCGACCCTGCGGATCTATCGCTTGGCCGGTCGCTTCCCGTACGGGGCCTTAGCTCAGTTGGTAGAGCGCCGTCTTTGCATGGCGGATGTCAGGGGTTCGACTCCCCTAGGCTCCACTCATTGAATGCCCCCTGAACTGCGGAAACGCGGTTCAGGGGGCATTTTTGGTGCGCGCTGGAGGCACGCGAGGGGGTCACCTTGACGGGGGTGCCCGCCCTGCACGGGCCCGAGGGCTGTGAGCCGGTCGTGTCGAGCTGTGCCGAGTGCCTAGCTGTACTGAGTGACCGCAGCCGCGGGGTGCCCCCTGGCCTCACAAAACCTCTCTGGCCTGCGTAAACGCAGGCCAGAGAGGTTGATGTGTGCGCCCTCGCGGTCAGGCGTCTGGTTTCACGTGAAACGGTGTGCGGTCCGCCGGGCTCAGCGGTTCTTGTCGTCCCGGGACCGTGATCCCCGCTCCTCCGCCTCCTTGGCCTGCACCTCCGGGTCGAGGGGAGAGCTGCCGTCCACCGAGCCGAGCCGGCCCGGATCCGGAACCTCCGTCGCGACGGGCGGCTCGACCAGCCAGTCGGGGTTGGCCTGCTTGTCCCACCACTTCCAGGCGGCGAAAGCCGCGCCGGCCACCACGCCGACCACGGCGAACGCCTTGAACGCGCGGCCGCACGACGAGCGCCGCTGGTTCCGGTGCGCCAGCTTCTCGATCTCCTCGGCCGAGACGTTGCCGCGCAATGCGGCCAGCGCGGCGGCACCCCGCGTGGCAGCCTCCTCGCGGACCGGACCGGCCGCCGCCACGGCCTGCTCGATCCTCGGCCGCGAGTAGTCGGCGGCCTGCCGGGCCGCCTTGCGCGTCAGGTCCGCGGCGTCATGCGCGGCCTGGTCCACCTTCGGCGGTACATGGGTAAGGGCCTGCTCCAGGCGCGGCACGAGACGGGCGTCGTACTGGACGCGAGCCTGCTCTGCGGCCTGCGACACCACGGGCGCGAGCCGTACGCGTGCCTCCTGCGCGTAGTACGCGGCACGCTCCTTGGCCGTGTCGGCATAGGGCGCCACCGCTTCCGCGGCGTGCCGCACGCTGTCCTTCGCCGAACTGGTCGCGGCGCGCACGCTGTCTTTGCGGGTCACGGGTTTCCTCCTCCTCGGTGGCGTACGGTATTTCGACTTTCCACCCTTTTACGGATCATGCCTGTCCGCGGGCCGAGTGGCGCGCGAGGACGGGCATACGGGTGCAACCAGAGCTAAGAGGGGCTTGTCGACGACAATGCCACGGATCGGTGCCGCGCGCCCCCGCATCACAGAAGGGGTTCCGCAAGTGATTCGTGAGGATCCAGGTCCGGAAACTCCGGGCGGGCGTCGGACCCGCCGTACCGTGCGAGGATCGTGACACTGAATCCGAGCACAACGGAAGGCGGATCGTGGCCGAGCAGCTCTACGCCACCCTGAAGACCAGCCTCGGCGACATCGAGGTCCGGCTCTTCCCGAACCACGCGCCCACGACGGTCAGGAACTTCGTCGAACTGGCGCAGGGCGAGCGTGAGTGGACCCACCCCGCCACCGGCACCGTCTCCACCGACCCGCTCTACGACGGCACGGTCTTCCACCGGGTGATCAGCGGCTTCATGATCCAGGGCGGCGACCCGCTCGGCACCGGCATCGGCGGCCCCGGGTACAAGTTCGAGGACGAGTTCCACCCCGACCTGCGCTTCGACCGCCCCTACCTGCTGGCCATGGCCAACGCCGGCCCCCGCACCAACGGCTCCCAGTTCTTCATCACGGTCAACCCCGCCCCGCACCTCAACCGCAAGCACACCATCTTCGGCGAGGTCGTCGACCCGGCCGGCCAGAAGGTCGTGGACAACATCGCCGCCGTCCCCGTCAGCGGACCCAACAAGCGGCCGGTGAACGACGTCGTCATCGAGACGGTCGTCGTCGAGAAGCGCGGCGGCTGAGCGGTCCCGAAGCGAAGCACCCGAAGGGAACCAAACGCCCCGCTCGTCCGTAAGGATGGGCGGGGCGGAACACTGCCCACGACGAGCGAGGGGACCCCATGGAGGACCAGGCGACAGGCAGCGCGCGCGACGCCCACAGCCTGCCCAAGTGCTACCGGCACCCGGACCGGGAGACGGGCGTGCGCTGCACCCGCTGCGAGCGCCCCATCTGCCCCGAGTGCATGGTCAGCGCCTCCGTGGGCTTCCAGTGCCCCGAATGCGTCCACGGCACCACCGCCGGCCAGAGCGGCCCGCCCCCGGCCGCCTCCCGGCCCCGCACCCTCGCCGGCGGCACGGTCACCGCCGACCCACGGCTGCTCACCAAGATCCTGATCGGCATCAACATCGCCGTCTTCCTGGTCGAGCTCTCCGTCGGGGACAGCTTCACCAACCGCTTCGACCTGATCGGCCAGGCCTGGTTCCCGCAGTACGGCGACGTCGAGGGCATCGCCCAGGGCCAGTACTACCGGATGCTGACCGCGATGTTCCTGCATGACAGCTCGAGCCCCATGCACATCGTGTTCAACATGCTCAGCCTCTGGTGGATCGGCGGCCCCCTGGAAGCCGCCCTCGGCCGCGCCCGCTACATCACGCTCTACTTCGTCTCCGGCCTGGCCGGCAGCGCCCTCACCTATCTGCTGGCCGCCCAGAACCAGCCCTCGCTCGGCGCCTCCGGCGCGATCTTCGGCCTCTTCGGCGCGACCGCGGTCCTCATCCGCCGGCTCAACTACGACATGCGGCCGATCATCGCCCTGCTGGTGATCAACCTCATCTTCACCTTCAGCGGCGGCATCGCCTGGCAGGCCCACATCGGCGGCCTGGTCGCCGGCGTCATCACCGGCTACGCGATGGTGCACGCCCCGCGCGAGCGGCGGAACCTGATCCAGTACGGCACCTGTGCACTGGTGCTGGTCGTGGCCGTGGTGATCACCGTCGTCCGGACCGCGCAGCTCACCTGAGCCTGCTCCTGCGCCTGATCACGGCGGCTCACCGCACCGATACCGAACCGTTGTCCACAGTCGGTGGCCGATCTTGTGCACAACGTGCGTGCACAACTGCGCCCCCTCCTACTCACCTGCGTTGCCGCAGGTCAGGGAGGGGGCGAGTGGTTTTGCGGAGGGTGTTGTGGTAGTCGTACCGGCGTCAACACCCAACGGGTTATCCACAGATCGTCGTCTTTTCCCCAGGAGGGTGTGGACAGCAGCTCGGGCCTGTGGATAACTCAGCGAACAGCCCTGGGCAGAGCTGTCGGCCGGGTTACTTCCACTGCGTGGAGACGCCGAAGCCGGCCGCGATGAAGCCGAAGCCCACGACGATGTTCCAGTTGTCGAGGCTGTCGATCGGCAGCGAACCGTCGGTCACATAGAAGACGACGATCCAGGCCAGCCCGATGAGGAACATGGCCAGCATCACCGGCGCGACCCAGGCGCGACTGTTGAGCTTGATGGCGGTCGCCTGCTTCGCCTGGGGCGGCGTGTAGTCGGCCTTCTTGCGGATACGTGACTTCGGCACGAGGGTCTCTCCTGTCGATGCGCTGCGTGGCCGCGCAGGTAACTGGGTCGGGCTCGGAGCAGCGTACAAGGGGACAGCAAGGGCACACTGAGCGCTCCCCCGGGCGTCCGTTAGCGTAGTGCTTCCGTGGCGCCGAAGGAGATAAGGGTACGTTGAGCAATTCTGCCGACTCCCAGGGGACCGGATCAACGGGTGCCGGCCCATCCCGCAAGAACGGCTTCCGGCCGGTGCGGATTCTCACCGTGGGCGTCTTCGCCCTCGCCGGTCTGCTCTTCTTCACCAGCTTCAACACGGCCAAGGGCACCGACATCCGTTCGGACGACAACCTGCTCAAGCTCTCCGACCTGATCCAGGAGCACAGCCGCAAGAACAAGGCGCTGGACGAGTCCAACGCGAGCACCCGCGACGAGAACGAGAAGCTCGCCAAGCGCGACGACGGCTCCACCAAGGCCCAGGACGACAAGCTGACCGGTCTGGAGAAGGACGCGGGCACCCAGAAGCTCACCGGCAAGGCGATCACCGTCACCCTCAACGACGCTCCGCCGAACGCCACCGCCAAGCTCCCCGGCTACCCCGAGCCCCAGCCCGACTACCTGGTCATCCACCAGCAGGACCTGCAGGCCGTGGTGAACGCCCTGTGGCAGGGCGGCGCCACCGGCATCAAGGTCATGGACCAGCGGCTGATCTCCACCAGTGCCGTGCGGTGTGTCGGCAACACGCTGATCCTCCAGGGCCGGGTCTACTCGCCGCCGTACAAGATCCAGGCGGTCGGGGACCCGGCGAAGATGCAGAAGGCGCTTGCGGACTCCGAGGCCATCCAGAACTACATGGTGTACGTCAACGTGTACGGCCTCGGGTGGAAAGTGACCGAGGACGGGACGGTGACTCTGCCGGGCTACTCGGGCACAGTGGATCTGCACTACGCGAAGCCCGTGGGGTAAGCAGCTCGTCACTTTCTGGAGCCGCCGGTGCGCGTGATCGTCAGGACCGTCAGCGAGCTCTGCATCACCGTCGGCACGCTCATCGTGCTCTTCGTCGCGTACGTGCTGTTCTGGACCGGGGTGAAGGCCGACAGCGTGATGCACGACCAGATCGACCAGTTACAGCGGCAGTGGTCGGCGAAGGCGGCGGTGCACCCCACGGCGAAGGCGACCGCAGCACCCGCGAAGCCCGCCGCGTACCACTACGGCAGGCCCTTCGCGATCATGTACATCCCCCGGTTCGGTTTCACGTGGAACAAGCCGGTCCTGGAGGGCACCGGCACCGACGTGCTGAAGAAGGGCCTCGCGCACTACGCCCGGACCGCGCAGCTGGGCCAGGTGGGCAACTTCGCGGTCGCCGGCCACCGGCGCACCTACGGCGATCCGTTCCTCGACTTCCCGAAGCTCCGCGAGGGCGATGCGATCGTGCTGACGGACGGGACGACCTGGTTCACGTATCGGATCGACAAAGGCCCCTACAAAACAGTTCCGACGGACGTTGAAGTGATCGACCCTGTGCCACGTAAGTCGGGGTATACGCGTCCGGGGCGCTATCTCACGCTGACCACGTGCGATCCGGAATGGGGGCACAGCCATCGGCTGATCGTCTGGGCGCACTTGGACTCCACACAGCCCGTGGAGTCAGGCAGACCTAAGGCGCTGCGCCGTTAGTCTGGTGCAGTACGGCGGGATTCTGGTGCCGTGGTGGAACGGAAGGGACGGCATGTACGGCTGGATCTGGCGGCATCTGCCGGGGAACGCATGGGTGAGGGCGCTGATCTCACTCCTGCTCGTCCTGGCCGTGGTCTACGTCCTCTTCCAGTACGTCTTCCCCTGGGCCGAACCGCTGCTGCCCTTCAACGATGTGACGGTGGACAACCAGTGAGCGCGCGGATTCTCGTCGTCGACAACTACGACAGCTTCGTCTTCAACCTGGTCCAGTACCTGTACCAGCTGGGCGCCGAGTGCGAGGTGCTGCGCAACGACGAGGTGTCGACGGCGCACGCCCAGGACGGCTTCGACGGTGTTCTCCTCTCGCCCGGGCCCGGGACGCCGGAGGAGGCCGGGGTGTGCGTGGACATGGTCCGGCACTGCGCCGCGACCGGTGTCCCGGTCTTCGGCGTCTGCCTCGGCATGCAGTCGATGCAGGTGGCGTACGGCGGTGTGGTGGACCGGGCGCCCGAGCTGCTGCACGGCAAGACCTCGCTGGTCGAGCACGGCGGCAAGGGGGTCTTCGCGGGCCTGCCGACGCCCTTCACCGCGACCCGGTACCACTCCCTGGCGGCCGAGCCGGCGACGGTCCCGGCCGAGCTGGAGGTGACCGCCCGCACCCACGACGGGATCATCATGGGCCTCAGGCACCGTGAACTCCCGGTGGAGGGTGTGCAGTTCCACCCCGAGTCGGTGCTGACCGAGCACGGGCACCGGATGCTGGCGAACTGGCTGGTGGAGTGCGGTGACCAGGGGGCCGTGGCGAGGTCGGTGGGGCTCGCCCCGGTGGTGGGCAGGGCCACGGCGTGACCGCGCTGCGCCCCGAGCGCGAGACCGGTGCCTCGTACGGGGATCAGCCGTACGGGGCGTCGAGCGCGCTCGGGGAGACGGCGTACCTCGCACCGCTTCCGCCGATCGACGAGGAGACCGTCGCGCTGCGGATCCCCGATCCGCCGCCCGTATCGGCCTCTGCGGGCACAGCAGCCCCTTCCGGCACCGGAACCCCAGGAGGTGGCCGCGCGGCCCGCAGAAAGGCCGCCAGGCGGCGCGGCGGGCGGCACGGGGGCGCACCGGAGGCAGCACCTCAGGAGTCGGCGTCGCCGGGGACCACCGCGCCGGGCCGGCCGCTCTCCCGGGTCGAGGCCCGGCGGCGGGAACGGTTGCGCAAGCCCAGCCCTGCGGTCGTGGCGAGCCGGGCGATAGGCGAGGTGTTCATCACCACCGGCGTGCTGATGCTGCTCTTCGTCACCTACCAGCTGTGGTGGACGAACGTCCGCGCCCACGCGCAGGCCGGCAAGGAGGCCAGCAGCCTCCAGCAGGACTGGGCGAGCGGCAAGCGCGCGCCGGGTGTCTTCGCGCCGGGGCAGGGCTTCGCCATCCTGCACATTCCCAAGCTGGACGTGGTGGCGCCGATCGCCGAGGGCGTCAGCAACAAGAAGGTCCTCGACAAGGGCATGGTCGGGCACTACGGCGAGGGTGCGCTCAAGACCGCGATGCCGCAGGACAAGACCGGCAACTTCGGCCTGGCCGCGCACCGCAACACGCACGGTGAGCCGTTCCGGTACATCAACAAGCTGGTGGCCGGCGACTCGGTGGTGGTCGAGACGCAGGACGAGTACTACGTGTACAAGGTGACGTCGATGCTGCCGGTGACGGCGCCGAGCAACGTGAGCGTGCTGGATGCGATCCCGAAGGGTTCGGGCTTCACCACACCGGGCCGCTACATCACTCTCACCACCTGCACGCCGGAGTTCACCAGCAAGTACCGGTTGATCGTGTGGGGCAAGATGGTCGAGGAACGCCCGCGCAGCAAGGGCAAACCGGACGCGCTCGTCGAGTAAGGGCAGAGGCAGAGGAACAGTGGCAGCGACCGCCGACGACACCGAAGAGCAGACCGACGCACCGGACGCGGCGTCCGGGCCGGGGCGGCGGCCGATCGGCCGGATCGCGACGGCGGTCAGCGTCTTCGGCGAACTTCTCATCACGGCGGGCCTGGTGCTCGGCCTGTTCGTCGTCTACTCGCTGTGGTGGACGAACGTCGTCGCGGACCGCAAGGCCGACCGGGAGGGCGACAAGGTCCGGGACACCTGGGCCCAGCAGGACACCGGCCCGGGCGCGCTGAACACGAAGAACGGCATCGGGTTCCTGCACGTGCCGTCGATGAAGAACGGCGAGGTCCTGGTCGAGAAGGGCACCTCGACGGACGTCCTGAACAACGGCGTGGCCGGCTACTACACGGACCCGGTCAAGGCCACGCTCCCCACCACCGGCAAGACCGGCAACTTCGCGGTCGCCGCCCACCGCGACGGCCACGGCGCCAAGTTCCACAACATCGACAAGATCAAGGTCGGCGACCCGGTCGTCTTCGAGACCCGCGACCACTGGTACGTCTACAAGGTCTACGACATCCTCCCCGAGACCTCGAAGTACAACGTCAAGGTCCTCTCCCAGGTCCCCAAGGAGTCCGGCAGGACCAAGCCGGGCCACTACATCACCCTGACCACGTGTACGCCGGTGTACACGAGCCGCTACCGCTACGTGGTCTGGGGGGAGCTGGTCCGGGTGCAGAAGGTGGACAGCGAGCGGACGCTGCCGAAGGAACTGCGTTAGCGTGACGTCTTGTTCGGGCCCTTTCACGTCACCTCGTTCTCATGACAAGACCTTCAGCGGTTCCCCGGCACTCCAATCCTCCAGTACCCCCCCGGTGTACGGCGGTGATACCGGCTTCGGCAGCGATGTCCAAGGCTTCCGCGGTAAAGGGGCACGTTGCCACGTAGAGCGCCACCTCTGCGCTGTACAGGACCTTCGCGGACCCGATGAACTTCTGGACGTCGGGGCTGGTGATGTTGAGGTAGGGCGCGAACCTCTTGCACTGGACGACGAGGCGCCGCCCATCGGCCGTGAGTCCGATGATGTCGACGCCCCGGTCGCCGTGACCGCCCTGTACGACGATGTTGGTGCATCCGTCGCGGATCAGCAGTTTGGCGATGTGGCGTTCGAAGGTGCGGCCGTTCATGGCGTCCATGGCGGCCATGACTCCGACGGCGGGGCGGTCGTCCCGGATTCCTTCGAGCCTCTTCAGCCGTGTGTGGTGCTGGTGGAGCCGCCGCTCGATGCGCTGGACTCCTGTGCGCAGGGCGATCAGCTCCTGGCGATGCTCGCCTGATGTTTCGATCAGGGCGTTGAACATTGGCACGACCGTCTTGCCAAGGATGTGGGTTATGCATTGGTCGATACGGTCGTCAAGGGAGACGTCCTCGGTGGGGACAGGGTTATCCACAGGCTGCGTACGTGCCAGATACTCCATGTCCAGGAGGTACACGCGCACCTGACGTGCGACTTCGCTGTCTCGGAGGAGCATGGCGACGTTGAGGACAGCCCGGCGGGAGAAGAGCGCGAGGGATGCGGTGCGCGACTGAATCCCACTGAGCGCCTTGAAGGCGCTCAGTTCTGAACCTGTCAAAACGTGGTAGCCGTTGGCTTCCAGCTCCGCCCTGTGGTCGATCACCAGAGAGCGGATGGCTTTGACGCGCACTTGGAAGTACGTCGCCACCATCGCCGTGGTCACATGCATTCCGTCCGGCAGCAGTGACAGCGCCTTCACCTTGTCGAGTACGTCGGTGCGGTCCGGCACGCTGCCGCGCAGGCTCTGCGATTCCAGCAGCGCCGATTCGTTGATCACGCTCTGCCCTTTCGACCGTGATGTGGCCGTCCGGCCAGGGCAGAGCTGCGAGTCCCCACCCGATCTGATCAACGACTTGTTGAGTGGGAAGACGCGATCGGTACCAGAGCAGATGTTCACCCAAGCCGCCTTTGGCGTGACGATGCCGACCGAGACGGGCGATCTCCGTGAACCGGTCAGACTCCCTAGGAAGCACTCGGCCCCGCCGAGCCGAAGCTCGGCGGGGCCGAGGAGAGCCTGCCTGGGACTGGCCAGAGCGTCGCCCTGGCAAGCTCTTTGGTCGCTGCGTGCGGAACGTCAGCCGCTGGTACCGCCGAAGAAGTTGGTACCGCCGTTGTTCCCGCCGTTGTTGTTGCCGACGCTCACCGTGGTGAGGGTGATCTGCGTGTTGCCGGGGTCGTCGACGCCGGTGTTGGCCTGCGGGTCCTGGTTGGTGACCAGGGCGTTGTCGCTGGAGTCGCCGTTGAACTGGATGTTGGTGAAGCCGGACGCCTGCAGGGTCTGCTTGGCCTGGCTCACGGTCTGGCCGATCACGGTCGGTACGGCCGTCTGCTGCTTGGCCTTGCCGATCTGGATGTTCACCGAGGAGTTCTTGTCGACCTGCGTGCCCGCCTGCGGGTCGGTCGAGACGACCTTGCCGACCAGGCTGGAGTCGTCGGTCTCCACCTCGGTGCAGTTGCCGGTCAGGTTGTTGGCCGTCATCTGTGCCTTGGCCGCGTCGCAGGTCTGCCCGGTGACGTCGGGGACCGTGGACTTCTCCTCGGCCTTGGCGACGGTGAGGGTGATCGTGGAGCCCTTCTGGACTTCCGCACCGAGGGCGGGATCCTGGTCCAGGACGGTACCCGGGTCCTCACCGGAGGTCTGCTGCTTCGTTTTGACGACGAAGTTGTACTTGTCGCCCTCAAGCGTGGTCTTGGCGTCGTCGATGTTCTGACCGACGACGCTCGGTACGACCACCTTCGGCGCACCCGTCGAGACGACCAGGTTGACCGTGGAGTCCTTCTTGACGTCGGTCCCCTGCTTGGGGTCCTGGCTGCAGATACTGCCCTTGGGCTGGTCGTCGCAGGTCTTCTGGGTGAAGGCCAGCTTCAGACCGACGTTGTCGGCCATCTGCGTGGCCGTCGCCTTGGTCTGGCCGACGAACGTCGGCGTGCTGACCGTGTCGTTCCCGCCCCCGCCCCCGCTGACCACCCATTTCCCGATCAGGATCGAGCCCACCAGCACCAGGATGCCCGCGACCACGAGGAGGATCGTGGACGTGTTGCTCTTCTTCTGCTGGCGGCGGCGGTCCGGGCGTTCGTCGTAGCCGTAGCCGCCGTCGTCCGGGTTCATCGGGGGGAGCATGGTGGTGGCGCCGGCGTCGGAGCGCAGGGCCGTGGTCGGCATGTCGTCCGGGTAGCCGCCGTAGCCGACGGAGCCCATCGCCGCGGTGGCCGCGACCGGCTGGCCGTCCAGGCACGCCTCGATGTCGGCGCGCATCTCGTCGGCCGACTGGTACCGGTAGTTCGGGTCCTTGACCAGGGCCTTCAGGACGATGGCGTCCATCTCGGGCGTGATCTCGGGGTCGAAGACCGACGGGGGCTGGGGCTCCTCGCGGACGTGCTGGTAGGCGACCGCGACCGGGCTGTCGCCCACGAACGGCGGCCGTACCGTCAGCAGCTCGTAGAGCAGGCAGCCCGTCGAGTACAGGTCCGAGCGGGCGTCGACCTGCTCGCCCTTCGCCTGCTCCGGGGAGAGGTACTGGGCGGTGCCGATCACGGCGGCCGTCTGGGTCATGGTCATGCCGGAGTCGCCCATGGCGCGGGCGATGCCGAAGTCCATGACCTTGACCTGGCCGTTGCGCGTCAGCATGACGTTCGCCGGCTTGATGTCCCGGTGCACGATGCCGCTGCGGTGCGCGTACTCCAGGCCCTGGAGGATGCCGATGGTCATCTCCATGGCGCGCTCGGGCAGGAGCTTGCGGCCCGAGTGCAGGAGTTCGCGGAGCGTCGAGCCGTCCACGTACTCCATGACGATGTACGGGATCGAGACCCCGTCGATGTAGTCCTCGCCCGTGTCGTAGACCGCGACGATCGCGGGATGGTTGAGCGAGGCGGCCGACTGGGCCTCCCGGCGGAACCGGGCCTGGAAGGACGGGTCGCGCGCGAGGTCCGCGCGCAGCGTCTTCACCGCCACCGTGCGGCCGAGCCGCGTGTCATGGGCGAGGTAGACCTCCGCCATGCCACCACGGCCGAGCACGTGGCCCAGCTCGTACCGGCCGCCGAGGCGACGCGGCTCTTCCATAGTTCCCTACCAGCCCTCTCCGTCGGTCCCGACCGGCACGGGTGTGCGGTCGGAGGCTGCCGTCCGGGCCTACCGTACCCGGCTGTGTTTGTGTGACCTGGCCAAGCCCGTAACCCGATACAGGACCGGTATGTCAACGTGCACCGATGCGAAGGGGACGTGAGCGGGGTCACTTCTTGGAGTTGATGACCGCCTCCATCACGCTCTTCGCGATCGGGGCCGCGAGGCCGCCGCCGGAGATGTCGTCACGGTTGGCCTGGTCGTCCTCGATGACCACGGCGACCGCGACCGGCTTGCTGCCGTCGGGGAGCTTGGCGTAGGAGATGAACCACGCGTAGGGGTTCTCGCTGTTCTCCACACCGTGCTGGGCGGTACCGGTCTTGCCGCCGACGGTGACGCCGTTGATCTGGGCGTTCGTACCGGTGCCCTCCTTGACGACCGTCTCCATCATGGACTGGAGGACCTGGGCGTTGGAGGAGGAGAGAGGCTGGCTCATCTCCTCGGGCTCGGTCTGGGAGATGGTGTCGAGGTTCGACGACTGCAGCTTGTCGATCATGTACGGCTTCATCAGCTTGCCGTCGTTGGCGACCGCGGAGGCGACCATGGCCATCTGCAGCGGGGTCGCGGCGGTGTTGTACTGGCCGATCGAGGACAGCGCGGTCTGCGACTGGTTCATGTTGTCGGAGAAGACCGAGGCGCTGGAGCGGACCGGGGTGAACTGCTCGGAGTCGAAGCCGAACTTCTTCGCCTCGGCGAGCATCTTGTCGTTGCCGAGGTCGGCGCCGATCTTGCCGAAGACGGTGTTGCAGGAGTAGCGCAGCGCGACGCGCATGGTCGCGTTCTTGCAGGGGATGCTGCCCTCGTTCTTCAGCTCGGTGGTGGTGCCGGGCATGACGTACGGCAGCGGCGACTTGGTGGCCTCGTCCGCGGAGGTGTACAGCCCGTTCTCCAGGGCGGCCGAGGCGGTGACGACCTTGAAGGTGGAGCCCGGCGGGTAGGTCTCGCGCAGCGCCCGGTTCAGCATCGGGTCGTTCGGGTTGTACTTCTTCTGCAGCTTCTTCCAGGCCGCGGCGTCGGTGTCCGAGGTGCCCGCGAAGGCCGAGGGGTCGTACGACGGGTAGGAGGCGAGGGCCAGGATCTTGCCCGTGGAGGGGTCCAGGGCGACGACCGCACCCTTGCCGCCCTGCTTCTTCAGCCCGTTGTAGGCGGCGCTCTGGGCGGCCGCGTTCAGGGTGGTGACGACGTTGCCGCCGGACTTCTGCTTGCCCGTGATCATGTCGAGGGTGTTGCGGAAGAAGAGCCGGTCGTCGTTGCCGGTGAGGATGCCGTCCTCGAGGCTCTCCAGCTGGTTGGCGCCGAAGGCCTGGGAGGCGTACCCGGTGACCGGGGCCCACATGGGGCCGTTCTTGTACGTGCGCTTGTACTTCAGGTCGTTGAGACCGGAGGAGCTGGACGCCGTGGAGCCGGTGACCGGGTTGCCGTCGACGATTATGTCGCCGCGCGCGGTGGAGTAGCGGGCGATCGTGACGCGGCGGTTGGCGGGGTCCTCGCGGAGGGTGTCGGCCTTGACGTACTGGAGCCAGTTGTCGCGCAGCAGCAGGGTGAGGACCAGGAGGCCGCAGAAGATCGCGATCCGGCGCAGGGGCTTGTTCATGAGGGGCGGACCACCTGGGTCATCTCGGCGTCGGGGTTGGCGGCGGGGGCCGGGGCCGGGCGGCGGGCGGTGTCGCTGATGCGGATCAGCACGCCGATGAGCGCCCAGTTGGCGATCACGGAGGAACCGCCGTACGCGAGGAACGGCATCGTCATACCGGTCAGCGGGATGAGGCCCATCACACCGCCGGCGACGACGAACACCTGGAGCGCGAAGGCGCCGGAGAGGCCGACGGCGAGCAGCTTGCCGAACGGGTCGCGGGCGGCGAGCGAGGTGCGCACGCCGCGCTCCACGATCAGGCCGTAGATGAGCAGGATCGCCATGATGCCGGCGAGGCCGAGCTCCTCGCCGAAGGTGGCGAGGATGAAGTCGGAGTTGGCGGCGAACCGGATCAGCTCGGAGTGGCCCTGGCCGAGGCCGGTGCCGAGGGTGCCGCCGGAGCCGAACGCCCACAGGGCCTGCATCGCCTGCTCGGAGTGGCCTGCGACGCCCTCCCGGGAGAGCGTGTACTCCTTCATCGGGTCGAGCCAGGCCTGGACACGCTGCTGGACGTGCGGTTCGAAGCTGGCCACGCCGACCGCGCCGGCCGCCGACATCAGCAGACCGAAGACGATCCAGCTGGTCCGCTCGGTGGCGACGTACAGCATGATGATGAACATTCCGAAGAACAGCAGCGAGGTACCGAGGTCGGTCTCGAACACCAGGATGAGGATCGAGATGAACCAGACGACCAGGATCGGGCCCAGGTCGCGGCCGCGCGGCAGGTAGAGCCCCATGAAGCGGCGGCTGGCCAGGGCCAGCGCGTCCCGCTTGACCATCAGGTAGCCGGCGAAGAAGACCGCGAGGACGATCTTCGCGAACTCACCGGGCTGGATGGTGAAGCCGCCGACGGAGATCCAGATCTTGGCGCCGTAGACGTTCAGGCCGAGGCCCGGGACCAGGGGGAGCAGGAGGAGGAAGAGCGCCGCCACCATCGAGATGTAGGTGTAGCGCTGGAGTGCTCTGTGGTCCTTGAGGAAGATCAGGACGACGATGAACAGCGCGATGCCCATCGCGGTGTACAGCAGCTGGTTGGTGGCCTTGCCGCCCGAGACGTGGATCGACTGGAGCAGCTTGGACTGGTCGAGTCTCCAGATGACGACCAGGCCGAGGCCGTTGAGCAGGGTGGCCAGCGGCAGCAGCAGCGGGTCCGCGTACGGGGCGAACTTGCGGACGACGAGGTGGGCGACGCCGGCCAGGAGGCCGAGGCCCAGTCCGTAGCTCAGCAGTCCGGCGGGGACCTTGTCGTTGATGGCCAGGCCCACGTTGGCGTAGGCGAACACCGGGATGGCGACGGCGAACACCAGGAGCGCGAGCTCGGTGTTGCGCCGGCTCGGCGTGCCGATGGAGCCGATCGTGGACGTGTGGTTCGTCGACGTGTTGGTAGTACTGCTCATCGTGTGACGGGGCCTCTCACGGCTTGCCTATTGCTTACCGCACAGCGAGACGACCTTCTGCTCATCCTCCGAGAGGGTGGGGCCGGGGCTGGGGGTCGCTGAGGGGGACGGGGACGGTGACGCCGTGGAGGACGCCGAGTTCGAGGGGCTTGGCGAGGCCTTGGACGTGAGAGAGGTCTTGGTGGTTCCCGTGGTGCCGCCGGCCTCGCCCTGGCCGGTCTTGGAGTTGGCGGTGGACTCGGCGGCGGTGCGCTCCGACTCCTTCTTGCAGGCGGAGGCCTGCACGGCCAGCTCCTGGACCTTCGACTGGGCGTCCTTGAGACCGCCCTCCGCGATGGTGGCCTTGACCTGCTTCTGCTGGTACGGCGGCAGGTACTTGAGTTCGATCTCGGGGTGGTCCGTCTCCACCTTCGACAGCGACACCCAGGCGAGGTCCTGGCTGATGCCCTGGTACAGCGCGACGTGCGTGCCGTTGGCGCCGACGTAGTACTGCGTCTGCGTCCAGCGGTAGCCGCCGTACAGGCCTCCGCCGATCACGGCGAGGGCGAGCACGCTGAAGAAGGATCTCTTCAGCCACCTGCGGCCGCGGCGGGGCTTGACGAAGTCGTCGTCGGTGTAGTCGCCGAAGCTGTCGGTGGGGACGTAGCCGGTGGTGTCGCCGGAGCCGGGCGGGCCGAACTCGCCGCCGCCCCCGTGCCGGGGACCCTGGCGGCCGAGGCTGGCGGCGCGGCCGGCCGGGGTCTGCATGAAGCCGTTGTCGTGCAGGTGCTGCTGGTTCTCGGCGACGGCGCCGACCACGACCGGGGTGTCGGAGAGCTGCCCCGCGAGGGTGTCGCCGGTGTCCAGGTCGAGGACGTCCGCGATGATGACCGTGATGTTGTCGGGGCCGCCGCCGCGCAGTGCGAGCTGGATCAGCTCCTGCACGGTCTCCTGCGGGCCCTGGTAGCTGGCGAGGGTCTCCTCCAGGGTCTGGTGGGAGACCACCCCGGAGAGTCCGTCGGAGCAGATCAGGTACCTGTCCCCGGCGCGGACCTCGCGGATCGACAGGTCGGGCTCGACGTGGTCGCCGCTGCCGAGCGCGCGCATCAGCAGCGAGCGCTGCGGGTGGGTGGTGGCCTCTTCCTCGGTGATCCGGCCCTCGTCGACGAGCCGCTGCACCCAGGTGTGGTCCTGGGTGATCTGCGTGAGCACGCCGTCCCGGAGGAGGTACGCACGGGAGTCGCCGACGTGCACGAGGCCGAGCCGCTGCCCGGTCCACAGCAGGGCGGTGAGGGTGGTCCCCATGCCCTCCAGCTGCGGGTCCTCCTCGACCATGGCGCGCAGCTGGTCGTTGGCGCGCTGCACGGCGTGGCCGAGGGAGGTGAGGATGTCGGAGCCGGGCACGTCGTCGTCGAGCGTGACCAGGGTGGAGATCACCTCGGAGGAGGCGACCTCGCCGGCGGCCTGGCCGCCCATGCCGTCGGCGATGGCGAGCAGGCGGGGGCCGGCGTAACCGGAGTCCTCGTTGCCCTCCCGGATCATGCCTTTGTGCGATCCGGCGGCGAAGCGCAGTGACAGACTCATGCGCACCTCGCCCGTCGGCTCCGGGTACATCCGCACGGTGCCCACCCTCCGGTCGGGAGCGCGCGAAGGACCGGCGTCCGGTCCGCCGCCGCGTGCTCGCTCCGCTCGCGCCTACTCATGATGTAGCACTACTTCCGCAGCTCGATGACGGTTTTGCCGATGCGGATCGGCGCGCCCAGCGGGATCGGTGTGGGGGTCGTCAGCCGGGACCGGTCCAGGTAGGTGCCGTTGGTCGAACCGAGGTCCTCGACGATCCACTGGCCGTCACGGTCCGGGTAGATCCTGGCATGACGGCTGGAGGCGTAGTCGTCGTCCAGCACGATCGTCGAGTCGTGGGCGCGGCCGAGGGTGATGGTCTGGCCCTGGAGCGCGACCGTCGTACCGGTGAGGGTGCCTTCGGAGACGACCAGCTTGGAAGGGGCGTTACGGCGCTGGCGACCGCCGGCCGCCGGCTGCTGGGCGCGCTGCTGCGGAGGCGCGGCCTGCTGCCGGGCGGCGGGCTGCTGCCGGCGCCCTTCTTCCCTACGCGATCCGCGCTGGGTGACGCGCGTACCGAACAGGTCGCTGCGGATGACCTGCACGGCCACGATCACGAACAGCCACAGTACGGCCAGGAAACCCAGCCGCATGACCGTGAGGGTCAGCTCTGACATTGCCCCCGCTTCACCCTTCGGCTTGCCGGTAAATGATGGTGGTGCTGCCCACGACGATCCGCGAGCCGTCGCGGAGCGTAGCGCGGGTGGTGTGCTGCCCGTCCACCACGATGCCGTTGGTGGACCCGAGATCCTGGATCGTCGAGGGCGTTCCGGTCCGGATCTCGCAGTGCCGGCGGGAGACGCCGGGGTCGTCGATCCGCACGTCGGCCTCGGTGCTGCGGCCCAGCACCAGAGTCGCGCGGGAGATCTGATGGCGGGTGCCGTTGATCTCGATCCAGTAGCGGGTGCGGGAGCCGGGCGCCGAGGCGCCGACGGGACCCGAGGGCGGCCGCTGGGCGGCCGGCTGGGTGGGCTGCGGATAGCCGTAGCCGCCGGGGCGGGCGCCGGGCGGCGGGGCGCTCGGCATCGGCGGAGCGGCGCCGCCGCCCTGCGGGTAGCCGTAGCCGCCCGGACGCTGCGGGGCGCCGGGGCCGCCGGCGGGAGCGCGCTCGGGAGCCTGCTGGTTGCTGGAGGAGGCGAGGGTGCGGCTGCGCACCCGGTACAGACCGGTGTCGAGGTCGTCGGCCTTCTCCAGGTTGACCTTGATCGGCCCCATGAAGGTGTAGCGCTGCTGCTTGGCGTAGTCGCGGACCATCCCGGCGAGCTCGTCGCCGAGCTGCCCGGAGTAGGGGCTGAGCCGCTCGAAGTCGGGCGCGCTCAGCTCCACGATGAAGTCATTGGGTACGACGGTCCGGTCCCGGTTCCAGATGGTCGCGTTGTTGTCGCACTCGCGCTGCAGCGCGCCGGCGATCTCCACGGGCTGGACCTCGGACTTGAACACCTTGGCGAAGGTGCCGTTGACCAGACCTTCGAGACGCTGCTCGAACTTCTTCAGGACTCCCACAGGGCACCTCCTCTGTCGCCTTGCCCGTACTGCCTGCCGTTGCCGCTACTGCTCACTGATCGTATCTACGCGCCCGGCAATCAGCCGGTTCCCCGAGGGGCCCCCGTTCGAACTCCTCGGCGTGCTTCTCCTGTCAAGGATCGGCGCTTCTTCTGCCATGGATCGTAGAGGTGGCCCACGACCAGTGTCCCGCACCTGACTGTGCACCCGATCCGTCTCCTGGACAGATGGCCCTGACCGGTACGAGGTTGATACGTGACGGCCGACTGCTCGGTACGTGATCGTCAGGTGGGCGCTGCCCCGGGATAAGGGATGTGAACCCACCCTGTCCCACGTGCTAGTGTTCTGGATGTCGGAAGGGCCCAACCCGAAGGAAACAACGGGGTCGGAGCCGGAAGACACACCCAATGCGCGGGTGGCGGAATAGGCAGACGCGCTGGATTCAGGTTCCAGTGCCCGCAAGGGCGTGGGGGTTCAACTCCCCCCTCGCGCACAGAGAGAGACCGGGTCTCTGCTGGTGACGGAAGTCACCGCAGGGGCCCGGTTCTCGTTGTCCGGTGATCGTCCGGCGGCTGTGACCGGCTGTGAGGCATCGCACGGCCTCGCCCCGGCAGGCGGAGGGCCTCGCTCGTGAGCTATATCACGGGTGGCTGGGGAGGCGGCGGCAGGTCACGACGGGCGGCAACCGGAGGTCGGCGTCACCGGGAGCCCGGACCCGGGGGCCGGGGGCCGGAGCACCCCGGTTGCGCCCGGGTCGTGCGGACCGCAGGCTGCCTCCATGGACTACAGCCCGGAAGCAGGCGTGCGGCCCATTCTGGTGACCGGTGCCGCGGGCAGCGTCGGGGCCGTCGGCAGGACGGTGGTCCAAGGTCTTCGGCGCCGGGGATTCCAGGTCCGCGCTCTGGTGCGCCGGGACGACGACCGTGCCCGGGCGCTGCGCGCGACGGGCGCCGGGGTCGTGGTCGGAGATCTGACACGGGCCCGTGACGTCGCCAACGCCCTCGACGGCTGCGGACGGATGTACTTCGGCATGGCCGTGTCGGAGCAGTATCTGCTGGCCGCCGTGACCACGGCGGCGGTCGCGCGCGCCTACGGGGAGCTGGAGGCGTTCGTGAACATGTCGCAGCTGACCGTCTCCGAGATGGACGCCACCAGCGGCTCCGAGTCGCACCAGCATCGTCAGCAGTGGCTGGTCGAGCAGGTCCTCGACTGGTCGGGCCTGCCCGTGGTCGAGGTCAGGCCCACCGTCTTCATGGAGAACCCGCTCTTCCGGGCCGTGTTCTCCTCGGTCGCCGAGGACGGCGCCGTCAGGTGGCCCTTCGGCGAGGCGAGGACCTCCCCGATCGCGGCCGACGACGTCGCCGCGGTCGTCGAGGAGATCCTGGCCGATCCGGCCCGGCACATCGGCCGGATCCACGAGCTGACCGGCCCCCGGTCACAGGACGGCGCCGCCACGGCCGCGGAGATCTCCGACGCCCTGCACCGCACGGTCGGCCACACCGACGTTCCGCTGCAGGAATGGCTCGACAACGATCTCGGGGCACTGGGACTGCCGGACCATGTCTTCCAGCACATCTCCACCATGGCTCGCATGCACGTGGCCGGACGCTACGACCGCCAGGCCGACGGCATGGCAGAGGTCACCGGGCGGCCCGCCGCGGGAGTGGCCGACTACGTCCGCAGGAACCCCGAGCTGTTCACGCGCTGAAGCCGCCCGCGGAACTGCGATGCCCCGGCGGCCGTCGGCGGCCGTTGCGCCGTGGTGGTGCCGCGGTGTTCGGGGGCCGGACCGGTCAACGAGGCTCCGGGAGCTCCTTGAGCGCTGCGGCCGTCTCGATGAGGATCTCGGTCGACAGCTCCGGGTCGCCGACGGCCCGCGCCATGGCGATCGCCCCGACCATGGCGCTGAGTGCCAGGAACGCCTGCCGGCGGTCGGCCGCGGGATCGTCGCCCGACGCGAGGCCCGCCAGGATGCTCAGGTAGCTCTCGACCTGCCGGCCGTACGCGGCCCGCGTTCTGTCATCGGCCCGTGAGACGTCCTGCGGCAGGGCGGCGACCGCGCACCCGTCCTGTGGTGCGTCCCGGTGGGCGGTGCTGAGGTAGTCGTCGACGATCGTCGTGAACGCCTGCTGTCCGCCACGGGCGGCCGCGGTCAGGAACCACTGGTTTCCCTGCTCCAAAGCGTGTTCGACCGCCTCGGCGACGAGATCGTCCCGGGAGGCGAAATGCCGGTAGAAGCCGCCGTGGGTCAGACCGGCCTCCTTCATCAACTCGGCCACCCCGACCCCGTTCACGCCGTCGCGACGGAAACGTGCCGCGGCCCTGTCGACGATCCGGGCATGACTCGCCGCCTTGTCCGCCTGCGAACTCACCATGATCGAACCTCCGGCCCACGGGGCCGTCCTCGGCCCGCGACAAATGAAGATTATAGGCATCATCCTGGGGTGATGCGGGCTGGGGGCTGCGGGCTGGAGGCCGGGACCGTTGCCGCGGAAAGCCGCCGCGGTCACCGCGTACGGCCGCTCTCGCCGCTCTCGCCGCTCTTGCAGCTCCCGCGGCTCTCGCAGCTCCGGCAGCTCCCGGCGCGTGGCCGGGAGCCGCCGCCGGCGTCACCCCAGCTGCGCGAGCAGCTCCTCGGTCGTGACGATGGCGTGGGCGAAGGTCGGCCCGTTGAGCGTGTGGGCGTAGTGCATCGCCTCCTGGCTGAAGGCGGCGGTCGCGTCCTTGACCAGGGTGACGTGGTACCCGAGCTCCATGCCGAAGCGGCCGGTCGCCTCGATGCACGTGTTGGCGATCATGCCGATCAGAATGATGCGGCGGATGCCGTGCTGCTTGAGCCGCAGATCGAGATCCGTGTTGGCGAAGCCGCTCGATCCCCAGTGCTCGTGGGCCACGACGTCTCCGGGCTGGGGCTGGAAGTCGTCGCTGAAGGTGCCGCCCCACGTGTCCTTGGCGAAGACCTCGGCCTTGGCGGAGTTGAGCTGGTAGGGCGTGGGAAAGTCGAAGGAGACGTAGTCGCCGGGCTCCCAGCGGTGGTGCGGAACGAAGATGATCTTCAGCCCCCGGGCGCGTGCGGCCGCGACCACCTCTCGCAGGTGATCGAGCAGGTTCACCTCCTCGGCGACCGCCTTCACCCGGGGCCAGATCTTGCCGCCCTCGCCGAGGAAGTCGTTGTAGGGGTCGACCAGCAGAACGGCGGTGGTCGAGGCGTCGTAGCTCATGACAATCTCCTGTCCGGTTTGGATTTGGCCTTGGGTTTTGGTTCAGGGCTGGGTTTCGGTTCGGGTCCGGCTCGGCCGGTCCGTTCGGCCGGGGATCTGCGTCATCCCCAGCGACTGGCGCGTGCCTTGCGCTCTATGTCCCTGGCGAAGAGCGGAGTCTCCTCGGCGTTGTGGGCACTCAACGCCTTCTGTGCGGCTTCACTCGCCACGGCGAAAGGCACGCCGCGTTCCTCCAGCGCTTCCAGATAGCCGGGAGCCGTCCGGACCTCGACCTTGTTGATGAAGTTCGTCATGCCCGCGTCGATGGCTTCGGCGCTGAATTCCCAGATCACGACGAGCTTGACGCGGGCACCGATTTCCGGACCGATCGAATCCGACAGCGACACGAGGCGGCAGTGGTTTCGCTCGGCGACGTCCTCGACGTAGTGCTGCACCATCAGATTGCCGACGTGCTCCACGTTGATGGACGTGCGCTTTCCCTCGGGCGTGAGTGTCGTCGCCCCGGCGATGTGATTCTTCGAACAGGCCTGATATTCGCTGTCGGTCAGGGTGAAGACCCACTCTGTCAGGTCGATCGCCGTCAGCGGCGCCTGGATGGTGGATTCGGAAACCGATTCGGCGATGATGCGGTCGGTCATTTGCTGATCTCCTGTTCTCGGGTCGAACCGGCCGAGCCGTCCTTCACCAGCGCGACCTCGTGGCAGGGCTCCGCTGCGAAGCGGGCGGGCGGTGGATTCGGGGCAGGTGCAGGTGCGCATGCCGGTCGCGAGGAATTTACGGAGGCCGTGCTTCTTGATGTGGAGGTGGAGGACGAGATCCGTGCCGGCGAGCACGAAATCAGGGTGAACGCTTCCGCCCTGTGCGGTGACCGCTCGGATCGCTTTTCCGTCGGCGACGGTGCGGGGCGATGAAAACCTGCACATCCCAACCGTCCGAGCGGTGGTCAGGACCTGCCGCGCTCCGAAAGGAGGTAATTGCAGGGATCGACGAAAGGCAATCCCGTGAGCTCGGGTTCCCAGGTCTGCTCAGGTATCGACATGCCTCCTCCAGCGACTCGCACACAATGAAGATTACGCACATCATCTTCAGAGTCAAGCGCGGGCATCGCGCGTCACTTCGCGGTGGGTGAGGGCGTTCTGTGTGACGCGCAGGACATGTCCATGGGCCGGATCGACTCGTCGGTCGCCACGGTCGCGTGTGCCCTGCGGTGCCGTCGTGGGGCAGGGGCAGGGGCAGGGGCAGGGCTGGGCCGGCGTCGGCCCAGCCCTGGATCGGTGAGCGTCAGCCGAGTCGTGTGGCGACGAGGATGAGCGGTTCGCTGCTGCGCCGTGCGGCCTCGGCGGGCGTCAGGCCTCAAGCTCCACGGCGACCGCGACAACCCCCGCACCCTGTGGCACTCCGCCCGTACCGCCGTCGCCAAGCGGGTGCAGAACCTTCCACCTGCATCCTGGGAAATGATCCGGGCGAGCCCGGGACCGTGTCCTGCGCAGGCTGCGGTGGTCGGCGTGGGGCGGTTGCAAGGCGAGCGGGATCGTCTGCGTGGCGATGCCGCGGATGTGCCCCGGGCCCACGGCCCGGGGCACATCTCTCGCCGGCAGCGCTCGGGGGCGGCTTGCTGTTTCCGCATGCGGCGGTATCCACGGCGGGCGGCGATCGGCCGGAGCGGTCTCTCGCGTTGTGACGAGCCTGTCAGGTCGTCAGCCGTGGCCGCCACTGCTCGGAACGGATCCGCGAGCGGGCTCAAGTGCGCGTGGCACGCGGTTGGGCGGCGATGCCCGGTTGCTCACTGCATCGTTTGCGGAAGATAGCCGCGTTGCACCGCGTGGACCCCCGCCTGGAAGCGGCTGCGGGCGTCCAGGCTGGTGATCACGCCGCTGGTCAGCCGGCGGGCGGTGCGTACGGACACGCCAAGGCTGTGCGCGATGCTCTCGTCGGTGCGGCCCTGAGCCATCAGCCGCAATGTCTCCTGCTGGGCGCGGGTCAGCCCGCTCTCGGCCGGCTGATGGACCTCGCCCAGGGGGGAGGCCTCCGCCCAGACGTACTCGAACAGGCTGGTCAGCATGGTGAGCAGGCCGGGGCCGCTGACGATGTACGCGCCGGCGCCGGTGTCGTCCGCCTGCGCGGCTACCAGGGCCACCCGCCGATCGAAGATGATCATTCTGTTGGGCAGGCCGGGTACAGTGCGGACGCCCGCGCCGTGATCTTCCAGCCAGCGGGCGTGTCCCATCGTCGGTGCGTCCCTGCGGATGCTGTCGACGTAGATCGTGCGCATCCGCACCCCGCGTTCCAGCAGGCGGAGGTTCAACGGCTTGGAAGCCTTCATGTTCGCCGGTGTCTGCGGACCACCGGGGGCGAACGTCAGGAACTCCTCCTCCACCTGGCTGTTGAACATTTCCAGGTGGTCGCGGATGGACTCGACCCCTTCCACGTACTGGAGACCCAGACCCGGGGCAACGTCCTGGAGATGCGCATAGTCGGCGATCAACTCGGTAGCGGCCGCACGGGTCGCCTCCAGCCGCTGCCGTTGCGCGGCGACCTCCGCCTCCTGGCGCGCGAGGAGGATTTGCATGGCGAGGAGAGGGCTCACGGCCCGGGCTCGCGCACTGTCCTCGGCACTGTTGCGCACCAGGGTCAGCTCCGTCAGGGCGTCCAGCGCCGCGCGGATGTCCTCGACCGTCATTCCGAGACGTTCGGCTGTTTCGACAATGCTGTCGTCGGGTCGTGCCAGCATCGATCGGTAGACGGCTTCCACGACGGGATCCAGACCCAGTTGGCCGGACATTGAAGCGCCCTCCCCCTTGAGCAGTTCCGCTGAAAACCGGGGCGCGGAATACTGGTCCCCATCAGTCGCCCCGGTTGGACCTCGCATCAGTGTATCCAGGCGCACAACCCCTGGAGCTGGGCCAAGACGAGGTGCGCGCTGAGGGGGGTATGGGCGAAAACGCCACCTCGTTCTCGACAAGGGTCCGCTAGGCAGTCCTCATGTATTTGGTACATACCGAATTGCAGCATTCCGGCAGCGCGTTGCTCACGGCAGCGGCAGCCCACGCAGTCGCTCAGGTGGACGGGGTGGAGCACGCCAGTGTCCATCCCGATGCGCGGCCGTATCCGGTGTTGGCTCTCTACGCACGGGCCCGTTCGGTCACCGAGGCCGCCGGTCTCGCGGCGCAGGCGTGGCACACGGCTGCCGCGCGCGAGGGACTCGGGGGCTGGAGCATCGTGCGCATCCGCGCGTACCGGATCGGATCGCCGGGCGACCAGGAGGAGGTCGATCGGGGCTGATCCGTTCCCTTCGGTTCGATCTCATGCCGCTGGGAATTCCCAGGCGTTCACATGCGGTCGCGAAACGGTGGGTGCGGGCGGCGGTCCGGTGACGGTCCGGGTGCCCACTCCGTGCCGAGGGCGGCCCGCGGCCCGGACGGCGGCCACCCCGGGGACGTCCATCGGAGCACGTTCAACACCCGCGGAATCGGGCTGACTTGGGGTATTTCCCCGGCCGTTCCGGGTGCGTCGCACCCTGGACCGTCCCGCACTGGCCACTTCGGCCAAGGCCACTTTGCCCGCCTCGCCTCCTCTTCAGCCGTGCTGTCGTGCGGATGCAGGATCTTCAACGACAGGCCAACGAACGGCACAAGGAGGAACATCATGCGCATTGCCAAGGCTCTCGCTCTGACTCTGGCCGGCTCCGCTGCTGCTCTCGTCCTCGCTCTCTCCGGGACCGGTCAGGGAGCGTTCGCCGACGCCGGTCCGGCCACGGACGGCGTCCAACTCGTGGCGACCCCCCTGGGCGACTCCGGCTGGCAGTGACCGGTCCTGTCATCACCTCCGGCTTTCAGGAGCAGCAGACGTGAGCTTCGGTGACACCCGGTCCCTCGTGACGGGAGACGCCCAACAGCTGATCCGACTGCGCGACGAGATCCTGGCGACCGCCCCCGTCCACAGCGTTCCCGTCGCCCGCCTCGTGGTCGCGGACAGTCCGCGGCTGGCCGGCGAGGATCCCGCCCATGTACGAGCCCTGGCCGAGGTCGAGGGCTCGCTGCCACCGCTGGTCGTGCACCGCGGGACGATGCGGGTGATCGACGGGATCGCGCGGCTGCGGGCCGCGACGGGCAAGGGGCAGTCGGTCGTCGCGGTCCGGTATTTCGACGGAACCCAGCAGGAGGCGGCCCTGCTCGCGGTCGCCATGAACATCACACACGGGCGGCCGCTGACACTGGAAGACCGTACCGCCGCGGCGCTACGCATCTTCGTGTCACATCAGCACTGGTCGGACCGGGCGGTGGCACTCCTGGCCGGGCTGTCGGCCACCAAGGTCGCCGCCCTGCGCCGGGACGGGGCGGGAGCCCAGGGCGGGCGGCGGATCGGCAGGGACGGACGGGCTCGACCGGTCGACGCGGCCGCGGGCCGCGAGCGTGCCCGGCAGCTGCTGGAGCAGAACCCGAGTGCCTCGCTGCGCCAGATCGCCCGCGAGGCGGGCATCTCGGCCGCGACCGTGGCGGACGTACGGGACCGGCTGCGGCGCGGCGAGAGCGCGGTACCGGTGCGACGTGCGGTTGTGACGGCGGATCGGCAGGTGACGCGGCGGGTCGTCGCAGCGGTGCCGCGGCGGCCGCCGAAGACGGCCGACGAGCTCACCAGGACGGTCCGGGCTCTGCACCGGGATCCCTCCCTGCGGCAGAGCGAGGAAGGGCGCTCGCTGCTGCGCATGCTGAGCGTGTGCGGGGTGTTCGCCCGGGACCGTGAGAGCATCGCCGCGGCGCTGCCGTGGCACTGCCGTTCGCAGCTGGCGGAGCTGCTGATGGACTACGCCCAGGTGTGCCAGGACTTCGCGGGCGAACTGAATGCCGAGCCGGGGCGTGCTCAACTGCACGCGGTGGGCAGTTGAGCGGACGAGTTCCGCCGAATTCACTGCCGCAGGTGCTCGCTCTCGCTTGATTGACGAAAAAGCTGCACGTCGACAAAACTCGTCACGCTGGTTTCGCCGCTGCCTTCCCTATTCTTTTTCGCTGAGGGGTTCCTGTGTCTCGTCCTGCTGAAATTCGGCCCGAAAAGCGGGCGGATGGAAATGATGGCCACGCCCCTCAGGGTGGCGAGCGGAAGGCGCCTGACGCCTCGGTCGAGGAACTGGTGCAGCTGATCGCCGATGTTTTCGGACGGCGCCTCGACGGTGCTTCCGTCGATCCCGACGATGATTTCTTCCAACGTGGCGGATCTTCGTTCCTGGCGGCCCTCTGCACGGCGGAGCTGCGCAAGCAGGGAATCGTCCTGGCGATACAGGACATTTTCGTGGCCCCCACTCCACGGTCGCTGGCGCTCCGGATACAGCCGCTGCAGAAGGCCCAGTGAGAATGTTCGACAAACTTCTGTCCACGCCGCTTGTCACCGCTGCCGCGGCCTCCTTGGATCTGGTCGCCTTTCCCTGTGCCGGATCGGGCTCCGCCGGCCTGCGTGGCTGGCGGGAGATCCTGCCGGCCGACTGGCGCTTCACCATCGCCTGCCTGCCGGGACGCGAGACCAGCTACGGACAGCCCTTCGCACGGGACATGGCCCGCCTGGCCGACGACATCGCACAGGAGCTGCGAGGCCGCCGCGCGCAGCACCCGGACCTTCCCCTGGTGCTGTTCGGCCACAGCATGGGCGGTCTGCTGGCACAGCTCGTGGCGCACCGCGTCCCGGCCGACGCCCTCGTGGTGGCCGCCTGCCCGCCGCCCGGCCGGCGCGACGCCGAGGACGACGGCAGGCCCCTCGACCACGACGAGCTGCGACGCGAAGTGGCGGGGATGCTCCAGGCCGTGTCGCCGATCGAGCCGGGTCTGCTGGACGAGCTGGTCGGGCTCACCGCCCCCGTCCTGGCCGCCGACATCGAGCTGCTCGCCACCTACCGGGCGCCCACCACCCCCCTGAGCTGCGGCATCTGGGCGCTCTACGGCGACGGCGACCCCATCGAACCGCTGCCGTGGGCGGCCGAGACAACCGCTGCCGCCGAGTGCCGTGTGCTGTCCGGGTCCCACTTCTTCGTCCAGGAGTCGCCGCGGGCCGTCGTCGCCGAGCTGCGTCGCTGTCTGACACCGGTCCGGGGAGGGAAGGCATGACCGCCCCGGTGCTGCTGGTGTTCGACTACCCCGGCCGGCGCCCGGAAGCACGCGTGTCGGACCTGCGCCTGGAGGACGCCGGGTACGACGTGCGTCAGCTCATGTGCCCCCCGCTGCCCAGGGCGTGCTCAGCGGCCACGTACGCGGAGCACGCCCTGGGCACGGCCGGGATTCCCGCCGACGCCGTGCACGCGGTGCTGGCGTACTGCATGGCCGCTCCGCTCGCGCAGGAGACGGCCGCGCGCACGGGCTGCCCGCGGCTGCTGCTGTTCGACGGGGAGCCGTCCACGCTCAAGGCCGTCGAGACGGAGTACCGCGCGCTGCTGACCTCGGTGGGCGCGCCGTCGGCACTTCCGCCCTGGTGGAGCGGAGAGCTGGTCGAGGAGCGTTCGAACGCCTTCCTGACGTACTCGCAACGTCACCTGACGGAGTCGATCCGCCGCTCGCTGGCGGATGAGGCGGACCCCGACTACGCCGACGACGAGGCCTTCGCCCCGCTGGTGGGCGGCTTCCTGGACTGGCTGGCCTACCTGGTCGCGGCCCATCGCACCGACCACCCGGCCTGGGACGGCACGGTCGTCAACTTCCTGTCGCGGCAGCAGCCCGAGATCCCCGCCTGGCCGGGAGCCGGCCGCACCCGGTCGGTCCGGGTCGACACGGCACGCGAGGACCTGCTGGCCGGCACCACCACCCGCCGCCTCGTTCTGGAGGCTCTGGAGGCTCCGAGCCGAGACGGGCACGGAATCAGTGAGGAAGGAGCGCAATGACGCACAGCAAGCCGTCGCAGCCGACGGCTGCCACGCTCACCGAGGTCTGGGCGGCCGCCGTCGCCCTGCAGCCCGGGGCACCGGCCGTACGAGACGACCGGGAGGCACTCAGCTACAGCGAGCTCGACGCCTACTCCGACGCCGTCGCCCATGCCCTGACCGAGGCCGGGATACGGCCGGAGGACCGGGTCGCGCTCAGCCTCCGGCGTGGGGTCGGTGTCTTCGCCGCGCTCCTAGGCGTGCTCAAGGCGGGCGGCGCCTACGTCGCCGTCGATCCGCGTTACCCCGCCGCACGCCGCGACATGATGATCGAGGCCAGCGGTGCCTCCCTGGTGCTCGCCGACCCCGAGTGGCTCGCGGACGTACCCGCCGAACGCGTGCTGCCCCTCCCGGAGTTCGACAGGGCGGCCGTGGTCCCGCGCCCGGCCGTCCGGGTGCGCCCCCGGAACGCGGCGTGCGTGCTGTTCACCTCCGGCTCCTCCGGCCGGCCCAAGGCGACCGTCCTGGAGCACCGCAGTGTCGTCGGGTTCGCCCGCAACAGCACGCTGCCGGAGCTGACCGGACAGGACCGCGTCGGGCAGATATCCAGTCTGTCCTTCGACGCCTTCCACTTCGAGACCTGGTGCTCCCTGGCCCAGGGCGCCGAAGTCGTCGTCCTGCCGGCCCTGCCCGACCTGCTCGCCTCCGACCTGCAGCGCACCCTGCGGCGGCTGCGCATCACCGCGATGCTCGTGCCGACCATGGCGGTCAACCACGTGGTCCGCGAGGACCGCGACGCGTTCGCGCCGCTGCGGATCCTGCACACCGGCGGCGACGCCATCCTCGCCGACACCTGCCGTGACCTGCTCGCCGGGGACTTCACCGGCCGGCTGTTCAACCTCTACGGGCCCACCGAGGCCACCACCGCGTGTTCCGCCTTCGAGGTGCGCGACCTGCCTGCGGACGCCGACAGCGTGCCCATCGGCCGGGCGGTCGACGGTGCTCATCTGTACGTGCTCGACGAGGAGTTGCGGCCGGTCGGCGCAGGCGAGGTCGGCCAGCTGTTCGTCGGCGGGTACGGCGTGGCCCGGGGCTACTTCGGCGACCCGGCGCTGACAGCGGAGAAGTTCCTGCCCGATCCCTTCCGGGCCGACGGCACCCGCATGTACGCCACCGGTGACCTGGTGCGCCAACAGCCGGACGGGCAGCTGGACTTCGTCGGGCGTGCCGACCACCAGGTGAAGATCCGCGGCTACCGGGTCGAGCCCGGGGAGGTCGAGCGCCTGCTGTCCCGGCACCCGCAGGTGCGTGAGGCGGCCGTTCTCCCGGTCGGCCGGGACCAGGACCGCACCCTGGTCGCCTTCGTCGTCCGGCGCGGGCCACTGCAGCCGGAGGAGATACGGGAGTTCACCGAACTGACGCTGCCCGACCACATGGTCCCCAGCAAGATCCTGGTCGTCCCGAGGATCCCGGCCACCGACAACGGCAAGCGCGACCGCGCCGCCCTCCTCGACATCCTCGAATCCGACGAGGCCCGGGCCCGCGGCTACGAGGCGCCGTCCACGCAGAGCGAGCGGATCCTGGCCGGCATCTGGTCCGATCTGCTGGCGGTGGAGCAGGTCGGCGCGAGCGACGACTTCTTCGCCCTCGGCGGCAACTCCATGCTCGCCTTCCGCGTCCGCCAGAAGGTCAAGCGGGAGACCGGCGCCGCCCTGGACTTCCGCGAGATCCTGGAGAAGCCGGTGCTGCGCGACATCGCGCTCTCGCTGGAGCCCCAGCTGCCGGCGGCGGTGTGACGATGCCCGCCACCACCGTCATCGACCTGACCGACGTCGGCCTGTTCGCGGCGAACCGGCACCACGAGACCCTCCGCCACCTGCGCGGACACGCGCCGGTGTACCGGAACCCGCTGCCGGACGGCACCGGGTTCTGGGCGCTGACCCGCTACGACGACGTGCTGGCCGCCTATCGCGATCACGAGACCTTCAGCTCCGCGCACGGCGCCATCCTCGGCGGCTCCTTCCGCGCGGGCGGCGACACGGCCTCCGGTGACATGCTCGTCGCCTCCGACCCGCCCCGGCACCGGATGCTGCGCCGGGCCATGCACCCCCCGTTCAGTCCCGGCATGGTCGACCGTGTCACGGCCCAGGTCCGCACCCTGCTGCGCGAGGCCGTCGAACGGATCCGGCACGAGGGCGGCTGCGACGTCGCGCTCGACTTCGCCCCGCTGCTGCCCGTCGGCGCGCTGATGGCACTGTTCGGCGTCGGACTCGACGACGCCCGCCACATCGTGAGCCTCACCCGCAGGATGGTCGGCTACCGTGACCCCGCACTGTGCGAGCAGACCGGTGACGAGCGGATCCGGCTCGCGCATGCCCAGAGCGAGATCTTCGAGTACTTCGCCGACCTGCTCGACGAGCGCCGCGACGACCCGGGGCGGGACGACGTCATCGGCATGCTGCTGCGCGCCGAGCTCAACGGGCAGGCCCTGGACGACGCGCAGATCCTCTACAACTGTATGAACATCGCCGTCGGCGGCAACGAGACCTCCTCGTACACCACCTGCGCGGGATTCCTCGCGCTGCTGGAGAACCCCGGCGAGTGGCAGCGGCTGCGCGCGGATCCCGCCCTGCTGCCCTCCGCGCTGGAGGAGATCCTGCGGTGGAGCTCCACCAACGCCTACGTGCAGCGCGTCGCGGTCCGTGACACCCGGGTCCGCGGGGTGGACATCACCGCCGGAGACATCGTCACGCTGTGGAACGTCTCCGCGAACCGGGACGGCGACCAGTTCACGGATCCGGACCGGTTCGACATCACCCGCAACCCCAACCGGCACCTCTCCTTCGGCAGCGGCATCCACCGCTGCGTCGGGGCGCCCGCCGGGAACGCGGAGCTGGCCGAGGCGTTCGCCGCCCTGATCGGCAGCGGCCTGGAGTTCCGGCCTGCCGGCGACCCGGTCCGGCTCCGCTCCAACTTCATCCTCGGTTTCACGTCGCTGCCCGTCGAGACCGTCGCCTGACGACGGGTCCGCCGTACGTCCGCCCCCGCGCCGTCGACGGGGGGCCCACCCCCAGGGAACACACGTGTCTCAGCAACCTTCGCACCGTCCGCAGGAAGTGCCCCGCGATCCCGTCGTGCCGCGGGACTGGCCGCGGGAGTTGAAGCGGTACGCCGCCGAGAGACTCCCGGCCTACCTGGTGCCCGACGTGGTCATGGTCCTCGACGACCTGCCGATGACGCCCAACGGAAAGATCGACCGGAAGGCGCTCGCCGCCACCGAGGTACCGGTCGCCCCCGTGGGGCGGGCTCCGCGGACCCCGGCGGAGAAGGAGCTGTGTGCCCTGTTCGCGGAGGTGCTCCAGCTGCCGGGCGTCGGTGTCGACACCGACTTCTTCGCCGTGGGCGGCAACTCGCTGCTGGCGATGCGGCTGGTATGGCGGGTCCGCTCGCGGCTGGGCTACGAGCTCGGCGTGCGCGAGGTGTTCGACGCGCCCACCGTGGCGGCGCTCGCCCCCCGGCTCACCGTCAGCAGCGTGCCCGCCCCGTCGCTGGAGCGCCGGGCGGACGACGGACCCGTGCCGCTCTCCCCGGCCCAGCGACGGCTGTGGTTCCTCAACCGGCTGGAGGACGGCACGGCGACCTACAACATCCCGTTGCCGCTGCGGCTGCGCGGCCGGCTCGACCACGACGCGCTGTGGGCCGCACTGGCCGCCCTGGTGGCACGTCACGAAGCCCTGCGCACCGTCTTCCCCGAAACCGCCGGCGAGCCCCGTCAGCTGGTGCTGGACCCGGCCCGGGCCCGGCCCGAGCCCAGCCTGGTCGCGCTCGGCCCGGAGGAACTGGCAGTGCACCAGGCGGAGTTCGAACGCCGGGGCTTCGACCTGCGGGTCGATCCGCCGCTGCGCGCGCAGCTGGTCGCCCTCGGTGAGGAGGAGCACGTACTGCTGCTCGTCGTCCACCACATCGCCTGCGACGGGTGGTCCCTGGCTCCGCTCGCCCGGGACCTCGCCACCGCCTACGCCGCCCACGAGCGCGGCGGCACGGCCCAGCCGCCCCCGCTCGCGGTGCAGTACCGGGACTTCACCCTCTGGCAGCGGGACGTGCTCGGCTCCGTCGAGGAACCCGGGAGCCTCATGTCCCGGCAGCTCGCGTTCTGGACCGAGGCGCTCAAGGGCGTCCCGGACCAGCTCGCCCTGCCCACCGACCGGCCGCGCCCCGCCCATGCCGGCCATCGGGGCGCCGTCGTCGACTTCGCCCTCGGCCCCGGACTCACCGGCGCTGTCGACCGGTTCGCGGCCGAGACGGGCGCCAGCGCGTTCATGGTCGTCCAGGCCGCGCTCGCCGCGACCCTGACCAGGCTGGGAGCCGGGCACGACATCCCCGTCGGCACCCCGGTGGCCGGACGCGCCGACGAGGCCCTCGACGACCTGGTCGGGTTCTTCGCCAACACGCTCGTCCTGCGCACGGACACCTCGGGCGACCCCAGCTTCCGGGAACTGCTGGGCCGCGTCCGGGAGTTCGCCTTCCAGGCGTTCTCCCACCAGGACCTGCCCTTCGACGTCCTGGTCGAAGCCCTCAATCCGCGTCGCTCCCCGGCCCACCACCCGCTGTTCCAGGTCATGCTCGTGTTCGAGAACAACGCAGGCGCGCCGGTCCGGCTGCCCGGCATCGAGGTGACCGAGGAACGTTCCCTGCTCGACGTGGCCCGCTTCGACCTGGTGTTCAACATGACGCCTCCGGCCGTTCCCGGGGAGGGCGGCACCGAGTGCTTCGTGGAGTACTCGACCGACCTGTTCGACCGCGGCACGGCCGAGCGGATCGCCGACTACCTGGTGGCGACGCTGGAGCAGGCCCTGGCCGACCCCGACAGCCCCATCGGGCGGCTCGACATACGCTCACCGGGCGAGCGGGACCTGGTGCGGGCCTGGAACAGCACCGGGCGACCAGTGGAACCCGCCTCCCTCCCTCGGCTCTTCGAAGCGCAGGTGGCCCGGACTCCGGACCGCACGGCGGTCGTCCACGAAGCCGAGACGGCGACGTTCGCGCAGCTCAACGCCCGCGCCAATCAGCTCGCCCGGCACCTTGCGCGGCTCGGGGCCGGACCTGAGCGGACCGTCGCGCTGGCGATGCCCCGCTCCCTCGACATGGTCGTGGCCCTGTGGGCGGTGCTCAAGGCCGGCGCGGCCTACCTGCCGGTGGACCTCGACCACCCGGCCGCCCGCGTCCGGGCGATGCTGGAGGACGCCACCCCGCTGCTGGTGCTGACCACCGTGGACGCCGCGGAGCGGCTGCCGGCCGGCGTGGCTCCCCTCTGCGTGGACGACCCCGTTCTGCGGGAACGGCTCGCCGAGCTGGGCACGGCGGACCTGACCGACGCCGAGCGCCCGGTACCGCTGCGTTCCGAGCACCCCCTGTATGTCATCTACACCTCGGGCTCGACCGGCCGGCCCAAGGGTGTCGTCATGCCGGCCGCCCCGATCGTCAACCTGCTGGCCTGGCACGCCGCCGTCATGCCGGCCGGACCCGACTCGGTCACCGCACAGTTCGCGTCGCTGAGCTTCGACCCCGCGGCCCAGGAGATCCTCTCCGCGGGGACCAGCGGCAAGACGCTCGCGGTGCCCACCGACGAGATCCGGCGCAGCCCCGCCGACCTGGCCCACTGGCTGGAGCGGCACCAGGTGACGGAACTGTTCGCCCCCACCGCCCTGATCGAGCTGCTGTGCCGGGAAGCGCTGCGCCTGGGCCTGGACCTGCCGAAGCTGCGGCAGGTGGCGCAGGGCGGCGAGGCCCTGATCCTCAGTGACGCGGTGCGCGCTTTCTTCGACGCCGTTCCCGGCAGGCGCCTGCACAACTACTACGGGCCCACCGAGACCCACGCGGCCACGAGCCACACGGTGGAGCGGCCCGTGGCCGGGCAGCCGTCCCAGGTGCCCATCGGTTCGCCGATCTGGAACACCCGTGTCCATCTGGTCGACGAGAACCTGCGCCCGGTGCCCCTGGGCGTGCCCGGTGAGGTCTGCGTCGCGGGCGCGGCGGTGGCGCGCGGCTATCTCTACCGGCCCGCCGAGACGGCCCAGCGGTTCATACCGGACCCGTACGGCCCTCCTGGCAGCCGCATGTACCGCACCGGTGATCTGGCCCGGTGGCGGTCCGACGGACGACTGGAGTTCCTCGGGCGCAACGACTTCCAGGTCAAGATCAGGGGCTTCCGGATCGAGTTGGGCGAGGTCGAGGAGGCACTGCGTGCCGACCCGGCCGTGGCGCAGGCCGTGGTGACGGCGGACGACGCCGACCGGGCGGGGAAGCGTCTGATCGCGTACGTCGTCGCCCCGCCCGGGCAGACGCCCGACCCGGCGCGGATCAGGGCGTCCGTCGCCGCGCAGCTGCCCGGATACATGGTCCCGGCCGCGGTGGTGGTCCTGGACCGGCTGCCCGTCAACCCCAACGGCAAGGTGGACCGGCTCGCACTGCCCGCCCCCGCCGCGTCGGCCGCGCCGGCCGGGCGGGTGCCCGCGACCGAGCGTGAGCGGCGGCTGTGCGCGCTCGTCGCCGACCTGCTGGGACTGCCGGCCGTCGGTGCGACCGACAACTTCTTCGAGATCGGCGGGCATTCCCTGCTCGTCACCCGGCTCATCGACGACATCCGCTCGGCCCTCGGCCTGGAACTTCCCGTCCGCGCCTTCTTCGACGAGCCCACCGTCGAAGGCCTGGCGCAACGCCTCACGCCCGTGGCGCGGTCGCGGCCCGCGCTGCGCCGCAGGGCCGACCGCTAGACCCGGCACCGGCCGTCCACGGTTCGGGCTCCATCACTTCGACCAACCGCTCACGAAGGGTTTTCGACATGGCAGAACAGCGGTATGCGGCCGCGTCCGCGCAGCAGCGGCTGTGGCTGCTCCAAGCCCTGGAGCCGGAGGGAACCGCCTATCACCTGACCGAGGCGTTCCGAGTGACGGGACCGCTGGACAGCGAGGCCCTGGCACGTGCCGCGCGGGAGCTGTGCGATCGGCACGAGGCGCTGCGCACCCGGTTCGAGCAGGTCGACGGAACGATCCTCCAGGTTGTCGCCGAACCGGGCACCGGCCCGGCCCGGCCCGCCTTCCGCCACAGCCGGCTCGACGCCGCCGACGGGCCCGCGCGCGAAGCGGCCCTGGCACGCTTCCACCGGGCCGTGCTGGACGAACCCTTCGACCTGCGCACCGGGCCCCTGCTGCGGGTGCACGTCGCCGACGCCGGCCCGGACGAGCACGTCGTGGCCGTCACCGCGCACCACATCGTGTGCGACGGCTGGTCGATGCACCTGTTGCTGGACGAACTGGCCGCCCTGTACCGCGGCTTCGTACTCGGCGATCCCGCACGGCTGCCCGAGCCGGAACTGCAGTACACGGACTACGCGCTCTGGGAGCGGGAGTGGCTCGACGAGGAGCGCACCGAGGAGTGCCTGCGGTACTGGCGCGAGCACCTGGCCGGCGCTCCCACGGTGCTGCCGCTCCCGGGCGACCGGCCCCGGTGTGCCACCGGTTTCCCCGCGTCCGGGGTGCACGAGGTCCCGTTGCCCCAGGACGTCACCGACCGCGTCCGCGAGCTGGCCCGTACCAGCAGGTCCAGTCCGTCCGTGGTGCTGCTGGCCGCCTTCCACGCCTTCCTGGCGCGCATCACGGGAGAGTACGACGTCCTCGTCGGTCATCCCGTGAGCGGACGCACCCGGGCGGGTACCGAGTCGCTGGTCGGCATGCTGGTCAACACGCTTCCGCTGCGCGGTGACATGCGCGACGATCCGTCCTTCGAGGAGCTGCTCCAGCGGGTGCGCACGAGCATGCTGGACGGCCAGGAGTACGGGGAGCTGCCGTTCGAGCGCATGGTCGAGGAGGTCAACCCGGACCGGGCCCAGGGGCTCAACCCGCTCGTACAGGTGATGTTCCAGCTGCTGGACGAGGACTTCACCGGTGGCATGCGGCTCGAGGGCGCCGCCGTCCGGCCGTTGCCCGCGGCCCAGCCGACCACGTTCTTCGACCTGGCCCTGGACATGCACTGGCGGGGCGGGACCCTGCACGCCTCCTTCAACTACAGCCGGGACCTGTTCGACCCGGAGACCGTGGCACATCTCGCCGACTGCTTCACGGTCCTGCTCACGGCGGCCACCGAGGGGCCGGACACCCGGGTGTCTGCGCTGGCCCTGCTCGGCGAGGCCGAGCAGACCCGGATCCTGTGGGAGCTGGGCCGCGGCCCCCGGGTCGGCGTACCCGCCGCCGCGACGGTCCTGACCGCGCTGGTGGAGCGGATCGCGGACCGGCCCGACTCCGTCGCCGTCACCGACGGGCATCGGCAGCTGACGTACCGGCAGCTGGGCGACGCGGTCGACGCGGTCGCCGCCGACCTCGCTGCGCGCGGTGTCGCCCGGGGTGACCGGGTGGGCCTCATGGTCACCCGGTCGGCGCTGCTGCCCGTGGGGGTCTTCGGCGTACTGCGCGCCGGGGCGGTGCTGGTTCCGCTGGATCCCGCCAACCCGCCGGAGCGGCTGCGTGCGATGACCGACGAGGCCGCGCTGCGCCTGGTCGTCACCGACGAGGCCGTCCGGTCACGGGCGGAGCTGCTGGGCCGGCCCCTGCTGGACCTGAACTCGCTCCCGGAACATCCCGGTGCCGCGCCGCCGCCCGCACCGGGCGCGGACGACCCGGCCTACGTCGTCTTCACCTCCGGCTCGACCTCGACCCCCAAGGGCGTCCTGGTCCGGCACGGCTCGCTGGCGAACCTCTACCACTCCCACCGAGCCTCGCACTACGCGGCCATGGCGCGCACCGTGCCCGGCCGCCGGCTGCGCGTCGCCTACACCATGTCGGTGGCCTTCGACGCGAGCTGGGACCAGCTGCTGTGGATGGTCGACGGCCATGTGCTCGACGTCGTCGACGACGACACCGCCCGCGACGCGGGGCAGTTGCTCACCGTGCTGCGCGAGCGGGAGATCGACGTACTGGAGGCGACGCCGTCGTTCCTGGAGCAGCTCGTCGGACTGGGACTGCTGGACGACGACGGGCCCGGTCCGCGGCTGTTCGTGCTGGGCGGCGAGGCCATGCGCCCGTCGTTGTGGTCCCGCCTGGCCGCCGAGCCGGGAGTGAGCGCGGTCAACATGTACGGCCCGACCGAGTTCACCGTGGACGCCCTGGTCGCACCGGTCGAGGGGGACGCGGGGCCGCTGATCGGCCGGCCGCTGGCGAACTGCGCGGTCGCGGTGCTGGATCCGGGCGGGCGGCCGGTCCCGGTCGGCGTGGTCGGCGAGATCTGTCTGGCCGGACCACAGCTGGCCGTCGGCTACCTGAACGACCCGGAGCGCACCGCACAGCGGTTCGTGTCCGACCCCTTCGCGGTGGTGCCGGGCGGGCGGCTGTACCGCACCGGCGATCTGGGCCGGCTGCGCGCCGACGGACAGGTGGAGTTCCTCGGGCGGCTCGACGGCCAGCTGAAGATCCGTGGCTACCGGGTCGACCCCGGTGAGGTCGAGTCGGCGCTGCTGGCGCACCCCGGGATCCGGGACGCGGCTGTGGTGGCCAGGCCGGACGCGCACGGCCACGCCCGCCTGGTCGGCTACGTGGTACCGCGGGACGCGGTGGACGTACCGGGGCTGCGCGAGCACCTCGCGCGTCGCCTGCCCGAGTACATGGTCCCGTCCGCCGTGGTGGAACTGGCGGAGATCCCCCGCAACGTCAGCGGCAAGGTCGCGCCCGCCCGGCTTCCCGAGCCCGACGCCTCCTCGCTCGGGGTGGGACGGTACGCGGCCCCGCTGCCGGGGACCGAACTGGACCTCGCGCGCATGTTCGCCGAGGTGCTCGGCCTGGACGCGGTGGGTCGGCACGACGACTTCTTCCGGCTCGGCGGCCACTCGCTCAGCGCCGTACAGCTCATCTCGCGGATACGTGCCCGGCTCGGCGTCCGGCTCTCCCTGCGGGCCCTGTTCGAACAGCCCACCGTGGCCGGGCTCGCCGCGGCGCTGGGCGGCGACGACGGACGCGAGCAGCTGATCCCGGCCCTCGGCCGTGGCGAGCGTGCGGTCGCGTCCACCGCTCAGCAGCGGCTGTGGTTCCTGCAGCAGGTCGCTCCGCACAGCACCGGCTACAACATGGTCGAGGCGGTGCGCCTGCACGGCAGGCTGGACGTGCCGGCACTGGCGCGGGCCGTCGCCGTCATGGTGGAGCGGCACGACGTGCTGCGCAGCCGCTACACGCTGGGTGACCAGCAGCTGCTGGTCACCGTCGACCGGGACTGGGGCCGGGAGACGACCTGCCTGGATCTGTCGGACCTGCCGGCCGAGGAGGCCTGGCGGCGCGCGGCCGGCCACGTCCAGGAAGTCGGCCGTCGACCCTACGACCTGGAGAAGGGACCGCTGTTCGAGGCGGCCGTCCTCACCCTGGGCCCCGACGACCACCTGCTGGTGTTCGGCGCGCACCACATCGTGTGCGACGGCTGGTCGGTGAAGGTCGTACTGGCCGAGATCTCGGCCCACTACCGCGACCTGACCGCCCGTCGGGCACCCGGTCTGCCCGCGCCCGACCTGCAGTACCAGGACTTCGCCGCCTGGGAGCGAGGACCCGGGCACGAGGCGCGGCTGGCCGCGGACCTGGCCTACTGGCGGGACCAGCTGGCCGGCGCCCCCACCGAACTGGCCCTGCCCTGCGACGGGGAGCGGCCGGAGGTCAACGGCGGGCGTGGCGACACCGTCCGCTTCCAGGTGCCGGCGGAGGTCACCGCCGCGCTGACGGAGCTGGCGCGCCGCCACCGGACCACGCTGTTCACGGCGCTGCTCGCGTCCTTCCACGCGGTCCTGGCGCGCTGGACCGGGCGGCGGGACCTGCTGGTGGGGGTACCCGTCGCGGGACGTACCCGGGCCGAACTGGAAGGACTGATCGGTCTGTTCGTCAACATCCTGCCGATCCGCGCGGATCTGGACGCGGACCCTGCCTTCGTGGAACTGCTCCAGCAGGTCCGCGACACCACCCTGTCCGGTTACGCCCACCAGGCGGCCCCTTTCGAGCGGATCGTGGAACTCGTCAACCCCAGCCGCGACCTGGGCCTGAACCCCGTGGTCCAGGCGACCTGCCAGCTGTTCGAGGACGACGGCTCGTCCGCGCTCGAACTCGACGGGGTCACGGCCGAGTCCGTGCCCCTGGACGTGCCGAGCAGCCGCTTCGATCTCTCCCTGGACCTGACCCGCGACGGAGCGGGTCTGTCGGCGGAGCTGTGCTACGACGCCGACCTGTACCAGAGGTCGACCGTGGCCGAACTGGCCGCGATGTACGAGGCGTTCGTGCGCGAGGTGGCCCGCGACCCCGAGGCCCGCGCATGGGACGTCCCGCTGCCGGCCGGCCGGGAGGCGGAGTACGCGCGGCTGGAGCGGGCACTGCGGGAACACCCCCAGATCCAGGACGCCGTGGTGGTGGCCGAGACGCAAACGGACGGGGCCGTCCGGCCGGTCGCCCATCTGGTGCCCGCGGACGGGGTCCGTGCCGAGGACTTCGAGGCGTTCATGGACTCCTGGCGCTTCGTGTTCGAGAGCACCTACGTGCCCGAGGCGGAGGCCACGGCAGACGAGGCGCTGCTGGGCTGGACGGACAGCTTCACGGGCAGCACCATCCCGCCGGGCCAGATGGACGAGTGGGTCGCCGCCACGGTGGACCGGATCCGCACCCTGCGCCCGCGCCGTCTGCTGGAGGTCGGCGCCGGTACCGGTCTGCTGGTCCGCCCGCTGTGCCAGGAGGGCCGGCTGGAGCGGTACGTCGCCACCGACTACGCGGACGCGGCGGTGGAGATGCTGCGTCGCGTCGGCGCCGGGCCGGCGGGATCCGCCGGTGCGCCCACGCTCGTGGTCGCACAGGCCGAGGCGCTGGAGGCGCTGGATGCGGCGCCGGGTCCGTACGACACGGTCGTGCTCAACTCCGTCGTCCAGTACTTCCCGTCCCTCGCCTACCTGCGGCGGGTGGTCGACCGGGCGGTGGCCGGCGTGTCCGACGGGGGACACGTCTTCGTGGGCGACGTGCGCAGCGGCGTACTGCTGGAGGCGTTCCTGAGCCTGCGGGAGCACCTGCGGCAGGGTGCCCGGGCCGATCGGCAGCAGGTCGCCGACGCGATCGACCGGGCGTTGCGCACCGACAGCGAACTCAGCGTGGGCCCAGGGTTCTTCCGGTCGCTGGTCGCCGGCCATGAGCGGATCTCCGCGGTCGAGATCGCGCCCCGGCGCGGAGCCGCCGCGAACGAGATGTCCCTGTTCCGCTACGACGTGATCCTGCACATCGGCTGCTCCGACGAGCCCGACGGCACCGGCTGGGAGCCCGGCCCGCCGGCCGGTCCGGAGGCGATCGAGCGGCGCCTGGCGGACAGCACGGAAGCGTTCGGATACCGGCGTGTTCCCAACGCCCGCCTGACCGAGGCGTTGCGGCTGCGCGACGGCTACGGCTTCGGTCCCGCAGGTGACGCCGGGTCCCGGCAGACCGGGATGCACCCGGAGGAACTGTGGCGGCTGGGCGCACGCCACGGCTGGACGACGCGCGTCGGCTGGGGACACGGGGACGCCGACGGCACCGTCGAGGTCTCCTTCCTGCCTCCGGGAGCGCACTCCCACTACATCCTGAGCGAGCCGTTCACCGCGGCCGGGTCCGACCGGTCCGACCCGGCCGCGGCACAGTCGCCGACCCGGGTGCTGGCCCCGCAGTTGGAGCGCGCGCTGACCGCCTCGCTCGAACACGAGCTGCGGCGCGGCGACCTGCCCGCCGAGCTGATGCCGAGCCGGTTCGTCTACCACGTCGGTCCGCTGGCCCGTCCGTCCCTGCCCGCATAGTCCCGGAAGGTCTGCCTCCGCTCATGCAACCGGAACGTATCGTCGTCAAGATCGGCACGTCGTCACTGGTCACCGACGGCCGCCTGGACCCGGACAAGGCCGACGCCCTCGCGGCGTCCGTCGCGGACCTGACGCACTCGGGTCTGCGCCCGGTGCTCGTCACCTCGGGTGCCATCGCCCAGGGCCGCACCGTGCTGGGCGACGGCGGGGCGGGCGAGGAGGGCCGTCGGCTGGCCGCGGCCGTCGGCCAGGGGCCGCTGTTCGAGGCTTTCCGGGCCGGGCTGGCCCGGCGCGGTCTGACGGCGGCCCAGTTCCTGTTCACACCGCTCGACCTGTGCGACGGCCGGCACCGGGACGGACTGCGGTCCGCACTGGACCACGCCCTGGACCGCGGCGTGGTGCCGGTGGTCAACGAGAACGACGCCGTCCAGGTCGGCAACAACGACATCCTCGCCGCTCTGTCGAGCGTGCTGCTGCGGGCCAGGCTGCTCGTGCTGCTCACCGACGTCCGCGGCCTGTACGGCAGCGATCCGCGCACCGATCCGGGCGCTCGGCTCATCCCCGAGGCCAAGGGGATGACCGTGGAGCTGGAACGGCTCGCGGGATCCTCCGCGGGCGGTCCGGGCACCGGAGGCATGGTCAGCAAGCTGGGCGCCGTGTGGATCGCCACCCTGGCCGGGGTCACCGCGGCCATCGCGGGCGCCCACGAACCGCGGGTCCTGTCGCGGTTGCTCGGCGGAGAGCCGGTGGGCACGCTCGTCCGCCCGCGGGACGCCGTACGCGAGCACGGCCTGGAGCCGCTGTGGCGGGCCTTCTCCGCACCGCCGCGCGGCACAGTGGTCTGCCACCCGTCGGCCCGGCACGCGATGGACGCGGGGCGGCCCGTGCCGCTGCCCCTGGTCGCACGCACCGAGGGGTCGTTCACGGCCGGCGACGTCGTCGACATCGCGGTGGACGGCACCCCGCCGATCGCCCGGGGCCGTACCCGGCTCGGAGCCCTGTCCTTGGCCGAGGCCCTGTCCGCGGACGGCGCGGACGACGCCACGGTTCTTCACCCCAGCGAATACGTGAGTCTTCTGGAGGCCTGCTGATGTCCGTCACCGAAATCTGCCGCACCGCCGCTGCCGCGGCGCGCGTGCTGCGTGAGACACCCACCGTGGTGAAAGACCGGGTCCTGGAGTCGATCGCCGTTGCTCTGGACACCGGACGCGAGCGTCTGAAGGCGGCCAACGCCCTGGACATCGAGGCGGCCCGGGCCGCGGGGACGTCGGCGACCCTGATCGACCGGCTCACCCTGACCGACAAACGCATCACCGGCATGGTCGACGCGATCCGCACCATCATCGGCCTGCCGGACCCCGTGGGGGCCGTCACGGGCGGCCAGACCCGCCCCAACGGCCTGCGTATCGAGCAGGTGCGCGAACCCCTCGGGGTCGTCGCCGTCGTCTACGAGGCCCGGCCCAACGTAACGGCCGACGTCGCCGCCCTGTGCCTGAAGTCCGGCAACGCGGCCGTGCTGCGCGGTTCGTCCATCGCCCTGCACAGCAACACGGCCATCGCCGCCGTGATCCGCGAGGTACTCGACGCACAGGACGAGGTTCCCGCGGCGTCGGTGCAGCTCATCCCCGACACTTCCCGGGAAGGTGTGCTGGAGCTGCTGGCGGCCGAGGAGTACGTGGACCTCGTGGTCCCGCGCGGCGGCCCCAGCCTGATCCAGACGGTCAAGGACAACGCCAGGGTTCCGACCGTGATCGACGGTGACGGCAACTGCCACGTCTACGTCGACGCCTCGGCGGACCCGGCCAGGGCCACGAGCATCGTCGTCAACGCCAAGACCTCCAGGCCGAGCGTGTGCAACGCCCTGGAGACGCTGGTGGTCCACGAGGCGCTGGCGACCAGCTGGCTGCCCGGCTGCCTGGACGAGCTGGCCGCGCTGGGCGTGACCGTGCGGGGAGACGAGCGCACGCGGGAGGTGTGGCCCAAGGCCGAGGCCGCCACCGAGGACGACTGGGCCACCGAGTACCTCGACCTGGTGATGGCGGTGAAGGTGGTCCGCGGACTGGACGAGGCGCTCGACCACATCGACCGGTACGGCACCCGGAACGCCGAGGCCGTCGTCGCCCAGGACATCTCCGTGGCACGGCGGTTCGCCCTGTCGATCGACTCGGGCAGTGTCTTCGTCAACACCTCGACCCGGTTCTCCGACGGCGGCGAGTTCGGCTACGGCGTGGAGATCGGCGTCTCCACGCAGAAGCTGCACGCGCGCGGCCCCATGGGGCTCGAGTCCCTCACCTGCGTGAAGAACGTGGTGTGGGGCGAGGGGCAGATCCGCGTCCTGTGACGGCCGGAGGGCAGCGCCCGTCATCGCATCCGTGCTACGAGAGGAGAGACACGATGGCACCCCTACGTCCTTCGGCCCTGGTGGACAGCATCGGCGAGGCCGCGTCGATCAAACAGAACAACCTGGTCTACGAGTTGCAGGCCGACGGCGCGGACATCATCACCCTCTCCCTCGGGGAGGCCTTCTTCGACGTCCCCGCGCCCTCCTTCGAGGAGTTGACGCCCGCCGCGCACCACTACTCGCACACCCGGGGCGTCCCGCTGCTGCGGCACAAGCTCGCCAAGTACCACGAGAACGGGTCCGGGACACCCGTCGACCCCGACCGCGAGATCATGGTCACCGCCGGTTCCAAGTCGGCGCTGTTCATGACGCTCGCCGCGATCCTGGAACCCGGCGACGAGGTGATCATCCCCGAGCCGCTGTGGGTCAGTTATCCCGATCAGGTGCGGCTGTGCCGCGGGATCCCGGTCGCCCTGCCCTGGCACGCCACGGTCGACGACATCGCCGCCCGGGTCACCGCCCGCACCCGGGCGATCATCGTCAACAACCCGCACAACCCGACCGGACGCCGGCTGTCCGACGACGAACTGCGCACGCTGCACGTCCTGGCCGAGACCCACGGGCTGATCCTGATCGCCGACGAGGTGTACAGCGAGTTCGTGCCGGGCGGCGACCCGTTCGTCTCGGCGAGCGTCTTCGACCCCGACAAGCGGCACACCGTCATCTGCAACTCGATGTCCAAGAACTTCGGCATATCCGGCTGGCGGGTGGGTTACGTCATCGCCCACGAAAGCCTGATCCGGCAGCTGGCCAAGCTTCAACAGCATCTGGTGACCTGCGCCCCGACGATCCTGTGCCACTACCTCGCGGAGAACTTCGAGGGGATTCTGGCGCACACCCGGCCACAGATCCGGGAGGTCGTCGAGCGGCGCAACCGGGTCGCCGAGGCGTTCGCCGCCCGCGGGGTGACCAGCCTGCCCGGCGACTCCACCTTCTACCTGTTCCCCTCGCTGGGTGCCTCCCGGCTGAACTCCACCGAATTCGCCGACGAGTTGCTGCGCCGCCACCGGGTGAGCACGGTCGCCGGAATCTCCTACGGGACGTCCTGCGACCGGTTCGTCCGGGTCTCGGTCGGCGCGGAACCGGAGGATCGTCTCCTGCGTGGCGTCGAGGCGATCTGCGACCTCGTCGAGGAGACCAGCACCGCCGGGGAGACCGCATGACCAGCCGTACGGTGGCCTTCCTCGGCTGCGGGCGCATCACCCGGGCCGTCGCCCAGGGGCTGGTCGCGGTCGACGGGCGGCCCTGGCGGCTGCGCGGTGTGTCGCGGCACGGCCGCAGCGCCCGGGACCTGGCCGCCGACACCGGACTGGTGGCGGCCGGGAACATCGCCGAAGCGGTGGCCGGGGCCGGTCTCGTCGTGGTGGCCGTGCACCCGCACGAAGCCGCGGAGGTACTCGCCGAGACCCGACCTCACCTGACCGACGGCCAGATCCTGGTGTCCCTGGTGGCTTCCTGGCCCGTCGCGGTCGTCGCCGAGGCGGTCCGGCACGCCGTCCCGGTCCTGCGCGCGGTCCCGAACGTGGCCGTGGCCGCACGGGTCGGCGCGACGGTGCTGTCCGCGGCCCCGGCCGTCGAAGCCGCTGAACTGACTCCCGTCCAGGAGCTGTTCGCCGACCTCGGCCCGGTCTTCGTGGTCGACGACCACCACCTGGAGACGGTCAGCGCCCTCTCCGGTGCCGGTCCCGCCCTGCTCGCCCGGTTCGCCCAGAGCCTGGCGGAGGGCGCGGCCGCCCTGGGGCTGCCCCCCGGGCTCGCCGACCACCTCGCACGCCACGCGGTGCGCGGCACGGGCGCCCTGCTCGACGGGGCCGGCACGACGTTCGCCGGCACCATCTCCTCCGTGTCCTCTCCCGGCGGCATGACCGAGCAGGCACTGGACACCCTGGACCACCACGGTCTTCCGGCCGCCACGACCGCCGCCCTCGACGCCGCCGTACGCCTGTCCCTGCGCCGCATGCCGGCGACGGGGACGGCTCGCGTTGCCGGGGCGGAGGGCGGGGCGGCCCGTCTCCCGTAGGTTCCAGCCGACCGCTCCGTCGGTTCCGCCGCCACGCCCCCGGTCTCGTCGTCCTTTCCGGCGGCGCGCGCACCCTGCTCGCCGCAACCCTGCTGGAGTATGTCGTGTCAACCGCGAAAACCGCGTCCTACCTCACCGTTCTGAAGATCCCCCATGCGGCGCGCACCTTCGGCGCCGCGCTCGTCGCCCGGTTCGCCTACGGCATCGTCTTCCTGTCCCTGGTGCTCACCGTCAGCCGGGCGACCGGCTCGTACGCGATGGCCGGCGGTGTCCTGGCGGTCTTCGGGCTCTCCAGCTCCCTGCTGGCGCCCTACCGTGCCCGCCTGATCGACCGGCACGGGGTACGCCGGGCGCTGCTGCCGATGGCGGCCCTGTGCGCGGCGTTGCTCGGACTGATCGCCGCGGTGTCCTGGCAGCCGGGCGCCCCCCGGGCCGCCCTGTGGGTGCTGGGCGCCGCGGCCGGTGCGTTCGCACCTCCGCTGGGTCCGTTCATGCGCACCCTGTGGGGGGTCCTCGTGCCCGACGAGGAGGAACTGCTCCAGCGGGCCTACTCGCTGGACACCGTCGCGGAAGAGCTCCTGTACGTCGTCGGCCCACTGCTGGCCGGTGCGCTCACCGCGCTCGCCGAGCCCGCGCTGGGTGTCGCCCTGAGTGCGGTACTGCTGTTGGGAGGAACGGCGGTCCTGGCGACCTCTCCGGTCGCCGCGTCCTTCCGCGCCGCCGGCGCTGCTCCGGCGCCCCCCAAGGACACCGGGGGCGAGGAGCCGCCCGCCCCGCCCGCGGGGGGCGGCAGGTGGTGGGCCAGGCTGATCGACCCGGTTCTCGTCACCGCGGGTCTCGGGGCCTGCATGGGTGCCTTCAACCTCCTTGCTGTGGCCTTCGCGGACGAGCACGGCTCCGCCGCCTCGGTCTCGTGGGTGTCGGCGACGATGGCGGTCAGCAGTGCGCTGGGCGGCCTGCTGTACGGTGCGGTCGGCTGGAAACTCGCCGCCCGTGCCCGCCTGCCGATCCTGGCCGCATTTCTCGGGATCTGCTGCGCCCTGGCCGGGCAGGCCACCGGAATGATCGGCCTGGTCGCACTGGCTGCAGGCGTCGGTTTCTTCACGTCGCCGACTTTGACGACGTCCTATCTGATCGCCGGTGAGGTCGATTCCGGAGCTCGCAGTACCGAGGCCGGAACCTGGGTCAATACCGCCTTCAATACCGGGAACGCGGCCGGCTCGGCCGGGATCGGTCTGCTGCTGGCTCCCCTCTCCCTGGCCTGGTGCTTTGCAGTGACCGGTGTCGTCGTACTGCTGCCCGCCGCAGTGTCGGCCGTACGAAATTCCGGGCGAATGATGAGCAGGGTCGAGCGGATTGATATTCCTGCCGCAACTGCTAGTCTGAATTCAGGTGAAGGAGAGAAGCCCTAGAGGGAATTTGCTCGGGCTTGCTTTCGGAGAGTTTTTCAACCTCGATTTCCACCGTCATCCAAGAATCCCTGAAGGAGAATTCCATGACCATTCTGGAGAACGCGCCGACCCAGCTTTCCGAGGTGCAGAAGGAGCAGGTCCGCTCGGTGTACCAGGAGATCGCCGCCGAGTACGACGAGCGCATCCCGGGCGAGGGCCCCAGCGACGACGCCTTCACCGCGTCCGAGCACGAGTTCGTCCTGAGCAAGGTGCGTGCCGGCCAGAAGGTCCTCGACATCGGCTGCGGCACCGGCCGCTTCACCGTCCCGATGGCCGCCGCCGGCGCTCAGGTGACCGGCCTGGACATCTCCCGGGCCATGCTCGACGTCACCCAGGGCAAGCTGGCCGAGCGGGGACTGTCGGCGGACCTGTACGAGGGCGACATGGCGAACCTGCCCTTCGAGGACAACTCCTTCGACGTGGTCACCAGCATGCTCGCCCTGATGCACATCCCGCTGGAGGACCGCGAGCGCGTCTTCGCCGAGGTCGGCCGCGTCCTCCGGCCCGGCGGGCGGCTCGTCATCGGCGTGAAGAACAGCCTGTTCGAGCAGTTCTTCAAGGGCGACCGCTTCGCCGCCGTCGACATCACCGACGTCGAGGCGAAGACGCTGCTCTTCACCAAGACGCGCGGCGGCACCGACCTCACCGCTCCCTGGTACAGCTTCAGCCCGCACGAGCTCAAGGCCCTCTTCGCCGCCTCGGGTCTGATCATGACGCACCTGCGTGGCAACTCCACGATCTCCGCCTGGCTGGCCGACGAGGTCCTCGCCGACAGCGGCGTCGCGGGTGTCGTGCGAGCCCTGGAGAAGAACCTGGGCGACGTCCCGCCGTTCAACTACCTCGGCTACCACATCCTCGTCGAGGCCGTGAAGCCGGGCCGCTGACCACCCCGACCGCCCCGCACCCTGCTCCGGTCGCACCGCGTCACCCGGTGCGACCGGAGGGGGCCGTGACCCGCCGCCGGGCGGGACCAGTGCACCGACCGATCCCACGCGCCCGAGGTGTTGCATGGACATGCAGCTTGTCGTCGTCAACGACGAGGAACAGTATTCGATCTGGCCTGCCGACCGCCCGGTACCCGGCGGCTGGCGCGCCGAGGGCTTCACCGGAGACAGGCAGGCGTGCCTGGACCGCATAGCCGAGGTCTGGACCGACATGCGTCCGCTGAGCCTGCGGAGTCCGGAGCCCGCCCGGTGAGCAGCGCGGTACATGCCCTCGCCGGCCGGCCCCGGCCCGACGCCGGCCCCACGCTCCCCGAGTTGTTCGAGCGGGCGGCGGACCGGAACCCGGAGAGCCTCGCCGTCAGCGCCGAGGACGGGGAGCTGACCTACCGGCAGCTCGACGAGGCGGCCAACCACGTCGCCCGGGAACTCGTCGCCGGTGGACTCGGGCCGGGGCAGGCCGTGCTGAGCGCCTTCCCCCGTAGTTCCGCCGCCCTCGTGGCTCAGCTGGCGGTCCTCAAGGCCGGTGCGGTCCATGTGCCGGTCGACCCCGGCGCCCCGGGCGAGCGGCTGCGGTTGCTGGCCGCCCGTACCCGGGCCGCCGCCGTGCTCGCCCCGGCGGACCGGATCGGTGACCTGGCCGGCCTCGCCCGGCTGCAGCGGCCCGTCGGCCTCGGCGACCGCAGCGCCGAGCGGCTCGCTCCGCGGGCCACTGCCGACGACACCGCCTACATCGTCTTCACCTCGGGTTCGACCGGAGAGCCCAAGGGCGTCGTCGTATCCCACCGGGCGATCGTCAGCACCACGCTCGCCCGGTTCCGGCACTACCCCGAACCGGTCCGGCGCTTCCTGATGATCTGGCAGATGACCTTCGACGCCGCGATCGGATGCATCTGGTGGACCCTGGCCTGCGGGGGCACCGTAGAGCTCGCGCCGGCCTCGCTCGACGGCATCATGACCGCCGTCGACGCCATGCTGGTCGGCGAGCGGCGGATCTCGCACACCGCGATGACGCCCTCTCACTACCACGGGGCACTGCAACGGCTGCCCGGCCCCGCCACGGGTCCCGGCAACGTCCTCGTCGCGGGCGAACCCTGCCCGGAACAACTGCTCGCGGACCATTTCCGCCTCCAGCCGGAGACCCGGCTGTGGAACGAGTACGGGCCCACCGAAGCCGCCGTATGGTGCACCGGCACCGAGTTGACGCCTGGTCGGGAGGTCACCGCCGGGCTGCCCGTAGACGGGGCGGAGATCCTCGTACTCGACGAATCGGGGGATCCCGTCCCGGCCGGGGAACTGGGCGAGGTGTACGTGACCGGGGCAGGTCTGGCGGACGGTTACCTGGGCGACCGGGAGCTCACCGCCCGGCGGTTCCCGGAACATCCGTCCGGCCGCCGGTACCGCACCGGCGACGTGGGACGCCTGCTCCCCGACGGCCGGCTGGTCGTCATCGGCCGTACCGACGACCAGCTCAAGATCCGCGGCCACCGCATCGAACCCGGCGAGGTCGAAGCCGTCCTGCAGGCCCACCCGGAGGTCGCCCAGGCCGTGGTGACCGCACGTCAGGGGCGCCTGGTCGCCTTCGTCGTACGTCGCGATGCCGCGCGGCACGCCGACGTCCCCGCCTCGACCTGAGTCCTGGCACACCCGGTCTCAGGCCCCGTCATCCGATCGGCACGGCACGGCATGTGCCGTGCACTGGAGGGACTTCCATGCCCGATTCCATCTCCACGCAGGTCAAACAGGTCCTCGTGGACATCCTCGACCTCGACCTCGGCCCAGGGGACATCGCCGACCACGTCTCGCTCTACTCCACGACCGTCAGCCTGGACTCCCTGACCCTGCTGCGCATCATCACCGAGCTGGAGCGGACGTTCTCCTGCGAGATCGACGACGAGGCCGTGATGACCTCGGAACTCGTCGACGTGGGAAGCCTGGTCGACCTGGTGCGGTCCCAACTGGCACTGGCCGGCGTCGTCCCGGACCCCGCCGGCCGCTGACCCACTCCAAGGAGACGCACCGTGAACACCAGCGTTGACTCCCGCCCAGCCACCGGAGTCCAGGTACCCACCCACTGGTACAACGTCATCGCCGACCTCGCGGGCTACGTTCCGCAGGACCGCCGGCCGGCCCAGCAGCCCGGCCGGCACGGCCTCAAACCGCAGCTGCCGCTCTCCATCTACCGGCAGAGCGTGAGTGACGAGCCCTACATCGAGATCCCGGCCGAGGTCCGGGCCCAGTACGAGAACTGGCGGCCCACCCCCCTGGTCCGGGCCCGCCGGCTGGAGAAGGCCCTCGGCACTCCCGCCCGCATCTACTACAAGTACGAGGCGGCGAGCCCCTCGGGCAGCCACAAACTGAACTCCGCCATCGCCCAGGCCTACTACTACAAGAAGGCCGGGGTGCGCGAGCTCGTCACCGGCACCGGAGCCGGGCAGTGGGGCACGGCCCTGGCGATGGCCTGCACCGTCTACGACCTGGAATGCACCGTCTACATGGTGCGCTGCAGCTACGAGCAGAAGCCGCACCGGCGGGTGATGATGGAGCTCAACGGAGCCCGGGTCATCCCCAGCCCCAGCGTCACCACCGAGGCCGGCAAGTCCATCCTGGCCGACGACCCCGACTGTGCCGGCAGCCTGTCCGTCGCCAGTTCCGAGGCCCACGAGTACGCCAACGAGGGTGACGGCGTGCGCTACTCGGCGGGCAGCGGGGACAACCATGTCCTGCTGCATCAGACCGTGATCGGGCAGGAGGCCCTCGCCCAGATGCGAGAGCTCGGGGAGTATCCCGACACCGTCGTGGCCGCCCTCGGCGCGGGCAGCAACTTCGCCGGCCTCACCATGCCCTTCTACCGCGACGCCGTGAACACCGGCCGCAGCACCCGCCTGGTCGCCGTCGAGCCCAGGTCCTGCCCCAAGCTGACCCGCGGTGTGTACACCTGGGACCACCATGACGCGCTCGGCAACACGCCCATGTCCAAGATGTACACGCTGGGCCACACCTTCATCCCGTCGCCCATCCACGCAGGAGGGCTGCGCTACCACGGGGCCGCACCCGTGATCAGCTGGATGTACCACCAGGGACTGGTCGACGCCGTGGCCTACGGCCAGAGCGAGGTGTTCGAGGCCGGCGTGACGTTCGCGCGCGCGGAGCAGGTCATCCCCGCTCCCGAGTCGGCGCATGCCATCCGGTACGTCGTCGACCGGGCCGTGCGGGCACGGGAGACCGGCACGCCCGAGACGATCCTGTTCAACCTCAGCGGGCACGGACTGATGGACCTGGGCTCGTACGAGAAGTACCTCAACGGGCTGCTCGACGACGACTCCGCGGCCGAGGCCGAGGTGGAACAGGCACTGGCCAGGCTGTCCCAGACGGCGATCCGGTAGGGAGCCGACCGTGGACCTCGCCTGGACACCGGAGCAACTGGAGCTGCACCACCGCCTGCGCGGCCTGGCCGCCGACGCGACCTGGCAGACGCTGGCCGACGCGCAGGTCATGGCCCTGCACATCCCGCGGGAACACGGCGGCCTCGGCCACTCCGCGCTCACCAGCGCCCTCGCCCTCGAAGGCCTGGGGTACGGCTGCCGTGACATCGGACTGCTGATCGCGGCCGGTGCGCACATGTGGGCCGTCGCACTGCCCCTGGCCAGGTTCGGCACTCCCGGGCAGCGGCGGACCTACCTGCCCGGCCTGGCCGCCGGACGGCTGGTGGGCGCCCACGCCATCACCGAGACCGAGTCCGGTTCCGACGCGCTCGCGATGCGGGCCGTCGCCCGCCGCGAGGGCGACAAGTACGTGCTGACCGGCCGAAAGAGGTTCATCACCAACGCGCCTGATGCGGACGTGTTCCTCGTGTACGCGACGCTGGGCAGGCAGCTCGGCTTCACCGGCGTCACCGCCTTTCTCGTCGAACGCGGCCAGGCAGGCGTCCGGGTGGAGACCGAACAGCGGAAGATGGGCCTGGATTCGTGTGCTTGGGGCCAGCTGGTCCTCGACGAGTGCGTCGTGGACGACGGCATGCGGCTCGGGGCCGAGAAGCAGGGCTCGGAGATCTTCGCCACGGTGATGGCCTGGGAGCGCACCCTGCTGCTGGCGCCGCTGCTCGGCGCCATCGAACGGCAGATCGAGGAGTGCGTGGACCGGGCCGGCTCGCGACGCCAGTTCGGCCGGCGCATCGGCGGCTTCCAGTCGGTGGCCAACCGGATCGTGGACATGCGGCTGCGGCTGGAGACCTCGCGCGGCCTGCTGCGTGCCGCGGCCTGGGAGCTGGACCGGCCCACTCCCCGACGCGCCCGGCGTTCCTCCCCGCTCCCGGAACTCGTCAAGCTCCAGGTGAGCGAGTCCGCCGTCGCCACCTTCGAGGACGCCATGCAGATCTTCGGGGGCCACGGCTACACCGAGGACGCCGGGATCGAGGAGCGGCTGCGCGACGCCCTGGGGACCAGGATCTCCTCCGGGACCTCCGACATGCAACGCGACGTCGTCGCCGCCAAGCTTGGATTGAGGTGAACGTGACACAGCAACCCGACGTCCGTGAAAGGACGTTGACCACCTACCTGGAAGCGGCGGTCCGCCGCCACCCCGACGCCGTCGCCGTCAAGGACCAGCAGCGCCGGGTCACCTACGCGGAACTGGACGAGATCAGCAACGGCGTGGCCTCGGCCCTGACCGCTGCGGGTCCCGTCTCCGGCCGGCGTATCGGGATCTGGCTGAACAAGTCGGTGGAGGCCGTTGCCGCGATCCATGCCGTGCTGCGCTCCGGTGCGGCGTATGTGCCGACAGACCCCACGGCACCGCCGCGCCGGGCCGCCGCCGTCCTCGCCGACTGCCAGGCCGCATGGCTGATCACCACACCGGAACGGGCGCGGAGCCTACGTGCCTGCGCACCGGAACTGGCGGAGACACTCTCGTTCCTGTACGTCGGAGCCCACGACGAGGAACTCCCGGCCGGTGCCGGGGCGACCACCTGGGAGGACGCCGTCAGCCGGTACGCGGACGCCGCCCCGCTGAGGGTTCCCGCCGAACCGGACGACGTGGCCTACCTCCTGTACACCTCCGGTTCCACCGGTTCCCCCAAGGGCGTCGTGCTCACCCACGCCAACGCCCGCGCCTTCGTCGACTGGGCCGTCGACGAGTTCTCGCTGACCTCGTCCGACGTCCTGGCCAGCCATGCCCCGCTCCACTTCGACCTGTCGATCCTCGACGTCTTCGGTGCCGCCGCCTGCGCCGGGGCCGTGGCCCTGGTGCCGGAGAGCCGGCAGGGCCTGGGGCCGGCCCTGGTCCGCTTCGCCGCCGACCAGGACGTCTCCGTCTGGTACTCGGTACCCACCGCACTGCGGCGCATGGCCGAAGGGGCGAACGGCGACATGCTGGCCACGACCCGGCTGCGCGTGGTGGCCTTCGCGGGTGAGGAGTACCCGACCAGACATCTTCGGTCGCTGCGGGGAGCGTTGCCCGCGGACAGTGCCCTCTACAACCTGTACGGGCCGACGGAGACGAACGTCTGCACGTTCCACCGTCTCGGTCCGGAGGACCTGGCCGAGCACGCGCCGGCGTCCCCGCCGATCGGACGGCCCTGCCCCTACGCGACGGCCTTCCTGCTGGACGGTGACGGTACGGCGCTGCCGGAGACCGGTGAGACAGCCGGCGAACTGTGCGTCGGCGGCGGGTCGGTCATGCGCGGTTACTGGAACGACCCGGTCAGGACGGCCGCCGCCGGGGTCGAGCACGAAGGCCGACGGTTCCACCGCACCGGAGACCTCGTCCGGCGCCTCGCCGACGGCCGGCTGGTCTTTGTCGGGCGCGAGGACACCATGGTGAAGGTCAGGGGCCACCGCATCGAACTGGGGGAGATCGAGGCCGTTCTGGACACGCGGCCGGACGTCGGGGACGCGGTCTGCCTGGTCGCTCCCGGCCCGGACGGCACCGACCACCTGGTGGCGTTCGTGACCGCCGTGCCCGGCACGGAACCGGACGAGCGGACCCTGAGACGGCACTGCCGGGAGTTCCTGCCCGGCTACATGGTCCCCGGGCACATCGAGGTCGTGACCGCCATGGACTACACGTCCACCGGCAAGGTCGACCGGAGGTCCCTCGCGCGGCGCGTCCACGCGGGGCGGTGAACGGTGCACACGCTGGTGGAGAAACGCCAACTGTCCACGCACACCCTGGAGACGTGGGAGTGGGTCAGTCCGGCCCTCGGCTGTGCCAAGCGTGCCAGCGTGCTGGTGCCCAGGACGTGCACCTCGGCAGGGGCCGAGGTTCCCGTGCTCTTTCTGCTGCACGGTTTCGGTGGCAGCCGCACCACCTGGCTGACCGGAACCCGGCTGGCCGAGCATCTCGCGGAACTCGATCTGCTGGTCGTGCTTCCGGAGAGCGGTCGCCGCTGGTTCATCAATGACGACCGTGGATGTCGGTACGAGGATTATCTCCTTGATGAGCTGGTCCCTTTCGTCGACGCCCGCTACGCCGTGCACGTCCGCCCCGGCACACGGGGCATCGGGGGGTTCTCGATGGGTGGGGCCGCGGCCCTGATGCAGGCGCTGCGCCACCCGGACGTGTTCCGTGTGGCGGTGAGCCACGCCGGCGCGTTCGAAGCCCCGTCGCGGGTCGGCGATCCCTATGCCGACCAGCGACGGAACCGGGACATGGCCATCCCTTCCACGGAGGCGCACGAACGGGTGTGGGGGCCGCCGGGAAGCCCCGTCAGACGGCGCTACGACCTTTCGGCCCTGCTGGACGCGGGGCACTTCCCCGGGTGCCTTTCGGTCTATGCCGACGTGGGCTCCCACGACTATCCAAGAATTATCGAAATGAACCGGAGAACGGTGCGGAAGCTGACCGATTCCGGTATTGATACGGAATTCTTCGAGCGTCCTGGCGGGCACGACCTGGAATTCCTGGACCGGGCGCTTCCGTTTTCCCTCAAATTCGCCGAGCGAAGGCTCAAGAGGAGCTGACGATGTGTGGTATTGCCGGCTGGGTGGACTGGCGGCGCGACCTGACGGAGAGCGGGCCGATCGTCGAGCGCATGACGAAGACGCTCGAGCCCCGGGGGCCCGACGCCCAGGAGGTCTGGCTGTCCCCGCACGCCGCACTCGGGCACAGCCGCCTCGCCGTCATCGACCTCGACGGCGGCAGGCAGCCGATGGTGCGCACCGACCGGAGCGGCGGTCGGGTGGCCCTCACCTTCAGCGGCGAGATATACAACTTCCGGGAGCTCCGCACCGAACTCCGCTCCCACGGCTGGTCGTTCACGACCCGCTCGGACACCGAGGTCCTGCTGACCGCGTATCTGCAGTGGGGCCTCGACTTCGCCCGCCGTCTCGACGGCATGTACGCCTTCGCGATCTGGGACGAGCGCATCCGCCGGCTTGTCCTGGTCCGTGACCGGTTCGGCATCAAACCGCTCTACTACGCCCCGGCCGGCGACGGCCTGCTCTTCGGCTCCGAGCCCAAGGCTCTGCTGGCCCACCCCGGACTGCCGGCCGAACTGGACGCGGAGGGCATCGCCGAGCTCATGGCGGTGCCGCGCGCACGGACTCCCGGGCACGGCACCTTCCGCGGGGTGCGCGAACTGAGACCCGGCCGCCTGCTGGTCGCCACCGACACCGGGGTGCGGGAGGAGCCGTACTGGCGGCTCGAGGCCAGACCGCACCCGCACGACTTCGCCGACACCACCGCGCACGTCCGTTCCCTGCTGGAGGACATCGTCGACCACCAGGTGGTCGCGGACGTGCCCGTCGGGACCCTGCTGTCCGGCGGCATCGACTCAAGCGCCGTCACCGCGCTGGCCGCGCGTGCGCTGAACGGGGGACTGTCGAGCTTCGCGGTCGCCCCGCCCTCGTCCGGCAGCCCGGGCTCCGACGCCTGGCGGCCCAGCCCCGACGGCCCCTTCGCCGCACTGGTGGCCTCCTCGCTCGGGATCGAACACGTCGTCACCGACGTCGGGGTGGACGCCCTCGTCGACCGGTTCGACGTCGGACTGCAGGCGCGGGACCTGCCCGGCTGGGGCGATCTGGACACCTCCATGTACCTGCTGTTCGAGACGATCCGTCGGCACTGCACGGTCGCGCTGTCCGGCGAGGCGGCCGACGAGATGTTCGGCGGCTACCTGTGGCAGCTCGACCCCGGCTACGTCTCCCATCCCTCCTTCCCCTGGATGCACGGCCGCCGCCAGCCCGAGTTCCTGCTCCGCGACGACGTACGCCGCCTCGTCGAACCGGGCCGTTACGAGGCCGATCGCTATCACCAGGCGCTCGCGGAGGTACCGCGCCTGGCAGGCGAGGACGCGGCAAGGCGCCGCGAACGCGAGGTCTTCCATCTGGGCGTCACGCACTGGCTGACGGCTCTGCTGGACCGCCAGGACCGGCTCAGCATGGCGCTGGGCCTGGAGGTCCGGGTCCCGTTCGCCGACCACCGTCTGGCCGAGTACCTCTTCAACGTGCCCATGGAGCTGAAGAGGCACAACGGAACGGCCAAGGCGGTGCTGCGCGAGGCCAGCCGCGGACTGCTGCCGGACGTGATCGTCGACCGGCCCAAGAGCGCGTATCCGGCGAGCCGCAACGACGACTACGTCGAGCGGATGAAGGGCCTGGTGCTGGAACTGCTGGCCGACCCGCACGCCCGGGTCTTCGACCTCGTCGACCGGGACCGGGCCAGGGCGATGGTCACGTCGGAGCTGACCAGCCTGCCGGGCCCCATCACCGCCGTCACCCCCGCCATCAGCCTGTCCTACCTGCTCGAACTGAACCGCTGGCTCGGGCTGTACGACGTGCGCATCACTCTGTGAAGCGGCCTTGGAAGCACCGAACGCCCCTCGACAGCACGGAGCAGCGATGACGTCCCCGGCTCAGCTGAACCGTTTTTTCGCCGATATGCGGCGCGGTGCGTCGTGATCGACGGGATCCTGCCCGCCACGGTGGCCTCCGCGGAGGCGTTCCGCGACCCGCCGCATGTGACGCTCTTCCCCGACGAGGAGGCCGTGACCCGGGGCGCGGTGGAGGCGCGGTGCGTCGAGTTCCGGACCGTGCGCCACTGCGCCCGCAAGGCTCTCGGAGAGCTGGGCATCCCCCCGGTGCCCATCCTGCCCGGACCGCGACGGGAACCGCAGTGGCCCGAGGGCATAGTCGGCAGCATGACCCACTGCGAGGGCTACCGGGCCGCCGCTGTGGCCCGGGCGGGGGACGTCCTCGCCTTGGGGATCGACGCCGAGCCGCACGAGGGGCTTCCCGACGGCATGCTGCCCGCGGTGGCCCGGCCGGACGAGATCGCCCGGCTGATCCGCCTGCAGGCCGGCCGGCCGGAGGTGCACTGGGACCGTCTGACGTTCAGCGCCAAGGAGTCGGTCTACAAGGCGTGGTTCCCGCTTGCCCGCCGCTGGCTCGGTTTCCACGACGCGACCCTCACCCTTCACCCCGACCGCCAGACGTTCGACGTGGAACTGCACCAGACGCATCTGCACGACACGGGACCGTCCCTGACCTCGATGAACGGGCGCTGGGTCGTCGAGGACGGCCTGATCACCACCTCGGTGGTCATCGAAGCGGCGTCCGCCGCGGCCTGAACCGACCACCGCGACCGGCCGCGCCCGCCCCCTCATCTGTGCACCCCCCATCTGCCGACCGTTTATCCGAAGGAGCCTCGCCATGCCCGGAACCGACGTCCTCGACCACCGTCCCGCAGCGAACCTCGCCGCGAGCCCTGCCCGCACCGCCGTACCGTGCCGGCTGCTGATGTGCCGCCCGCAGTTCTTCGAGGTCAGCTACAGCATCAATCCCTGGATGGACCCCGCGAAGCCGGTGGACACCGAACTGGCACTGGTGCAGTGGGAGCGGCTCCGGGAGACCTACCAGTCGCTCGGGCACACAGTGGAGGTCATCGACCCGCTCCCGGGTCTGCCGGACATGGTGTACGCCGCCAACGGCGCCACGGTCTTCGAAGGCAAGGTACTCGGCGCCCGCTTCCGCCACCTGGAGCGAACCGCCGAAGGGCCCGCCTACCTCCAGTGGTTCGCCCGCAACGGCTTCACCGACATTCTGTGGCCCGAACACGTCAACGAGGGCGCGGGCGACTACCTCCGAGCCGGCGGGACGATCCTGGCCGGTACCGGCTTTCGCACCGATCCGCGCTCGCACGCGGAGGCACAGGAGTTCTTCGGCCTCCCGGTGGTCGGTCTCACCCTGACCAACCCGAGGCACTACCACCTGGACACCGCACTGTCCGTCCTGTCGCCGGACGAGATCATGTACTACCCGCAGGCCTTCACTCCCGGCAGCCAGGCGGTGCTGCGGAGCATGTTCCCCGACGCGATCCTGGCGTCGGACCAGGACGCCGCGGTGTTCGGTCTCAACGCTTTTTCCGACGGAAGGAACGTCCTGCTCCCCGAGGCCGCCACCGGGCTCATCGGGCAACTCCTGGACCGCGGCTTCAATCCGCTGGGCATGGACCTGGCCGAACTCCTGAAGGGCGGAGGCAGCGTCAAGTGCTGCACCCTCGAACTCCAGGGCACCTGAGCCCCCGCCGGGCGACCGTGTGAGCCGCGCCGGGACCGGCCGACGGGGAGAACGGCAGCCGGAGTGCGAGGGCGGGCGCTCAGCCTGCTCATGCGCGGACGCCCGCCAGGTCCACCGCGCGGTGGCGCAGGGCCAGGGCCGCCGGGGCGACGGAGGCCAGGACGGCGAGGGCCGCGCAGCCGGCGGTGGTGACGGCCAGGGAGGCCCAGGGCAGGGTGGTCCACGGCAGGGTGAGGGCGGCCGGGACCGACAGCGCGTGCAGGGCCGCCGCGACTCCCGCCAGGTCGAGGGCGGTCACCAGCAGCCCCAGCACCGCCCCGACCGCGACCACCGTGAGCGCCTCGGCCCCGACCAGCCGCAGTACCTGCCGGCGGCCCGCCCCGGCCAGCCGCAGCGCGGCCAGCTCGCGCACCCGGTCCGAGGTGGCCATCACCATGGTGTTGACCAGGGAGATCCCGGTGTAGAGAAGCGCGATGCCGAGGACGAGGAGGAGGCCGAGGCGGGTGGTCCGGTCGGTCTCCGCGGTCTCCGGGTAGGTCTCCGCGATCCACCGGTCCCTGGTGAGGACGTGCGCGCCGGACGCCCTCGCCGCCGCGCGCAGCCCGGCGGCCACCGTGGACGCGTCCGCGCCGGGACGCAGGGCCACGTCGACGCGGTCGACGGCCGCACCGGGCGCGTTGGCCGGCGTCACGTAGGCACCGTTGTCTCCGGTGCCCGTCGGCATCACGGCGGCGATGCGCAGGGTCCTCCGGGTGCCGTCACCGAGCCACACCCGGACCCGTTCGCCCACGGTGTGCTTCTCCCACTCCTCGTTGACGATGATCGAGCCGTCGTCGAGGCCGGTGGTCCGGCCGGAGACGAGCGGGAGGCGCGTGGTGGCCTCCAGCGCGGCGGGATCGGCGGCCCGGGCCGCCGATCTGATCAGGGCGACCCCGTCCTCCAGGACGTACACCGCGCTCGCCGAGGTCGCGGAGAGCTCGGCGCCGGGTACGGAGCGCAGCGCACGGAGCGTCGTCTCCGCGAAGCCGCCCGCCGGGGGCGTGACGACGAAGGCCGCCGTGGTCCGGTCGCGGGTCTCCACGGCCCGGGCCGCGTTCAGGGTCGCGGTGGTGCCGAGCAGCGAGCCCGTGAGGGCCACGGTGACCAGCACGGGCGCGGCGACGGCGGCGGTACGGCGGACTCCGGCGGCCGCGTTCTCGCGCACCAGCATGCCGCCGGCGCCGGGGAGCCGGGCCGGGACCCAGGTGAGCAGCCTGGTCAGCGGGCGGACCAGGACGGGGGCGAGCAGCGCGACCGCGGTGATCAGCAGCATGGGGCGGCTCACGTAGGACTTGCGGTGCAGCAGGCCGCCGGGGTCGTGGAGGAGTGCGAGGAACAGGAGGACGGCCGCGGTCAGCAGCAGGACGCCGCCGGACAGCCGGCGGCCCGCGGTCATCGGCCGGTCGTCGACGGCCGCCTCGCGCAGCGCCTCGGCCGGCCCGGTGCGGCCCGCCCGCCAGGACGCGGCGGCCGCTCCGCAGAGGGCGACCAGCAGTCCGGTCGCGAAGGCCGCGCAGTAGGGCCACCTGTGGCCGTCTCCGTCGCCGATCCGGAACCAGCCCGGAGCGAGTCCGCCGTCGACGCTCCAGCGGGCGAGACCGGGTGCGCCGTACCGGCCGAGCACGCAGCCCACCGCCGAGGCGAGCGCCCCGACCAGCAGGGCCTCGACAGCCACCGTCCGGCGGAGCTGTCCGGGCGTCGCACCGGCGATGCGCAGCAGGCCGAACTCGCGGCGGCGCTGGGCGACCGCGAAGGCGAACGTCGACGCCACCACGAACACCGACACGAACGCGGCCACCCCGCCGGCCGTGCCGAACAGGGCGTTCAGCGCGGTCAGCGCCTCCCGGTCGCGGTCCGGGTCCGGGTCGGCGAAGCGCCGGTCGGCACCGGTGAGGACCTGTACGCCGGGGTTTCCCCGGACCGCGTTCCGTACGGCCGTCGCGGCCGCGGCCACCACCGACTGGGTGCTGTGCGGCGCCAGTCGCGCCGCCCGCGCGTCGGTGTAGAAGACGGCGTGCTCGAAGCCGCGGTCGGCGACCGTGCCGACGACGGTGACGTCGCCGCGATCCGTACCGAGGATGCGGCCGGGCTTCGCCCAGGTCCCGGTGGTGACGACCTCGCGGGCGGTACGCGGTGCGCGGCCCGAGGCGATCTCGTACGGCGCGAACGCGGCGACCGACCAGGGGTGACCGACGAGATCACCGGGCCCGTTCTCCGCGGAGGCGAGGCGCACGGCGAAGGTGCGGTCGGGGGTGACCCTGCCGAGTTTCCGCAACGCGGCGACGGCGGCGGCGGGCACGGCACGCGGCTGGGCGAGCTTCTGGGCGCGGGTTCCGATCGGGGTGGCGACGCGCAGGGTGTCGGCGCCCCTGACGACGACCGGGGCCGCGGCGAACCGTTCCGGGGCGCGCCGCGGGGCGTCCAGGGTGGAGGCGAGCGCCAGGCCCGTCACGGTGAGCAGGCCCACGCCGAGACAGAGGGCGACGAAACTGCCGGCGAAGGTGACCCAGCGGGTGCGCAGGGTGTGCAGGCCGTACCGGGCGACGCTCAGCACGGCAGGGCCTCGAGACCGGTCATGCGGGTGGCGATGGCGTCGGCTTTCACGCCCGTCAGTTCGCCGTCGACCCGGCCGTCGACGAGGAAGACCACGCGGTCGGCGCAGGAGGCGGCGACCGGGTCGTGGGTGACCATGACGATCGTCCGGCCCTCGTCGTCCGCCATGGCGCGCAGCAGTGACAGCACCGTACGGCTCGTCCGGGTGTCCAGGGCGCCGGTCGGCTCGTCGGCGAACAGCACCTCGGGGCGGGTGACCAGGGCGCGGGCCAGCGCCACGCGCTGCTGCTGACCGCCGGACAGCCGGCTCGGCCGGTGCCGGGCGCGGTCGGCGAGCCCGACCCGGTCGAGCACCTCGCGGACCTGGGCCCTCGGGGGACGGCGGCCCGCCAGTTGCAGCGGCAGCGCCACGTTCTGCTCGGCGGTGAGCGAGGGGAGGAGGTTGAACGCCTGGAAGACGAAGCCGACGCGCCGGCGGCGGAGCAGGGTCAGCTCGGTCTCGTTCAGCCCGGTCAGCTCGGTGCCGGCCAGCAGGACCGAACCGGAGGTGGGCCGGTCGAGACCCGCCGCGCACTGCAGGAGCGTCGACTTGCCGGAGCCGGAGGGGCCCATGACGGCGGTGAAGGTGCCTTCCGGAAAGGCGAGGGAGACGTCGTCGAGCGCGGTGACGGCACTGTCTCCGGAACCGTGCCGTCTGCTGACGGAACGCAAGGTGATGGCGGTCCTGGTGATGGCGGTTCTGGTGATGGCGGTTCTGGCGATGGCGGTCATGAAGCCCCGTTCTCCTGCTCGTAGCCGGTCATGTCTCCGGTCTCGTAGCCGGTCCCGTAGCCGGTGCTGTTGCCGGTGTCGTCTCCGGTCCCGTCGTCGATGACGTCGGTGGCTCCACGAAACCGTCCGGGGGCCGGGCGGCGCAGTGCGGCAGGGCGGAGAACTGGGGTAGGGCCAGGCATACCCCGGTCACGGAGGCTGGACGGATGGCCGGGTGCCCCGCCCGCCGCCTACGGTGACCGGCATGCAGCCCCCTCCGCGCAGCGTCTGGCAGGCGATGGCCGCGCCCCGCTACCTGCTCTCCGCCTGGCCCTGGCGTGCCGCCGCCTACCTGGCGACCGGCGCGGTGACCGGTGCCGTACTCCTGGTGGGGCTGGTCGTCGCGGTGGTGGCCGGCGGTGTGCTCGCCGTCGTACTCGTCGGGCTGCCGTTGCTGTTCCTGGCGGCGCTCGCGGGTCTTCCGGTGGCCCGGCTCGAACGGCACCGGCTGCGCATGGTCGACCGGGAGCGGGTGTACGACCCCCACGCGCGGCCGTCCGCCCCGGGGCTGCGGGCCTGGCTCACGACCCGGCTGCGGGAACGGGCGACCTGGCGCGAGCTCGGGCACGCGCTGCTGTTCGCGGGCCTGTTGTGGCCGGTGGACGCGCTCGCCGTGGCGCTCGGTCTGCTCTGCCCGCTGTCGGTGGTCGCCGCCCCGCTGCTGCTGGCCACGGCCGGCGGTGGCCGGGAGACGAAGGTGCTGAAGCTGTGGACCGTCACCGGCTGGCCGACCGCCTTCGGCGTCGCGCTGGCCGGGGTGTTCCTGCTGGCCCTCGGGGGCTATGCGCTGGGCGTGACGGCCGGTGCGCGGGCCGGGCTGACCCGGCTGCTGATCGCGCCGCGCGAGGACGGGTTGGGGGACCGGGTGGTCGAACTGGCGCGGTCCCGGGCGAGGTTGGTGGACGCCTTCGAGGCGGAACGGCGGCGCATCGAGCGCGATCTGCACGACGGCGCCCAACAACGCCTGGTGGCCCTGTCGATGACCCTGGGCCTGGCCCGCCTGGACGCCCCGCCGGGACCGCTCGCCGACCAGCTCGCCAAGGCCCAGCGCGAGGCGGGCGAGGCCCTTGCGGGGCTGCGGGAGATCGTGCACGGGATCCATCCGAAGGTACTGGCCGACCACGGCCTGGAGGCGGCCGTGGCGGACGCGGCGGATCGAACGGCCGTTCCTGTGGACGTCGGTTTCCGGTTGCCCGTGCGGCTGCCGGAGTCGGTCGAGGCGGCCGCGTACTTCGTGGTGCGCGAGGCGCTCGCCAACGTCGACCGGCACAGTGGCGCGGGCCGCGCCGAGGTGACCGGGGGGTACCGGGACGGCCGGTTGCACCTGGAGGTGCGCGACGACGGCCGGGGCGGCGCGGCGGCCGCGGCGGGCAGCGGCCTCACCGGACTGGCGGACCGGGTGTCCGTCCTCGATGGCAGAATCTCCCTGTCCAGCCCGCCGGGCGGACCGACCCTGCTGCGTGTGGAGTTGCCGTGCGAGCCGATCGACCTCTGCGCGTAGTCCTGGCCGAGGACAGCGTCCTGCTGAGGGAGGGGATCGCGGGGCTGCTGAGCCGGTTCGGTCATGCGGTGGTCGCGGCGGTGGGGGACGCGGAGGCGCTGGTCGCGGCGGTCGAGGAGCACGCGCCCGATGTCGTCGTGACGGATGTCCGGATGCCGCCGGGCTTCCAGGACGAGGGGCTGCACGCGGCGGTGCGGCTGCGCGCGGCCCGGCCGACGTTGCCGATCCTGGTGCTCAGCCAGTACGTGCAGCGCAGTTACGTCGCCGAACTCCTCGACTCCGGCGACGGGTCGGGCGTCGGGTACCTGCTCAAGGACCGGGTGGGGCAGGTCGCGGAGTTCGTCGCGGCGCTGGGGGAGGTGGCCGACGGGGGGACCGTCGTCGACCCCGAGGTCGTACGGCAACTGCTGCGCCGGCGCCGGGATCCGCTGGAGCGGCTGTCCCCGCGCGAGCGGGAGGTGCTGGCGCTGGTCGCCGAGGGGAAGTCGAACGGGGCGATCGCGAGAGAGCTGGTGGTCTCGGAGGCGGCGGTCGGCAAGCACATCGGGGGGATCCTGACGAAGCTGGACCTGCCACCGACGGAGGACTCACATCGGCGGGTGCTGGCTGTGCTGGCGTATTTGAGGGCGTGAGTGTTTGCTTCGGGGTGCTGTGGCTTTGCTTCGGGGGCGTTCCGTGGTGTCTTCGGCTGCGGGTGCGCTGTGGTTGCTCGCGCAGTTCCCCGCGCCCCTATTGAGGTGGGACCAGTGGACCCACCTTCTTGGGGGCGCGGGGAACTGCGCGAACAACCCCCACCGGCCCGCGGGTCGACGACGACGTGGACCACCCCGCCCAAACCACCCCGAAGTTATCCACAGGGTCTGACGTGTTTTGGCCCCCGCCTGTACCGTCTCCACGAGTTGATGTTCATGCGTGTGCGTGCGTGGAGTGCGGGGGAGGCGGTCGACGTGACCGGACCGGAAGAGCCGACGAGGGCCGGCGGGCGCAAACTGCCCGCGCCGAAGGGCTTTGCGCAGTGGCCCCTGGCGGGCTCCCCCAAGGAGGCGGGCAAGGCGCTGCGTTCGGCGGTTCCGCGCCGCAGCCACGACGTCCTGGACCCGGACGGCTCCCGTCCCGACGCGGTGAGCGCGGTCGAGGAGTCCAACCAGGACCGCATCCCGGAGCTGATCCCGATAAGGGTCGGCAGGATGGCGGCGAGCCCCTTCGCGTTCCTGCGCGGCTCGGCCGGCCTGATGGCGCACGACCTGGCACGCACCCCGATGACCAGGATCGCCACCCAGATCTGCGGTGACGCCCACGCGGCCAACTTCGGCCTGTACGGCGACCCGCGCGGCGACCTCGTCATCGACCTGAACGACTTCGACGAGACGGTGCTCGGCCCCTGGGAGTGGGACCTCAAGCGGCTCGCCGCCTCCCTGGTGCTGGCCGGCCGGGAGGCGGGCGCCGACGAGGACACGTGCCGCAAGGCCGCGGGCGACGCGGCCGGCGCCTACCGCCGCACCATGCGCCTGCTGGCCAAGCTCCCGGTGCTGGACGCGTGGAACGCCATCGCGGACGAGGAACTGGTCTCCCACTCCGACGCCCACGACATGCTCGGCACCCTGCGCCGGGTCTCGGAGAAGGCCCGCGCCAACACCAGCGGCCGGTTCGCGGCCCGCTCCACCGAGCCCACCGAGGACGGCGGCCGTCGCTTCGTCGACGCCGCACCGGTGCTGCGCCGGGTCCCGGACGCGGAGGCGGAGGCGGTCACCGCGGCCCTGGAGCACTACGTGACCACGCTCTCCGAGGACCGCCACCCGCTGCTCGCCCGGCACAGCCCGCACGACGTCGCCTTCCGGATCGTCGGCACCGGCAGCGTCGGCACCCGGTCCTACGTCGTCCTCCTCCTCGACCACCGCGGCGAGCCGCTGATCCTCCAGGTCAAGGAGGCCCGCCCGTCCGCGCTCGTCCCCCATCTCGCCACGGCCGGCTTCGAGACGCCGGCCGTCGACCACGAGGGACGCCGGGTGGTCCTCGGCCAGAAGCGGATGCAGGTGGTCAGCGACATCCTGCTCGGCTGGACCACGGTGGACGGCCGCCCCTTCCAGGTCCGCCAGTTCCGCAACCGCAAGGGCAGCGTCGACCCGGCCGCCCTGTCCCCCGACCAGATCGACGACTACGGCCGGATGACCGGCGCCCTGCTGGCCCGCGCCCACTCGCACAGCGCCGACCCGCGCCTGATCGCCGGCTACTGCGGCAAGAACGAGGAGCTGGACGAGGCGATCGCCGCGTTCGCGGTGACCTACGCCGACCGCACCGAGGCGGACCACGAGGAACTGGTGACCGCGGTGCGGGCGGGGCGGATAGCGGCGGAACTCGGGGTGTGATCCGGGCGGCACCCTGTCCGTGGCCTGCACCGATCCGGTCGCCGCGTGGGTCCCGGCCACCGCCGACGGCGACAGGCCCTAGGCTGGTCGGGTGACGACCCCGGAAGCTGAGCAGTCCCAGGCACCGCGGCCCGAGGAGCGCCTGGAGCGGGCCGTGCGGGCCGCCGAACAGGCGTTGATCGAGTACGAGATCGCGGTCGAGACCTTCCGCGTCGAGGTCGAGAACTTCTCCCGCCTGCACGAACAGAGACTCGGCCCGCTCTACCTCCGCATCGAGGAGCTGGACGCGCGGATCGCCGAGGCCAGGGCCGCCCGCACCGGCGACCCCGAGGACATCCGCGCCGCCGAGGAGGCCCGGGCCCGGGTCCTGCCCATGCCCGGCGTCGAGGAACTGCTGCACGGCTGGATGGACGGCGACGGCCTGTTCCCGGAGGCCGTCGCGATGCTCACCGAGCAGGAGGTCCGGCCTCCGCAGCGGGTCCGCCCCAGCGAGGAGGCCCGCCGGCTCTACCGCGAGCTGGCCCGCAAGGCCCATCCCGACCTGGTGCAGGACGAGCCCGAGCAGCAGCGGCGCGAGGAGTTCCTCAGCCGGGTCAACGCGGCCTACGCCCGCGGCGACGAGGCCCTGCTGCGGCAGCTGGCCGAGGAGTGGGCGGCCGGCCCGGTCCCGCCGGAGCGCAGGCCGAGCCGGGCCGAGGAGCTGTACGCCCGCCTCGAGTGGCTCTCCGAGCGCAAGGAGCTGCTCGCCCTGGTCGCCAAGGAGCTGGAGAACGGCCCCATCGCCGGCCTGCTCCGGCTGGCCCCGGACGACCCCGACGGCCTCCTCGAGGAGATCGCCGGCCGGCTGCAGAAGGACGTGGCCGAACGCGAGGCGGAACTGGCGGCCCTGCTGACCCAGGAGTAGCGCCCCGTTCCGGTCGGGTAGCGTCGGGGACATGAACTTCGCAGCGCGTGTGCCCACGGTCGAGGTCGCGGACCTCAAGGACGGCGACTTCCTGCTGGACGTCCGCGAGGACGACGAGTGGCAGGCGGGCCACGCCGCCGGCGCCCTGCACATCCCGATCAGCGAGTTCGTGGCCCGCTACGGCGAGCTCACCGAGGCGGCCCCCCAGGACGGTCGCGTCCACGTCATCTGCCGCTCCGGCGGCCGCTCGGCCCAGGTCACGATGTACCTGGTCCAGCAGGGCATCGACGCGGTGAACGTGGACGGCGGCATGCAGGTATGGCAGGCAGCGGGCCGCGACGTCGTCACGGACGGCGGCGACCCGGGCTTCGTCATCTGAGTCACCCCGCGGTGGGGGCGCTGCGGTGGAGGAGCCTTCGCGATGGAGCGCCCCGTACCGACGCGCCCCGAAAGGGGCGCGGGGCTGTATTTGATTTGCGGCTCCGCCGCGTGGGCGCGCCCAGCCCCCACCGGCCCGCAGATCCCGTACGGCCGAGCGCCCGTACCCCGCACTCCGCGTCCCTTACCCCAGTGGATGCGCAGCCAGCAGATCCCCCAGCGCCTCCTCATACCCCCCGGCCCCCCCGAGCGCCAGCTCGATCTGCTTCGCCCACGCGTGGTACCGGTGCAGCACATACTCGGTGTCGGCCCCGAACCCCCCGTGCAGATGCTGCGCGGTCTGCACCACCCGCCGCACCCCCTCCGCCGCCCAGATCTTCGCCACCGCCACATCCCCGGCCGCCGGCAGCGCCCCGGACGCACCCGACGCGATCCGCCACGCCGCCTGCCACAGCGTCGCCTCCATCGCCCGCAGATCGATGTACCGGTCGGCGGCCTGCACGGCCACCGCCTGGAACGTGGCGATCGGATGCCCGAACTGCTCCCGCTTCCCCGCGTAGTCGGCGGTCATCCGCAGCACCCGCTCACCCACCCCGAGCGCCAGCGCACACGTCCCGGTCGTGAGCAGCTCCCGAAGCCACTCCCAGGCCCCCTCCGCCACCACCACATCCCGGTCCGCGACCCGCGCCGAGTCCAGCCGCAGCTCCCCGAACCGTTCCCCGCTGGTCGACACCTGCTCGGCGACCGAGACTCCGGCCGTGCCCCCGGCCGCGCTCCCAGCCCCAGCCTCGGCCCCGGTCCTCTCGCCTCCCGGCGCCACCAGCGCCACCAGCGCCAGCACGCTCCGGTCCGCCTCCGTGCGCGCCGGTACGACGACGAGATCGGCGCCGTACACCCACGGCACCGCCGTCTGCACCCCGTCCAGCACCCACCCGTCGCCGTCCCGCCGCGCGGTCACCGCCAGCTCCGCCGGGTCGTGCCCGGTGCGTCCGCTCGCGGCGACGGTCAGCACCGGCTCGCCCCGCCCCGCCCGCGCCGCCAGCCGGTCCCTCAACTCCGCCGCCCCATACCTCTGTACGGTTGCCAGAGCCGTGCTGTGCTCCAGCAACGGCACCCTGGCCAGCACCTTCGCCGACTCCCGCAGCACCAGGCAGAGCGCGATGGCGTCCAGACCGGCCCCGCCGTACTCCTCGCCCAGCAGCAGGCTCAGCAGATCCGTGCCCGCCAGCCTGTCCCACAGTTCCCGGTCGAAGCCCTCGGCCACGGCACCGGTGGTCAGCGCCGGGCTCGGCACCGCGTCCGGCGCCACCCCGGCGAACACCCCGCGCGCCGCCTCGGCCGCCGCCAACTGCTCCTCGGTGAAGGTGAAGTCCACGGTCCTGTCCTCCCGGCGGGTCTCCGCTGATCTGACGGTCCGTCAAGATAGAACAGGTTCTAGAAGAAGGGAACCTAAAACAGCTGCGATCACCAGCTCTTCCCGTCGTAGGCTGACGGCCGCTGTCCGCCGACGGGGACGGGCACACGAGGGAGGACACATGGGGATCCGCAGCCTGACGCGTACCGAGGCCGAACACCGGGCCGAGCTGATCGCGGTCGAGCGGTACGACGTCGACATCGACCTCACCGCCCTGCCCGACGGACCGGAGATCCGCTGCGTCTCCACGGTGACCTTCACCTGTTCCGAGCCGGGCGCGGAGACCTTCGTCGACTGCGCGGCCGAGGTCCGTGCCGCCACCCTGAACGGCACCCCTCTCGCCCCCTCCGACGACGGCCGGATCCCGCTGCCCGGCCTGGCCGCGCACAACGTGCTGCGCGTCGAGAGCGTCCAGGCCGACACCACGGCCGGCGAGGGCGTGCACAAGGCCGTCGACCCCGCCGACGGCGAGGTGTACGTCTGGACGAGCTTCGAACCCGACGAGGCCCGCTTCGTCTGGGCCTGCTTCGACCAGCCCGACCTCAAGGCCCCGCACGCCTTCACCGTGACGGCCCCGGCCGCCTGGACCGTCCTCAGCAACTCCGGTGACCCGCGGATCGAGGAGCAGGGCGCGGCCCGCCGCTGGAGCTTCCCGGACACCCCGCCGCTGTCCGTGTACAACACCGTCGTCAACGCCGGACCCTTCCACGAGATCCGCCGCCAGGCCGACGGCCACGACCTGGGCATCTACGCGCGTCGCTCGCTCGCCGAGGTCCTGGAGCGCGACGCCGACGACATCTTCACCCTCACCGCCCAGGGCCTCGCCTTCTTCGCCGAGGCCTTCGCGATGCCGTTCCCGCAGCGCAAGTACGACCAGGTCTTCATGCCCGAGTTCGGCGGCGCGATGGAGAACTACGGCTGCGTGACCTGGTCGGACGCCTTTCTGCGGCGGGCCACGCCGACGCCGGCCGAGAGCGAGCTGCTCGCGGTGGTGCTGCTGCACGAGATGGCGCACATGTGGTTCGGCAACATCGTCACCATGCGCTGGTGGGACGACCTCTGGCTGAACGAGGCCTTCGCCGAGTTCGCCTGCCACTGGGCCGCCGAGGGCGCCACCCGCTACACCGACGCCTGGGCGGGCCACCTCCTCGGCGGCAAGGTCAGGGCGTACCTCTCCGACCAGGGCCCGGTCTCGCACCCGATCCACCAGCCCATCCACGACGTCGCCCAGGCCGCGTCGATCTTCGACAACATCACCTACCCCAAGGGCGCCTCCGTCCTCCTCCAGCTGATGACCTACGTCGGCGAGGACCGCTTCCGTACCGGCATGGCCGCCTACTTCGCCCGGCACGCCTGGGGCACCACCACCCTCCAGGACCTGATCGACGCCCTCGCCGAGGCCAGCGGCCGCGACCTGGCCGCCTGGCGCAAGGCCTGGCTGGAGACCGCCGGCACCGACCGCTTCACCCTGGAGCACGACGGCGACACCGTCACCCTGGTCGCCGACGGCAACCCGCGCCCGCAGGTCCTGGCGGTCGGCGCGTACGACCGCATCGGCGATGCCCTGGAACGCACCGCGCTGGTCCGCGTCGAGGTGACCGAGGCCCGTACCCCCGTCACCGGCCTTCCTGCCACGTCCGACCTCCTCCTGATCAACGACGACGACCTCACCTTCGCCACCACCCGCCCGGATCCCACGACCCGGGACACCCTCTTCGGCGCGGCCGCCCAGCTGCCCACGGCCATCTCGCGGGGCGCGGCCGCCGCCACCGTCTGGGACATGCTCACGGCCGGGGAGGCCACGGCGGCCGAGGCCGGCCGCTGCCTCACCGCGCTGCTCGCCGCCGAGACGTCCGACGCCGTGATCGAGCCCTACCTCACGCTCGTCACGAACATCGCCGAACTCTGGGCCCCGCCCGCCGAGCGCCCCGCGCTGGCGGAGGCCGTGGCCGCGACCTGCCGGCGGCTCGCCGCCGACCCGGGCCGCCGCCAGGTCGCGCTGCGCGGTCTCGCCCGCACCGCGACCGGCGCCGAGGACCTGGCCTGGCTCCGTGAGCAGGCCGGCGACGACGTCGACCTGCGCTGGCGCGCCCTCGTCCGCGAGGCCGAACTCGGCGGCGACGTCACCGCCGAGTCCGCCGCCCTGCTGGAGCGCGACCCCGACCCCGACGCCTGGGTCCGCGCCCTCACCGTCCGGGCCGCGCTCCCCGACCCGGCCGCGAAGGCCGAGGTCTGGCGGCGGCTGGCCGTGGACCGCGAGGTGCCCGTCGCGGCGGTCTCCGCGGTGGCGGCCGCCTTCTGGCGCCCCGGCCAGGACGACCTGCTCGCCCCCTACGCCGAGCACTACCTGGCCGCGATCCCCGAGCTGCACCAGGGCGGCATGATCCCGGCGATGACCTACGCCTCCCACCTCTTCCCGCCGTACGTCGTCGATCCCGCCTACATCGAGAAGGCCCGCCAGGCCGCCCGGGAAGCGGCCCCCGTGGTCCGCAACACCCTCCTGGAGCGCGCGGACTCGGTCCGCCGCATGCTCCACGCCCGGGCCGCCAAAGCCTGACTCCCGGACACCGCCCTTCGGACTCTCGGACTCCGCCTGTGGGACACCACAGGCGGACACCGCGGGCGGACATCGCATGCGGACATCGCATGCCGACGTCGCAGATGGGCGCCGTCCCGGCCGATCGTTCGGTTTCGGCCATTCCCATGGTCGTCGGGCCCGTGCGAGCGATCAACCCCTGTGGAAAACCTCGGCCACGATCTGTGGAAAACTCGCGCGAGGGTGACCGGCGGGCGGGCCCGGACGCCGTATGACCTGGGGTGACATCAAGCGAAGAACCTCCGGTGCCCCGGTCCGGGAGGGCCGGTGGTGCCGACCGGAGTGGCGATGGCCACGCCGTCGGCCTTGTCCCCGGGGCTGCGCCCGGCGGCCGGTGCTGAGTACCGTTCCGTGCGAGTGCCGGGCAGCGGCACACCTGGCGGTCCCGGATCGGCCGCCCGGACGGCGTGGCGGGATCGGGGAACGGGGCGGCATGGACGACGCGTACGACGAGGGCGCGGACGCCCCGCTGGGGCCGGACGGCCCGAGCGGGACGCGTCCGGAGCCGGAGTCCGCCCCACCGGCCCCACCGGGCCGGCCGCCCCTGGATCCCCCGACCGCGGAATCCCCGGTCCCAGCAGTGTCCCCGGTTTCACCGGCCCCGCCCGCGGGACCCCTCGCCCTCCCCCGTACCGGCGTCGCCGCCCTCTCCCCCCGCTACCAGGTCGGCGCGGCCCTGGCCCTCGCCCTGGTCGCGGTCGCCGCCTGCGTGCACCTCGGGATGGTGTTCCTGAGCGTGGCGCCGGCGAACACGGTGACCAAGCAGCACGGCAAGGCGATCGAGGAGTGGGTGTACCCGGAGTTCGAACAGAACTGGAAGCTCTTCGCGCCGAACCCGCTGCAGCAGAACATCGCCGTGCAGGTGCGTGCCGACGTGCTGATGCAGGACGGCACCACGACCACCACCGGCTGGAACGACCTGTCCGCCCAGGACGGCAGGGCCATCGACGACAGCCTGCTGCCCAGTCACACCGTGCAGAACGAGCTGCGCCGGGCCTGGGACTTCTTCACCACGACGCACGGCGCGGACAACCGCCCGATCGGCCTGCGCGGCTCCCTGTCCGAGCAGTACCTGCGCCGGATCGTCGTGATGCGCATGTACGCGGGGGACGCCACGAGTCGGAAGGGCACCATCGAGCGCGTCCAGGTGCGCTCCAGCACCACCAACGTGCCGCCGCCGGACTGGAGCGGCGAGAAGGTCTCCGACACGCCCGTCTACCGGGTGCTGCCCTGGTGGACGGTCACCGCGGACGAGGCGAACGGCGGTGTCCGGTGAACCGTCTCGCCCTGTGCCTGTCCCGTGCCATCGCCCGGGTCACCGAGGCGGCCCTCGGCCCCTACCAGACGGCCGTCGTCCGCATCGGCTTCGCCGCCACCTGGCTGCTGTTCCTGCTGCGCGAGTACCCGCACCGCCAGGAGCTGTACGGTCCCGACGGCCCCTGGAGCTTCGACCTCGCCCAGCAGCTGACCGCCGACAACCACGCCTTCACGGCGCTGCTGGCCTCCGACAACCAGGCCTACTTCGAGGTCTTCTACTTCGTCGCCGTCCTGGCCGGTGCCCTGCTGCTGGTGGGCTGGCGCACCCGTGCCACGTCCCTGCTGTTCATGGTCGGGGTGCTGTCCCTGCAGAACCGCAGCGTCTTCGTGGGCGACGGCGGCGACAACGTGCTGCACCTGATGTCCTTCTACCTGGTGTTCACACGCTGCGGCCAGGTGTGGTCGCTGGACGCGCGCCGGGCGGCCCGCGCGAGCGCCGCACGCGCGCGTGGCGAGCGGGTGGCCCCCGACCGGGCGGGCCCCGCCCTGTGGGCGGTGTCGGGTCTCGTGCTGCTCGTGGCGGCCATCACCGGCCGCACCGGAGGCGGCTGGCTGGTCCCGGCCGTCCTGTGGGCCACCTGGGCGGGCGCCGCCCTGTGGTGGGCGGCCGGCCGCTGGGCGCGCACGCCCGAGCCCCGGATACTGCTCGACGTCGTCGCCAACATCCTGCACAACGGCGCCCTGTTCGTGATCATGGCCGAGGCCTGCCTGATCTACGCCACCGCCGGCTGGTACAAGATCCAGGGCTCCCGCTGGCAGGACGGCACCGCCGTCTACTACCCGCTCCACCTGGACTACTTCTCGCCCTGGCCGGCCCTGGCCGACCTGCTGTCCGCCAACGGCACGCTGGTGATGCTGGTGACCTACGGGACGGTCATCGTGCAGGTCGCCTTCCCGTTCACGCTGTTCAACCGGCGGGTCAAGAACGTGCTGCTGGCCGCGATGATGACCGAGCACGCGGTGATCGCCGTCGTCCTCGGCCTGCCCTTCTTCTCGCTGGCCATGATCGCGGCGGACTCCGTCTTCCTGCCGACGTCCTTCCTGCAGCGGCTCGGCGGCTGGGCGGCACGCGCGCGTGACCGGGTCTTCCGGCGGCCCGACCCCGAGCTGCCCGTGCAGCGCTTCCCGGAGGCCGACGAACGGCCCCGCGTAGGCTTCGGGGCATGACCGACCCCCTCGACCACTGGGCGCGGCTGGCCGGCTCCGCCGTCCTCCTCGACGGCTTCCACGCCCTCAAGCACGCGCTGCGCTTCGGCGCGGAGGTGCCGGTGGCGGTCACGACGGACCGGGCGGCGACGCTGGCCCTGGCGCAGGAACTGGCGCCCGACGTACGGGAGGCGCTGGCCGCGCTGCTGACGGAGGTGCCGTCCCGGACGTACGCCTCCCTCGTGCCGCGCCCGCACCCCACGGCGGTGGCCGCCCTGGCCGTACGGCCGTCCCGCGAGGCCAACCTGCGCGAGCTGGCCCGCGTCCCGCGCACGGCCCCGGTCGTGGTTCTCGACGAGCCGCGCAACCTGGGCAACGCGGGCGCGGTGATCCGCCTGGCGGCGGGCTTCGGAGCGACCGGAGTCATCACGACCGGCACCCTCGACCCCTGGCATCCGACGGTCGTCCGCGGCGGCGCGGGCCTCCACTTCGCCACGGCGGTGGAGCGGCTGACGGTGCCCGAGCTGCCGGAGGGCCCGCTGTACGCGCTCGACCCGGAGGGCGAGGACATCAGGGGGCTGAAACTCCCGGACGACGCGATCCTCGCCTTCGGCTCGGAGAGGACCGGGCTGTCGGCGGAGTTGCGCGCACGTGCCGACCATCTCCTACGCCTGCCGATGCGCCCCCAGGTGAGCAGCTACAACCTCGCGACGAGCGTGGCGATGACCTTGTACCACTGGAGTGCTGTGTAAGAGGCGGCGACTTGAGCGCCCCGACAGGGGCGCGGGGAACTGCGTGACCAGCCAGGACGGTGCCGCACCGGCCACACAGCCGTCCGCCACAACGGCGGCACCGCCCTGCTCGGCACCGCCGATCACCACCGTCGTGGCGGAGCGCCGTTGCGGCGGAAAAAAATCTTTGCCGCGACGGAGAGACCCTGCCCCGGCCCCCGCGTCCCGCCTGCTGCTGACGTCGGCCGACCGCGCGCCCCGCGCGCCTACGCCTCCCTGCGCACCTCGATCACCCGGAACCGGTTCGCCACGAACGCCCCGTCGCACAGCGCCGCGTTCGCCGCCGGGTTGCCGCCCGAGCCGTGGAAGTCGGAGAAGGCGGCCGTCTGGTTCACGTACACCCCGCCCACCAGGTTCAGCGACAGCTGGGCCGCCTCCTCCAGGCAGACCTCCTCCACCGCGCCCTCCACCTCGGCGTCGACCGTGTACGCCCCGACCGTCATCGCGCCCTTGTCGCGGACGGTCCGCCGCAGCAGTTCCACCGCGTCGGCGGCGGAGTCGACGGCGACGGCGAAGGACACCGGGCCGAAGCACTCGCTCATGTAGGCGGCCTCGTCGTCCGGCTTGGCCCCGTCCAGCTTCACGATCACCGGGGTCCGGACGACCGCGTCCGGGAACTCCGGGTTGGCGATCTCACGGGAGGCGAGGGCGACCTCGCCGAGCCCGGCGGCGGCCTCCAGGCGGGCCTTGACGTCGGGGTTGACGATGGCGCCGAGCAGCGCGTTCGCCCGGGCGTCGTCGCCGAGCAGGCCGTCCACCGCGCGGGCGATGTCGGCGACCACCTCGTCGTACGTCTTGGGGCCCCCGTCGGTGCGGATGCCGTCGCGGGGGATCAGCAGGTTCTGCGGGGTGGTGCACATCTGGCCGCTGTAGAGGGAGAGCGAGAAGGCCAGGTTGGAGAGCATGCCCTTGTAGTTGTCGGTCGACTCGACCAGGACCGTGTTGACGCCGGCCTTCTCCGTGTACACCTGAGCCTGGCGGGCGTTGGTCTCCAGCCAGTCGCCGAAGGCGGTCGAGCCGGTGTAGTCGATGATCTTGATTTCCGGGCGGGTCGCGAGCGTCTTGGCGATGCCCTCGCCGGGGTGTTCCGTCGTCAGCGCCACCAGGTTCGGGTCGAAGCCGGCCTCGGCGAGCACCTGGCGGGCGACCTGGACGGTGAGGGCCAGCGGCAGCACCGCGCGCGGGTGCGGCTTCACCAGGACCGCGTTGCCGGTGGCGAGGGAGGCGAACAGGCCCGGGTAGCCGTTCCACGTCGGGAACGTGTTGCAGCCGATGACCAGCGCGATGCCGCGCGGGACCGGCTTGAACGTCTTCGTCAGCGCGAGCGGGTCGCGCTTGCCCTGCGGCTTGCTCCACTCGGCCGCGTCGGGGGTGCGGACCTGCTCCGCGTAGGCGTAGGCCACCGCCTCCAGGCCGCGGTCCTGGGCGTGCGGGCCGCCCGCCTGGAACGCCATCATGAAGGCCTGGCCGCTGGTGTGCATGACCGCGTGCGCGAACTCGTGCGTCCGGTCGCTGATCCGCTTGAGGATCTCCAGACACACCACCGCGCGCGCCTCCGCGCCGGCGTCGCGCCACGCGCGCTGCCCGGCCTGCATCGCCGGCAGCAGTGTGTCGACGTCGGCATGCGGGTAGGTCACGCCCAGCTCGATGCCGTACGGGGAGACCTCGCCGCCGGTCCAGTCGTCGGTGCCGGGCTGGCCGAGGTCGACGCGGGTGCCGAGGAGGGCGTCGAAGGCGGCCTTGCCCGCGGCCGCGTCCAGGCTGCCGTGCTCGCCGTAGGCCTTGGGGTGCTCGGGATGGGGGGACCAGTACGCGCGTGTGCGGATCGCCTCCAGCGCCTGGTCAAGCGTGGGCCGGTGCTTGGCGATCAGCTCGTGCGCGGTGAGTTCGGCGGTCATGCGGGACCAACTCCTCGTCTGATGAGCTCCCCTCGAAGCTCATGACCTGGGCGGAAACGGCCGGACAGAGTTAGAGTAACCGAACGATCGGTCGGGACAAGGGGGCCTGCCGCATCTGTGGAAAACCCCGTGCGGGAGGATCGCGCACATGACAGCACTCGACCTCAGCAGCACCGTGGGAGTCGTCGGCACCGGCACCATGGGCCAGGGCATCGCCCAGGTCGCACTCGTCGCGGGCCATCCCGTCCGGCTGTACGACACCGTCCCCGGGCGGGCCGGGGAGGCGGCCGCGGCGATCGGCGCCCGCCTCGACCGGCTCGTCGAGAAGGACCGGATGACGGCCGCCGCCCGCGACGCCGCCCGCGCCCGGCTGGTGCCCGCCGGTGAACTCGCCGAGTTCGCCGACTGCACGCTGGTCGTGGAGGCCGTGCTGGAGCGGCTGGAGGCCAAGCAGGAGATCTTCCGGGCCCTGGAGGACATCGTCGGCGAGGACTGTCTGCTCGCCACCAACACCTCGTCCCTGTCGGTGACGGCCATCGGCGGCGCCCTGCGCAGCGCCTCCCGCCTGGTCGGCCTGCACTTCTTCAACCCGGCCCCGCTGCTGCCGCTGGTGGAGGTCGTCTCCGGCTTCGCCACCGACGTCACGTCCGCCACGCGCGCGTACGAGACCGCCCGCTCCTGGGGCAAGACGCCGGTCGCCTGCGCGGACACCCCCGGCTTCATCGTCAACCGCATCGCGCGGCCCTTCTACGCCGAGGCCTTCGCGGTCCACGAGGCGCAGGCCGCCGACCCGGCCACCATCGACGCGGTGCTGCGCGAGTGCGGCGGTTTCCGGATGGGCGCCTTCGAACTGACCGACCTGATCGGCCAGGACGTCAACGAGTCCGTCACGCACTCCGTGTGGCAGGCCTTCTTCCAGGACGTCCGCTTCGCGCCCTCCCTGGCCCAGCGCCGGCTGGTCGAGTCCGGCAGGCTCGGCCGCAAGACCGGGCACGGCTGGTACGACTACGCGGACGACGCCGAGCCCGTCGAGCCGCACACCGCCGAGCCGGCCGACCGGCCCGCCTACGTCGTCGCCGAGGGCGGCCTGGGCCCCGCGGCCGACGTGCTCGCGATGATCCGCGAGGCGGGCATCCAGGTCCGCGAGGAGGACGAGGACCACGGCACCCGCCTGGTCCTGCCCAGCGGCGGCCAGCTGGTCCTCGCCGACGGCCAGACCTCGGTGGAGTTCCGGGACGTCGTCTACTTCGACCTCGCCCTGGACTACCGCCGCGCCACCCGGATCGCCCTCTCCGCGGGCCACGAGACCCTGCCCCGGACCCTCAGCGAGGCCATCGGCCTCTTCCAGGCGCTCGGCAAGCAGGTCAGTGTCATCGGCGACGTGCCCGGCATGATCGTCGCCCGCACGGTGGCCCGGGTCATCGACCTCGCGCACGACGCCGTCGCCAAGGGCGTCGCCACCGAGGAGGACATCGACACCGCGATGCGGCTGGGCGTCAACTACCCGCTCGGCCCCTTCGAGTGGAGCCGCCGCCTCGGCCGCGACTTCGCCTACGACCTCCTCGACGACCTGCACCTGCGCGATCCGTGCGGCCGCTACGCGCCCTCCCTCGCGCTCTACCGCCACGCCTACGCCACCGAGAAGCGGGAGGGCGCCTCATGACCACCGCCAAGCGCGACACCTACACCCCCGAGACCCTGCTCTCGGTGGCCGTCCAGGTCTTCAACGAGCGCGGCTACGACGGCACCTCCATGGAGCACCTCTCCAAGGCGGCCGGCATCTCCAAGTCGTCGATCTACCACCACGTCTCCGGCAAGGAGGAGCTGCTGCGCCGCGCGGTCAGCCGGGCCCTGGACGGCCTGTTCGGGATCCTCGAGGAGGAGCACGCGCGCGTGGGCCCCGCCGCCGACCGCCTGGAGTACGTCGTACGGCGCATGGTCGAGGTGCTGGTCACCGAACTGCCGTACGTGACGCTGCTGCTGCGGGTGCGCGGCAACACCGACACCGAGCGCTGGGCGCTGGAGCGGCGCCGGGACTTCGACCACCGGGTGGCCGACCTGCTCAAGGCGGCCGCCGCCGAGGGGGACATACGCGGCGACGTCGAGGTGCGCCTCGCCACCCGGCTGGTCTTCGGCATGGTCAACTCGATCGTGGAGTGGTACCGCCCGAACGGACACGGCGTGAGCGAGCGCGAGGTCTCCGACGCGGTCGTGCGACTCGCCTTCTCCGGCCTGCGCGCGCACTGACCCCGGCGGCCGTCCCGGGCCGGCCCGGACCGGCCTCAGCCCTCCGGCTCCAGGTCCTCCTCCTCGAACACCAGCAGCGTGCGGGTGCTGAGCACCTCGGGGATGGCCTGGAGCCGGGTCAGCACCAGCTCGCGCAGCGCCCGGTTGTCCGGCGTGTGCACCAGGAGCAGGACATCGAAGTCGCCGCCCACCAGGGCGATGTGGGAGGCACCGGGCAGCTGCCGCAGCTGCTCGCGGACCGTGCGCCAGCTGTTCTGGACGATCTTCAGCGTGATGTAGGCCGAGGTGCCCTGGCCGGCCCGCTCATGGTCCACGCGAGCGCCGAAACCGCGGATCACGCCGTCCTCGATGAGCCGGTTGATACGCGCGTAGGCGTTGGCGCGCGAGACATGGACGTGTTCGGCGACCGACCGTATCGACGCCCGGCCGTCCGCCTGGAGGATCTGCAGGATGTCCTGATCGATGGCGTCCAGCGGGCGCGCGGGCGGCAGCGCGGCGCGATCCTGCGGCCCCTCGGCCATTTGTTCAGGTGCCATGTCCCCCCGCCTCCCTACCATGGACGTACTGCGTTCATTCCAGGCTGTGGAGAACCGTTTGTCCACAGCCTGCAGCCGCCTGTAGCCAAAATGTGCCGACGACCGAACAATCGGTAGGTGGGACGGGTCACAGGCGATCCGTCTCCCGTAGCCACCCCCATGAGGAGGTGCCGTCATGACGGTCATGGAGCAGCGCGGCGCATACCGCCCGTCGCCGCCGCCCGCCTGGCAGCCCCGGACGGACCCCGCGCCGCTGCTGCCCGACGAGCGCCCGTACCGCGTCCTCGGAACGGAGTCGGCCGCCAAGGCCGACCCGGAGCTGCTGCGACGGCTGTACACCCAGCTCGTGCGCGGCCGCAGGTACAACGCCCAGGCGACCGCCCTCACCAAACAGGGCCGTCTCGCCGTCTACCCCTCCAGCACCGGCCAGGAGGCCTGCGAGGTCGCCGCCGCGCTCGCCCTCGAAGAGCGCGACTGGCTCTTCCCCAGCTACCGGGACACCCTCGCGGTGATCGCCCGGGGCGTGGACCCCGTCGAGGCACTCACCCTGCTGCGCGGCGACTGGCACACCGGCTACGACCCCTACGCCCACCGCGTGGCCCCCCTCTCCACCCCCCTCGCCACCCAGCTCCCGCACGCCGTCGGCCTCGCCCACGCGGCCCGCCTCAAGGGGGACGACGTGGTCGCGCTCGCCATGGTCGGCGACGGCGGCACCAGCGAGGGCGACTTCCACGAGGCCCTGAACTTCGCCGCCGTCTGGCAGGCCCCGGTCGTCTTCCTGGTCCAGAACAACGGCTTCGCCATCTCCGTCCCGCTCGCCAAGCAGACCGCCGCCCCCTCCCTGGCCCACAAGGCCGTCGGATACGGCATGCCGGGCCGCCTGGTCGACGGCAACGACGCGGCCGCCGTGCACGAGGTACTCGCCGACGCCGTACGCCACGCGCGCGAGGGCGGCGGCCCGACCCTGGTCGAGGCGGTCACCTACCGGATCGAGGCCCACACCAACGCCGACGACGCCACCCGCTACCGCGGCGACACCGAGGTCGACGCCTGGCGCGACCACGACCCGATCCTGCTCCTTGAGCGCGAGTTGACCGACCGCGGCCTGCTCGACGAGGACACCGTCCGGCGCGCCCGCGAGGACGCCGAGACCATGGCCGCCGACCTGCGCGAACGCATGAACCGCGACCCCGAACTCGACCCCATGCACCTCTTCGACCAGGTGTACGCCGAGACCACCACGCAACTGCGCGAACAGCGCGCCCTGCTCCGCGCCGAACTGGAGGCCGAGCAGCAGGACGCCGAGCAGCAGGACCAGGAAGGCGGCCACCGATGACGACCGTCGCCGTCAAGCCGGCCACCATGGCGCAGGCGCTCACGCGCGCGCTGCGGGACGCCATGGCCGCCGACCCCGCCGTGCATGTCATGGGCGAGGACGTCGGCACCCTCGGCGGGGTCTTCCGGGTCACCGACGGCCTCGCCAAGGAGTTCGGCGAGACCCGTTGCACCGACACCCCCCTCGCCGAGGCCGGCATCCTCGGCACCGCCGTCGGCATGGCCATGTACGGGCTGCGCCCGGTCGTGGAGATGCAGTTCGACGCCTTCGCCTACCCCGCCTTCGAGCAACTCATCAGCCATGTGTCGCGGATGCGCAACCGCACCCGCGGCCGGATGCCCCTCCCGATCACCGTCCGGGTCCCCTACGGCGGCGGCATCGGCGGCGTCGAGCACCACAGCGACTCCTCCGAGGCCTACTACATGGCCACCCCCGGCCTGTACGTCGTCACCCCCGCCACGGTCGCCGACGCCTACGGCCTGCTGCGCCGGGCCATCGCCTCCGACGACCCGGTCGTCTTCCTCGAACCCAAGCGCCTGTACTGGTCCAAGGACACCTGGAACCCCGAGCACCCGACGGACGTTGAACCCATCGGCCGCGCGGTGGTGCGCCGCACAGGACGCAGCGCCACGCTCATCACCTACGGCCCGTCCGTACCGGTCTGCCTCGAAGCCGCCGAGGCCGCCCAGGCGGAGGGCTGGGACCTCGAAGTCGTCGACCTGCGCTCCCTGGTGCCGCTCGACGACGAGACGGTCTGCGCCTCGGTTCGGCGCACCGGGCGCGCGGTCGTCGTACACGAGTCGGGCGGGTTCGGCGGACCGGGAGGGGAGATCGCGGCACGCGTGACCGAGCGCTGCTTCCACCACCTGGAGGCACCGGTGCTGCGCGTGGCCGGGTTCGACATCCCCTACCCGCCGCCGATGCTGGAGCGCCACCACCTGCCCGGCGTCGACCGCATCCTGGACGCGGTGGCGCGTCTGCAGTGGGAGGCCGAGGGCTGATGGCACAGGTGCTGGAGTTCAAACTGCCCGACCTCGGGGAGGGGCTCACCGAGGCGGTGATCGTCACCTGGCTGGTCCAGGTCGGCGAGGTCGTCGCGATCGACCAGCCGGTCGTCGAGGTCGAGACGGCCAAGGCGATGGTCGAGGTCCCCTGCCCCTACGGCGGTGTGGTCACCGCCCGCTTCGGCGAGGAGGGCACCGAACTGCCCGTCGGCGCCCCGCTCCTGACGGTCGCCGTCGGCGAGGCCACCGCGGTCCCCGAGCCGGAGGGCTCCGGCAACGTCCTGGTGGGATACGGCACGGGGACGCCCCCGGCGCGCCGCCGACGGATCCGCAACACCGCCCCGGAGCGGGCCAACGGCACGGCCGACCGGGGCGGCGACCCGCGACCCGCGCCGCACACCGCCGTCGCGGAAGCGGCCCGGGCCCCCCACGCGCACGTGCCCGCACCGCCCGCTTCGCTCACCGAGGGCCCCGTTCCGGTGATCTCCCCCCTGGTCCGCCGCCTCGCCCGGGACAACGACCTGGACCTGCGCCGGCTGTCCGGTTCGGGCCCCGACGGCCTGATCTTGCGCGCCGACGTCGAGGACGCCCTGCGGGTCAGCGCGGCCCGCGCCGCCGCCCCGAAGACCCCGGCCCCGCCTGTGACCGCCCCGTCCGGTACCCGCATCCCCCTCAAGGGCATCCGCGGCGCGGTCGCCGACAAGCTCTCCCGGAGCCGCCGGGAGATCCCCGACGCGACCTGCTGGGTGGACGCCGACGCGACCGAGCTGATGCGTGCGCGCACCGCGATGAACACGGCGGCGGGCCCGAGGATCTCCCTCCTCGCGCTCCTCGCCCGGATCTGCACGGCCGCCCTGGCCCGCCACCCCGAGCTGAACTCCTACGTCGACGTCGAGGCCCGCGAGATCGTCCAGCTCGACCACGTCCACCTGGGCTTCGCCGCCCAGACCGACCGGGGCCTGGTCGTCCCCGTCGTCCGCGACGCCCAGGCCCGCGACGCCGAGTCCCTGACGGCGGAGTTCGCCCGCCTGACCGAGTCGGCCCACGCCGGCACGCTCACCCCCACGGACCTCACGGGCGGCACCTTCACCCTGAACAACTACGGCGTCTTCGGCGTCGACGGCTCCACCCCGATCATCAACCACCCCGAGGCGGCGATGCTCGGCGTGGGCCGCATCGTCGCCAAGCCGTGGGTCCACGAGGGAGAGTTGGCGGTCCGCCAGGTCGTCCAGCTGTCGCTCACCTTCGACCACCGCGTCTGCGACGGCGGCACGGCGGGAGGGTTCCTGAGGTACGTCGCCGACTGCGTGGAACAGCCGACGGTACTGCTCAGGACGCTCTGACTGCAGCGCGCCCCTCAGGGGCGCGGGGCTGTATCAATATGCGGCTCCGCCGCGCGGGCCACGACGCACCCGCACCCGCACTCGTGCCCACGGCCCCACCCCCTTGGGCGCACATCCGCAACCACACCCTGCGGATCCCACGCCCCCCATCGGTTCCCCGTGATCAGAACGCCCCCCATACTCGAAAGGTGACCGCCACCGACCCCCCGCCCTACGACGCGATCGTGCTGGCCGGTGGCGCCGCAAGGCGCCTCGGCGGGGCCGACAAGCCCTCCGTCCGGGTGGGCGGCCGCCCCCTCCTCGACCGCGTCCTCGCGGCCTGCGCCGGCGCCCGGCGGACCGTCGTCGTGGCGGCCCCCCGCCCCACCTCCCGCCCGGTCCACTGGACCCGCGAGAACCCCCCGGGCGGCGGCCCGGTCGCCGCCCTCGGCGCCGGCCTGCGTCACACCACCGCCGCCTGCGCGGTCGTACTCTCCGCGGACCTCCCGTTCCTCGAAGAGGCAACGGTGGGGCGCCTGTTGTCGGCCCTGTGCGCCTCCGGCGCGGACGCCGCGCTGCTCACCGACGCCGACGGCAGGGACCAACCCCTCGTGGCGGCCTACCGGACAGCGGTGCTGCGCCACGCCCTCTCGGCCCTCGCCGAAGGCAACGGCACCGGTGGCGACAACGGCCTCACCGGCCTCCCCCTGCGGCGCCTGACCGCCGCACTGAGCCTCACCCGCGTCCCGGACCCCCTCGCGTCCTTCGACTGCGACACCTGGGACGACATCGCCGACGCCAGGGCACACATCAGGGAGCATGGACACGTGTTGGATGAATGGATCTCCGCAGTCAAGGACGAGCTGGGCATCGACCTGGACGTCGACACGCGCGTCCTGCTCGACCTGGCCCGGGACGCCGCGCACGGCGTGGCCCGTCCCGCCGCCCCGCTCACCACCTTCCTCGTCGGCTACGCGGCCGCACAGGGCAAGGGCGGCCCCGAAGCGGTCGCCGAGGCGGCCCAGAAGGCTGTCGCGCTGGCCCTGCGCTGGGCGGAAGAGGCGAACACCGCCACCGACAAGCCCACCGAGAAGCCCACCGACAGGCTCACCGAGAACCCCGCCACCGAGCAGCCCGCCACCGAGCAGCCCGCCACCGACGGGCCGGGCTCCGGCAAGGTGGTCCCTGACAACCCAGCCCCCGGGCCCGGCCGATGACCGCCCCCAGCCCCCGGGCCCGGCCGATGACCGCCCCCAGCCCCCGGGCCCGGCCGATGACCGCCCCCGGCGCCCGGGCCGGCACATCCGCCGCCGCGGACACCGACGACGATCTCGACGTCGAGGAGGCGCTCGCCCTCGTGAGAGAGCCCAGGGAGCCCCGGCAGGACGCGACCGCCGCGCCCACCCACCACGGCGCATCCGCCCAGCGCGGGCACACCCACGGCGGACCGTCGGCGCACCGCCACCGCGCCACCCCCTGGCCCCGGGCCCGCGAGACCGCCGCCCGCGCCGCCCGGTCCGGCGCCCGTCGCGCCCCCGTCTCCGTACCCCTGGCCGATGCCCTCGGCCTGACCCTCGCCGCCCCGCTGGACGCACTCACCGACCTGCCCTCCTTCGACACCTCCGCGATGGACGGCTGGGCGGTCGCCGGCCCCGGCCCCTGGCACGTACGTGCGGAGGGCGTGCTGGCGGGGCACGCGCAGCCCGAGCCGCTCACGGACGGCGAGGCGGTCCGTATCGCCACCGGGGCCCGGATCCCGGCGGACACCACCGCGGTGCTCCGCAGCGAGCACGGCCGTCTCGACGCCCAGGGCCGGCTGCACCCCACCCGTGAGGTGATCCACGGCCAGGACATCCGGCCGCGCGGTCAGGAGTGCCGCAGCGGCGACCAGCTGCTGCCCGTCGGCACCCTCGCCACCCCGGCCGTCCTCGGTCTCGCCGCGGCCGCCGGGTACGACACCGTCACCGCGGTCCCCCGCCCCCGCGTCGAAGTCCTGATCCTGGGCGACGAGCTGCTGACCGAGGGACTGCCACACGACGGGCTCATCCGGGACGCGCTCGGCCCGATGCTGCCGCCCTGGCTGCGTGCGCTCGGCGCCGAGGTCACCGCCGTACGCCGGCTCGGCGACGACGCCAAGGCCCTGTACAAGGCGATCACCGCCTCGACGGCCGATCTCGTCATCACCACGGGCGGCACCGCCTCCGGCCCGGTCGACCACATCCACCCCACCCTGCAGCGCATCGGCGCCGAGCTTCTCGTCGACGGCGTCAAGGTGCGCCCCGGCCACCCCATGCTGCTGGCCCGCACCAAGCAGGACCAGCACCTCGTCGGCCTCCCCGGCAACCCCCTTGCAGCCGTCTCCGGCCTGCTCACCCTCGCCGAACCTCTGCTGCGTACCCTCGCCGCCCACCCGGCCCCCGAGCCGTATGCGCTGCCGCTGGCAGAAGCGGCCCACGGACACCCCTACGACACCCGGCTCGTCCCGGTCGTCCTGCGGGGCGACACCGCGATCCCGCTGCACTACAACGGCCCGGCCATGCTCCGGGGCATCGCCGCCGCCGACGCCCTTGCGGTCGTGCCGCCGGGCGGAGCACAGCAGGGCGAGGAGACGGAACTCCTCGACCTGCCGTGGGCGGCCGCGGGCATCGGGGTGTGTTTCACGTGAAACTTCCGGGCCATGACGCCATCGCCCGCCAGGCGGACGAACATCTCGTGACCCATCGGGTGAAACTCCCGAAGAAAGTGGTGGAGCGCCCGATCCGCCAGGTCGCCAAACGGCTGCTCATGGCCCTGCTGGTGCTGGTCGCCACCGCGCTGATCGTCTATGCCGACCGCGACGGCTACACCGACAACTCCGACGGCTCCGTCGACCTCCTCGACGCCTTCTACTACGCGACCGTCACCCTCTCCACCACCGGCTACGGAGACATCACCCCCGTCAGCGACGGTGCACGGCTCACCAACATCTTCGTCATCACGCCCCTGCGCGTGCTGTTCCTGATCATCCTGGTCGGCACCACACTCGAAGTCCTCACCGAACGCACCCGGGAGGAATGGCGCCTGAACCGCTGGAGGTCCGCCTTGCGGGATCACACCGTCGTCATCGGGTTCGGGACGAAGGGGCGGTCGGCGATCCAGACCGTCTGTGCGACCGGGCTGAAGGCGGAGCAGGTGGTCGTGGTCGACCCGAGCTCCAAGGTGATCGAGGCGGCCACCGCCGAGGGATACGCGGGAGTCATGGGCGACGCGACCCGCAGCGATGTGCTGAAGCGGGCCGAGGTGCAGCGGGCGCGGCAGATCATCATCGCGACCCAGCGTGATGACACGGCCGTGCTGGTGACCCTGACGGCCCGGCAGCTCAACAAGGCCGCGAAGATCGTGGCCGCGGTCCGCGAGGAGGAGAACGCGCCGCTGCTCAAGCAGTCCGGCGCCGACGCCGTCATCACCAGCGCCAGCGCCGCCGGACGGCTGCTCGGGCTGTCCGTGCTCAGCCCGGCCGCCGGCATGGTCATGGAGGACCTCATCCAGCAGGGCAGCGGCCTGGACCTCGTGGAACGCCCGGCGGTCAAGGCCGAGGTCGGCAGGACCCCCCGCGAGACGGCCGACCTGGTGGTGAGCGTCGTACGCGGACACCGGGTGCTCGGGTACGACGATCCGGCCGTCGGCACGATCGAGCCGACGGACCGGCTGATCACGATCGTGCGGGCCTCGCCGGGCAACCGGATCGCGCCGGACGTACGACCGCTGCCCCGCGCCTGACCGGGCGAGCGGCCGGTGACGTCACCGGCGGGGCCCGGACATGCGGGGAGTAGCGTCGGCCGCATGTATGCGATCACGATTCCCGAACCTGGTGGGCCCGAGGCGCTGGTGTGGGACGAGGTGCCCGATCCGGTGCCCGGTGAGGGCGAAGTGCTGGTCGAGGTGGTGGCCAGCGCCGTCAACCGCGCCGACATCATGCAGCGGCAGGGCTACTACGACCCGCCGCCGGGTGCCTCCCCGTACCCCGGTCTGGAGTGCTCCGGGCGGATCGTCGAGCTCGGCTCCGGCGTTTCCGGCTGGTCGGTCGGCGACGAGGTGTGCGCGCTGCTCGCGGGCGGTGGCTACGCCGAGAAGGTTGCCGTGCCGGCCGGGCAGCTGCTGCCGGTGCCCGAGGGCGTGGACCTGAAGCAGGCCGCCGCGCTGCCCGAGGTGGCCTGCACGGTCTGGTCGAACGTCTTCATGATCGCTCACCTGCGCCCCGGCGAGAACCTTCTCGTGCACGGTGGCTCCAGCGGCATCGGCACCATGGCGGTCCAGCTGGGCAAGGCGGTCGGTGCCCGGGTCGCGGTCACCGCGGGCACGAAGGAGAAGCTGGACTTCTGCGCCGAGCTGGGCGCGGACATCCTCGTCAACTACCGCGAGCAGGACTTCGTGGCCGAGGTGAAGCAGGCCACCGACGGCGTGGGGTCCGACGTCATCCTCGACAACATGGGTGCCAAGTACCTGGACCGGAACGTGCAGGCGCTCGCGGTCAACGGACGGCTCGCGATCATCGGTCTGCAGGGCGGTGTCAAGGGCGAGCTGAACATCGGTGCGCTGCTCGGCAAGCGGGCCGCGATCAGTGCGACCTCGCTGCGTGCCCGGCCGCTGGGCGAGAAGGCGGCCATCGTCGCGGCGGTGCGGGAGCACGTGTGGCCGTTGATCGCCCAGGGCCATGTCCGCCCGGTCGTCGACCGGGAACTGCCGATGGCGGACGCGGCACAGGCCCAGCGGGTGGTCGAGGCCAGCGAGCACATCGGCAAGGTCCTGCTGGTCACCCGGTAACGCCACCGCCGCCGCGGACACCGACGTGCCGGCGCGGCCCGTACCCGCGGTCCCGTACCCGCGCTATCCCCGTCGTAGCCGCAAGCCGACGAAGGCGAGGCCGAGCCCGAGGCCGATCAGGACCAGGCCGCTGCCGAGCGGAAGGATGTGCAGCATGGGCTCGGTGCCGTCGTCCTGACCCGTGCCCATGGCCTGGCCCGCGGGCTGGGGCTGGGGCGAGGTCGGGGCCAGGAAGGCCTCCCGGGGCGGCGGTGCGGAGGTGGTGCCCGCCGGGCTTTCGGCCCCGCTCGATGCAGGCTCCGTGGCCGTCCCCTCGCCGTCGGGCTCGTCGGGCCTGTCGGGCCTGTCGGGGTCGTCAGGCTCGTCCGGGTCGTCGGCGTCCTGGCTCTCGACCTTCGTCGCCGGTCCCTGGGGCCGCCCCGGCCGCATCCGGCCCTCACCGGCCAGCGTGCCGGCCAGCGACGGCTCGGGGGTGGCCGAGGCGCTGGCGGAGTCCGAGGGCAGCGGCTCGGGGTCGTACGCGACGGCGGTGCCGCACGGCAGCAACGGCAGCAGGGCCGCCGCCAGGGCGAGCAGCAGACGGCCGAGCGGGCGTGCCGCGGGCGGCCGGGTGGCGGCGCGGGGGAGTCGCAGCCTTGGAGCCACGTCGGTGACCTCCTGGAACACAGTCGTCGTCAGGCAGACGCACACCAGCCTCACATTCGCCGACAAACACGGCATTTCTTGTTGGGCCGATGGGTCTACGACCGGTCCGGGGCGGTTCCGAAAGGTGGATCAGCCCCCATGGGGGGCACCACGGTGGTGAGGTGTACGGGTGCGAGAGAATGGCGGCATGGAGATGCCGAGGAACGAACGGTCGCCCGAGAATCCCCAGATCCTGGTCGTGGGCCAGGACGGGATGGCACTCGGCGGCGGCAACGGGGACGAGGACTCCCGCGAGATCCCGGTGACGGAGATGGTGGAGCAGCCTGCCAAGGTCATGCGCATCGGCAGCATGATCAAGCAGCTCCTGGAGGAGGTGCGCGCGGCTCCCCTCGACGAGGCCAGCCGGGTCCGGCTCAAGGAGATCCACGCCAGCTCCGTGAAGGAGCTGGAGGACGGTCTGGCGCCGGAGCTGGTGGAGGAGCTGGAGCGGCTCTCGCTTCCGTTCACCGAGAACTCGACCCCTTCCGACGCGGAACTGCGTATCGCGCAGGCCCAGTTGGTGGGCTGGCTGGAGGGGCTGTTCCACGGGATCCAGACCACCCTGTTCGCCCAGCAGATGGCCGCCCGTGCCCAGCTGGAGCAGATGCGGCGCGCGCTGCCGCCGGGCGTCGGCCACGAGGGCGAGGAGCACGGCCCGGCCGGCCGCTCAGGCGGGCCCTACCTCTAGAGACTCTGCAACTTCCGAGACGGCGAAGGGCCCGGCGTACGACCGCCGGGCCCTTTTCCTGCCGCGCCTCGCGTGCCGCTGCGCCTCGCGTGCTCCTGCCGCGCCTCGCGTCAGCCGGTCGCCGGGTTGCCGGTCGACACCTTGAGCTCGATGGTCGGCATGTCCTGCGGGTCGACGTCGGTGCCGGAGGACGGGAACTGCTCCATGACCGTGCCGTCGCCGTACGTGTTCTCGTCCACGGAGAGGATCTTCATCTGCCATCCGGCGGCCTGGAAGCACTCCTTGACCGACTTGATGTACTTGAACTTGAAGTCCGGGACCTGGATCTTGTCCGGGTCGTCGTAGGACTCCTGGGGTTCGGTGCACTCGGTCTTCTCGACGGTCTTCGCGGTGTCCGGACCGCGGTAGCCCGACGCGTGCGAGGCCGAGGCACTGGCGGTGCTGCCACTGCTGCCACCGCTGCCGCCGGTGCTGTCGTCGCCGGTGTTCATCGCCAGTGCGACGAGCAGGCCGATCACCGCGACCAGCGACACCGCGACCGACCCGATGACCACCGGCCGGTTGCTCTTCCCGCCGCCGGACGGCGCCTGGGGCGTGATGTTGTACGGGGGCGGCGTCGACGGCGCAGGCTGGGCGTACCCGGCCGGAGTCCGGTACCCCGCCTGCTGCGGATAGCCGTACGCCTGAGCGGGGCCGGGACCAGGGGGCGGGGGCGGAGTGCCGTACGGGTGCGGGGCCGGGGCCTGGGCCGGTGTCGGCTGGTACGGCGTCTGCACGGGCCCGGGAGGTGCCGGCGTGGCCTGCCCGACCGGCGGGAACACGGCGGAGCCGACCCCGGCGCCGCTCTGCGTCGGCGGGATGCCCGGGACGATGCTCGGCGCGGCCGGCTGGAGCGAGGCGGCGACCCGCAGGCACTCGTCGCGCATGGACTCGGCGGTCGGGAAGCGCTCGTTCGGGTTCTTCTTCAGCGCGCGGGCGACCAGCGCGTCCACGGCCGGCGGAAGGGCGCGGTTGATCGAGGAGGGCGCGACCGGCTCCTCCTGGACGTGCGCGTAGGCGATGGCCAGCGGCGAGTCCGCGTCGAACGGCAGCCGCCCGGTGACCAGCTGGAACAGCATGATGCCGACCGAGTAGAGGTCGGAGCGGGCGTCCACGGCCCGGCCCAGGGCCTGCTCCGGGGAGAGGTACTGCGGGGTGCCGACGACCATGCCGGTCTGGGTCATCGAGGTGACCCCGGACTGCATGGCGCGGGCGATGCCGAAGTCCATCACCTTGACGACCCCGCGCTTGGTCATCATCACGTTGCCGGGCTTGATGTCGCGGTGGACCAGCCCCATCTCGTGGCTGATCTCCAGCGCGGCCAGCACGTCGGCGGTGATCCTCAGCGCCTTGTCGGCGGGCATCGCGCCGTACTGCCGTACGTCTTCCTCCAGCACCGAGCCGAGCGGGCGGCCCTCGACGTACTCCATGACGATGTACGGCATCGTCGAGCCGTCCACCTCGTCCTCGCCGGTGTCGAAGACGGAGACGATGTTGGTGTGCGTGAGCTTGGCCACTGCCTGGGCCTCGCGGCGGAAGCGCTCGCGGAAGGCCTGTTCCCGGCCGAGTTCGGTGTGCAGGGTCTTGATCGCGACCTGGCGGTCCAGGACCGCGTCGTAGGCCAGGTGCACGGAGGCCATGCCGCCCTCGCCGAGCAGGTCGCGCAGCTGGTAGCGGCCACCGGCCAGAGCCCACCCCGTATAGCGGCCGTGTGTGCCGTCCTGGCTCATTTTTCCCGTCCCCCGCCCGGCACTCAGGCACCTTTGTTGATCGCATGTCTCATTCCCGGCCAAGTCTGCCGGAGGGCACTGACACGTCAAGCGCGGTGCCCGTTCCGTGACCGTACGCGAAGGAAGAGTCGTGGAAGCGTTACAGCGGCCGTACGTCCGGTACACAGAATTTGCACGAGAGTGCGTGGTACGGGTTTGATGGCCGGTCCGTCCACGGGCCGGAACCCGGACCGACGGGTTGCGCGGAGGCTGTAGCGTGGCCGACGGAGACCGTGACAACACCGCGCGCACCGCGGGCAGAAACGACGGCGAGGACCGATGGCACAGACGCACAGCGCCCAGGGCCCGTCCGACCCCGAGGCGACTGGCGGCGGCATGTCAGACGCGCCGGAGATGTGGGGCAACCAGGGCCTGGTCGGCGACGGCCGGTACCGGCTGACCCACCGCCTCGGCCGGGGCGGCATGGCCGAGGTGTTCGCCGCCGAGGACGTACGGCTCGGCCGCACCGTGGCCGTGAAGCTGCTCCGCGCCGACCTCGCCGAGGACCCGGTCTCCAAGGCCCGCTTCACGCGCGAGGCCCAGTCGGTCGCCGGGCTCAACCACCACGCGATCGTGGCGGTCTACGACTCCGGCGAGGACGTGGTCGGCGGCCAGTCCGTGCCGTACATCGTGATGGAGCTGGTCGAGGGCCGCACCATCCGCGAGCTGCTGATCGACGCCCAGGCGCCGGGCCCCGAGCAGGCCCTGATCATCGTCTCCGGTGTCCTCGAGGCGCTGGCCTACTCGCACCAGCACGGCATCGTGCACCGTGACATCAAGCCGGCCAACGTGATCATCACCCACAACGGCGCCGTCAAGGTGATGGACTTCGGCATCGCCCGCGCCCTGCACGGCGCGTCCACGACGATGACGCAGACCGGCATGGTCATGGGCACGCCCCAGTACCTCTCCCCGGAGCAGGCGCTCGGCAAGGCCGTCGACCACCGCTCCGACCTGTACGCCACCGGCTGCCTGCTCTACGAACTCCTCGCCCTCAGGCCCCCGTTCATCGGCGAGACCCCGCTGGCCGTGGTCTACCAGCACGTCCAGGACATCCCGATGCCGCCGTCCCAGACCTCCGAGGGCGCCGCCCCGCCGGAGCTGGACGGCCTGGTCATGCGCTCGCTCGCCAAGGAGCCCGACGACCGCTTCCAGACCGCCGAGGAGATGCGCGGCCTGGTCCAGTACGGCCTGCAGATGCTGTACGACCAGGGCAGCCACACCGGCACCTGGAACACCGGGCCGGTCACCGTGCACGACGGCCGCAACACCCAGGCGGCCGGTTTCGCCGGGACGACCGTGATGCCGCACCCGGCGGCCGCCGCCGGGACCACGCAGATCCCGCAGCCGATCCTGCCGGGCGGCTACGGAGGCGGCGACGACGGCGGTTTCGAGGGGCACGGCAACCGGGGCAGCGGCCGCGGCAAGCTGTGGATCCTGGCCGTCCTCGCGGTGATCGCCATCGCGACGGGCGTCGCCCTGGCGCTGAACAACGGCGGTGGCGGCGGGGACGGCGGCACGGGTACGACGCAGTCGCCGACCACCTCGCAGACCACCAAGGACGAGACGGCCAGCGCGAGCCCGTCCGACGAGGCCAGCGACACGGCCACGGACACGGAGACCGACACCAGCGGCACCGGCAGCGACGACAACTCGGACTACACGCCGTCGCAGACCCCGTCGTACACCCCGTCCGAGACGCAGAGCAGCGAGCCGAGCGACGAGCCGAGCGACACGGCGAGCGCCTCGCAGCCGACCGACACCGAGAGCTCTCCGGCGACGGACCCCTCGGACACGACCGGCACGGACGGCGGCAGCGGCGACGGCGGCAACACCATTGAGGGCACCGGCCTGGGCGGCGGTTGAAGGACAGCGACGCCCTTCGGCTGACCGGCCGCCACCGGCTGCCGACCACCAGTCGCTGGGTGTCGGCCACCAGCTGCCGGTCACCGGCTACTGGACGAAGGCGTCGCACACCGCGTCGTACTCCCTGGTCCACCACACGGCGAGTGCCGAGGCGGCCGGGAACTGGGGGTCCGCGCGGGTGTCGCCGCGCTCGTAGTGCCAGCGCAGCATCCAGAAGTCGTTGAGCCGCTCCCACCACACGCGGTGCACGGCCGCCGCGAGCTCCGAGGGCGTGGCCCCGGCCGCGCGCCGGTACGCGCGCGCGTACGCCCGCACCTTCCGCAGGTCGAGCGCCCCCGCCGGGCGGACGAAGAAGATCACGGCGGCGCGTACGGCCTCCTCCGCGCGGGGCTGCACGCCGAGCCGGTCCCAGTCGACGATCGCGGCGGGTGCGTCGTCCTTGTAGAGCAGGTTGAACGGGTGGAAGTCGCCGTGTACCCAGCCCACCGAGGCGCCGCGCGGCGGGCGCCGGGCGCTGTGCTGCTCCAGCAGCGCACGGCGTTCGAGCAGCCGGTGCCGGGCGAGTTCGTCGAAGGCGTCGGCGGGGCGGTGCCGGCTGACCTGGGCGAGCAGGTCGTCGATGAGCGCGAAGGTGTCGGCGGGGTCGGCGCTCTCGACCGGATGGGGGCTGGTGGCCGGGCGGGTGCGCCCCTTGGGCGGCATCACCCGCTCCAGGCAGGCGTGCACGGCACCGAGGAGCGCGCCGAGCCGGGCGCACTCCCCGCGCGTGAGCTGTCCGCCGTGCCGGTGCCGGCCGTCGATCCAGGGGTGCAGGGCGTAGGCGTGGCCGCCCACGACGGCGACCGTACGGCCGTCGCGGTGGGCGAGGGGCGGGGCGACCGGGACACCCAGGGCGGCCAGCCGCAGGGTGGCCAGATGACGTCGTTCGATGGCGGCCGGGTCCGCGGTGTCGGGGTCGAAGTGGTGTTTCAGGAAGTAGCGGCCGCGGGTGGTGCGGAGGCGGTAGCCGCGGTTGAGCAGGCCCTGTTCGACCGGCTCGCAGGCGAGCGCGGAACCGGCGGCGTACAGCCGGAGCAGGGCGCCCAGAGGGGGCGCGTGAGGCACGGGGGGTGGTAAACAAGAGCGCGGCACGCGGCAGATGTTAGAGCAAGCTCCAGCCCTGTGAGCTGGGCGTTGTCGCAGGCAGTCATCGGTGGTCGCTTTTGGTCACATGGTGCACCGTGGCGAATGCCGGTGCGAAAGACGCGCCCCGGGGGCGCGCCGTGCGGCGTAGGGTCGCGGCGCCGCGCTCGGTGCCCGGCGAGCGGATCGGGCCCCTCGATGTCTTCCCGTGGCCCTGGGCGGCGGGATAACGTGCCGTTGCTCCGGCCTCCTGCAAGGCTCTGACCAGCGACCTTCCGGCCCGCGTCGATTTACTAGGAAACCCAAGCAAAAAGTACTTGGATTTCCAAGCAAAAACGCAGGTCAGAAGGGGTTTCACAGAAATGTGGAGCACTGGGTAACGTGCATGTTGCAGGGCGCTCGCCGGGGCACCTGTCACGCCTGTTCCCGGCCGAGTGGCACACACCCCGTGCCACGGGTGTCGGAAGCAGGTGAGCCGCACTGGTTCACCCGGCAACCCCGGGGGCCGGACCGACGGAGGAGCACACGTGACCGTGGACAGCAGTGCCGCGAGCGAACCGCGACGCAGCGCCGCAGGCAAAGCCGGTACCACCGGCAGCAAGACCGGCACCAAGCGCACCACCAGCCGCACCACCTCGAAGAAGAGCACCGATCCCGAGCTCGTCCAGCTGCTGACCCCCGAGGGCAAGCGGGTCAAGAACGCCGAGTACGACGCGTACGTCGCCGGGATCACCCCCGAGGAGCTGCGCGGCCTGTACCGCGACATGGTGCTCACCCGCCGCTTCGACGCCGAGGCCACCGCCCTGCAGCGCCAGGGCGAGCTGGGCCTGTGGGCGTCCCTGCTCGGCCAGGAGGCCGCCCAGATCGGCTCCGGCCGGGCCACCCGCGAGGACGACTACGTCTTCCCGACCTACCGCGAGCACGGCGTCGCCTGGTGCCGCGGGGTCGACCCGACCAACCTGCTGGGCATGTTCCGCGGCGTCAACCACGGCGGCTGGGACCCCAACACCAACAACTTCCACCTCTACACGATCGTCATCGGCTCCCAGACGCTGCACGCCACCGGCTACGCGATGGGCGTCGCCAAGGACGGCGCGGACAGCGCGGTGATCGCCTACTTCGGCGACGGCGCCTCCAGCCAGGGCGATGTCGCCGAATCGTTCACCTTCTCCGCGGTCTACAACGCCCCGGTCGTGTTCTTCTGCCAGAACAACCAGTGGGCGATCTCCGAGCCGACCGAGAAGCAGACCCGTGTCCCGCTCTACCAGCGCGCCCAGGGCTTCGGCTTCCCCGGCGTCCGGGTCGACGGCAACGACGTGCTGGCCTGCCTCGCGGTCACCAAGTGGGCGCTGGAGCGCGCCCGCAGCGGCGAGGGCCCGACGCTCGTCGAGGCGTACACCTACCGGATGGGCGCCCACACCACCTCCGACGACCCGACCAAGTACCGGGCCGACGAGGAGCGCGAGGCCTGGGAGGCCAAGGACCCGATCCTGCGCCTTCGCCGGTACCTGGAGGCCTCAAACCACGCGGACGAGGGATTCTTCGCGGAACTGGAGACCGAGTCCGAGGCGTTGGGCAGGCGAGTGCGCGAAGCGGTACGGGCCATGCCGGACCCGGACAAATTCGCCGTCTTCGAGAACGTGTACGCGGACGGGCATGCGCTCGTCGACGAGGAACGAGCCCAGTTCGCCGCCTACCAGGCGTCGTTCGCGGACGTAGAGGGGGCCTGATCATGGCAGCGGAGAAGATGGCTCTGGCCAAGGCGATCAACGAGTCGCTGCGCCGCGCGCTGGAATCGGACCCCAAGGTCCTCGTCATGGGCGAGGACGTCGGCAAGCTCGGCGGTGTCTTCCGGGTCACCGACGGCCTGCAGAAGGACTTCGGCGAGAGCCGCGTCATCGACACCCCCCTCGCGGAGTCCGGCATCGTCGGCACCGCGATCGGCCTCGCGCTGCGCGGCTACCGGCCGGTGGTGGAGATCCAGTTCGACGGCTTCGTCTTCCCGGCGTACGACCAGATCGTCACCCAGCTCGCGAAGATGCACGCCCGCTCGCTGGGCAAGGTCAAGATGCCGGTCGTCGTCCGCATCCCCTACGGCGGCGGCATCGGCGCGGTCGAGCACCACTCCGAGTCCCCGGAGTCCCTGTTCGCGCACGTGGCGGGTCTGAAGATCGTCTCCCCCTCCAACTCCTCCGACGCGTACTGGATGATGCAGCAGGCCATCCAGAGCGACGACCCGGTGATCTTCTTCGAGCCCAAGCGCCGCTACTGGGACAAGGGCGAGGTCAACACGGAGGCCATCCCGGGCCCGCTGCACAAGGCGCGCGTGGTCCGCGAGGGCACCGACCTGACACTCGTCGCCTACGGCCCGATGGTGAAGCTCTGCCAGGAGGTCGCCGACGCGGCCGCCGAGGAGGGCAAGTCCCTGGAGGTGCTGGACCTGCGGTCCGTCTCCCCGATGGACTTCGACTCGATCCAGGCCTCGGTGGAGAAGACCCGCCGGCTGGTCGTGGTCCACGAGGCGCCGGTCTTCTTCGGTTCGGGCGCGGAGATCGCCGCCCGCATCACCGAGCGCTGCTTCTACCACCTGGAGGCCCCGGTCCTCAGGGTCGGCGGCTACCACGCCCCCTACCCGCCGGCCCGCCTGGAGGAGGAGTACCTTCCGGGCCTTGACCGGGTGCTCGACGCCGTCGACCGTGCCCTGGCGTACTGAGGAGAGGGTCGTGACGACGATGACGGAAGCGTCCGTACGCGAGTTCAAGATGCCGGACGTGGGCGAGGGGCTCACCGAGGCCGAGATCCTCAAGTGGTACGTCCAGCCCGGCGACACGGTCACCGACGGCCAGGTGGTGTGCGAGGTGGAGACGGCGAAGGCGGCCGTCGAACTCCCCATCCCCTACGACGGCGTGGTCCGCGAGCTGCGCTTTGCCGAGGGCACCACGGTGGATGTGGGCACGGCGATCATCGCGGTGGACGTCGCGGGCGGCGTGGCCGCCCCCGCTCCCGTGCAGGAGTCCGCTCCGGCCCCGGAGCCGGAGGAGAAGCCGCAGGGCCGCCAGCCGGTCCTGGTCGGCTACGGCGTGGCGGCCTCCTCCACCAAGCGCCGCCCGCGCAAGGGCCCCGAGGTCACGGTCGCCGAGGCGGCGGCCCAGGCCGCGGTCCACAAGGAGCTGAACGGCCACGGCCCTGCTCCGGTCCCCGCCCCCGTTCCCGCCCCCGCCCCGGCCGTGGAGGAGCGTTCCCGCCCGCTGGCGAAGCCGCCGGTGCGCAAGCTGGCGAAGGACCTGGGCGTCGACCTGGCCACGGTGACCCCGTCCGGCCCGGACGGCGTCATCACCCGCGAGGACGTGCACGCGGCGGTGACGCCGGCGACGGCCGTACCGACGGCGGTGCCGCAGCCGACGGCCCCCGAGATCGCCGTGACCCCTGCCGTGGTCTCTCACGACACCGCACGCGAGACCCGCGTCCCCGTCAAGGGTGTCCGCAAGGCGACGGCGGCGGCGATGGTCGGCTCGGCGTTCACGGCACCCCACGTCACGGAGTTCGTGACGGTGGACGTGACCCGCACGATGAAGCTGGTCGAGGAGCTGAAGCAGGACAAGGACCTGCAGGGCCTCCGGGTCAACCCGCTCCTCCTCATCGCCAAGGCCCTGCTGGTCGCGATCCGGCGCAACCCGGACATCAACGCGTCCTGGGACGAGGCGAACCAGGAGATCGTGCTCAAGCACTACGTCAACCTGGGCATCGCCGCGGCCACCCCGCGCGGCCTGATCGTGCCGAACATCAAGGACGCCCACGCGAAGACGCTGCCGCAGCTGGCGGAGGCGCTCGGTGAGCTGGTCTCCACGGCCAGGGACGGCAGGACGTCACCCGCCGCGATGCAGGGCGGCACGGTGACCATCACCAACGTCGGCGTCTTCGGCATCGACACAGGCACGCCGATCCTCAACCCGGGCGAGGCGGCGATCCTCGCGGTCGGCGCGATCAAGCTCCAGCCCTGGGTCCACAAGGGCAAGGTGAAGCCCCGCCAGGTCACCACCCTGGCCCTGTCCTTCGACCACCGTCTGGTCGACGGCGAGCTGGGCTCCAAGGTCCTGGCGGACATCGCGGCGGTCCTGGAGCAGCCGAAGCGGCTGATCACCTGGGCCTGAGGGCCACAGGGGCCGTACCGCGCGAAAGGCCCGCCGCATGGGATGCGGCGGGCCTTTCGCCGGCTCGACTCGGCTCGACTCGGTTCGAGTCGAGCCAGGTCGCGTCGGGTCGCGTCGGATCAGATCGTCGAGAAGCCGTAGTTGAGGAGCTTCGTGGCGTCCGTCGCGCGCTGGGTGATCGAGGAGGAGGCGAGGACGGTGCCGATGACCGTCTTGCCGTTCCGGGTCGCGGCGAAGACCAGGCAGTACTTGGCCTCGGGGCCGGAGCCGGTCTTGATGCCGATGGCGCCGCTGTAGCTGCTGAGCAGCGTGTTGGTGTTGGTCCAGGCACCCATGGTGCGGGTGGAACCGGTCTTGGTGATCGTCTTCGCCGTGTACTTCTTCGTCTTGACGACCGTGCGGAACGTGGAGCTCTTCATCGCGCTGCTGGCGATCTTCGTCAGGTCGCGCGGCGTCGAGTAGTTGTTGCCGTTGCCGATGCCGTCGAAGGAGTCGAAGTGGGTGTGGGTCAGGCCCAGGTTCTTCGCGGCGGTGTTCATCTTGGAGATGAAGTTGGCGACGCGCTTGGCGCGGGTGGTGCCCGAGCCGTAGGTGTCCGCGAGCGCGTAGGCGGCGTCGCAGCCGGAGGGCAGCATCAGCCCGTACAGCAGCTGGCGGACGGTGACCTTGTCGCCGACGATCAGGTGCGCCTGGGAGGCGTTGTTGGCGACGACGTAGTCGCTGTACGCCTTCTGGATCGTCACCTTCTTGTCGAGGTTCAGGTTCGACTGGGCGAGCACGACCTTCGCGGTCATGATCTTCGTGGTGGAGCCGGTGGACAGTTCGGTGTCCGCCTTCTTCGTGTACAGCGTCTTCGCGTTCGCGTTGTTCATGACGTAGCCACCCTTGGCCACGATCGTGGGCGCGGTGACGGCCTGCGCGGGAGCCGCGGTGAGGGCGCCGGTGGCGAGCATCGCGCCGGACGTGACGGCGACGGCGACGGCCCTGCGGAAGCTGGTGCCCTTAATACCGGTAATCAACTGAAATACCCCGAGTCGAGTCGAGTCGTAATGCCCCTGGAGTGCGGCCGAGTTGGGGGTGCCAAAGCGGGTGGGGCCGCACGTGTGTGACACGTAAGTAGCACAGATGGTTGTGCGGTTGCTGAGGGCGATCTACATCACGTCCGGATGCTGGACGAGCGGGCTACTTGCGTACGTGTTGTATCTAAGCTGTGGGCATGAGCCTGGCCGTCAAGCAGCCCCCCGCCGCCGACCGTGTCTACTCCCATGTCAAGCAAGGCGTCCTGGACCGCCGTTACGAAGGCGGCACGCTCCTCACCGAGGGCGAGCTGGCCGAGGCCGTCGGGGTCTCCCGCACCCCCGTCCGCGAGGCGCTGCTGCGCCTGGAGGCCGAGGGCCTGATCAAGCTCTACCCGAAGAAGGGCGCCATGGTGCTGCCCGTCTCCGCGCAGGAGATCGCGGACGTGGTGGAGACCCGGATGCTGGTCGAGGAACACGCGGTGCGCAAGGCCGTACCGGCGTCCGCGGGGCTCGTGACCCGGCTTCAGGAACTGCTCGACCGGCAGAAGGCCGAGGCCGCCGCCGGTGACCTGGCCGCCGCGGCCGTCACCGACCGCTGCTTCCACGCGGCGATCGTCCGCGACGGCGGCAACGAGATCCTCTCCCGCCTCTACGACCAGCTGCGCGACCGCCAGCTGCGGATGGGCGTCGCGATCATGCACGCGCACCCCGACCGCATCGCCAAGTCGCTCACCGAGCACGAGGAGATCCTGGACGCGCTGCGCGCCGGGGACGCCGACCGCGCGGTCGAGCTTGTGCACCGGCACGTCGACTGGTTCGCGCACCTGGCGCGGGGTGAGGTCCGATGAGCCGCGGCAGCGCGTCGCTCCCCGGTGACCCGCCGGGCGGCCGCCGGGCCGTCGCCGTCTGGTGCATCGGCGTCTCGGTCTACTTCGTCGCCGTCATCTTCCGTACGTCCCTCGGGGTCGCCGGCCTCGACGCCGCCGACCGCTTCCACGTGGGCGCCTCGGCGCTGTCCACGTTCTCGATCCTCCAGCTGCTGGTCTACGCCGGCATGCAGATACCCGTCGGTCTGCTGGTCGACCGCCTCGGCACGAAGAAGATGCTGACCATCGGCGCGGTGCTGTTCACCGCCGGGCAGCTGGGCTTCGCCTTCTCCCCGTCGTACGGCACCGCGCTCGCCTCGCGCGCGCTGCTCGGCTGCGGTGACGCGATGACGTTCATCAGCGTGCTGCGGCTGGGCACCCGCTGGTTCCCGGCCCGGCGCGGGCCGCTCGTCGCCCAGCTCGCCGGTCTGGCCGGCATGGCCGGCAACCTCGTCTCCACGCTGCTCCTGGCCCGGCTGCTGCACGGCATCGGCTGGACCCCGGCGTTCGCGGGCAGCGCGCTGGCCGGGGCGGTCGTCCTGGTCCTCGTGTTCCTGTTCCTGAAGGACCACCCCGAGGGGTACGAGCCCGAGCCCTTCCCGCACCAGGGGGCGGCGTACGTACGGAAGCAGATCGCCGCGTCCTGGCGGGAGCCGGGGACCCGGCTGGGTCTGTGGGTGCACTTCACCACCCAGTTCCCGGCGATGGTGTTCCTGCTGCTGTGGGGGCTGCCGTTCCTGGTCCAGGCGCAGGGGCTGTCCCGCGCCACGGCCGGTGAGCTGCTGACCCTGGTCGTCCTCTGCAACATGGTGGTCGGCCTCGTCTACGGTCAGATCGTCGCCCGGCATCACGCGGCGCGGCTGCCGCTGGTGCTGGGTACGGTCGGGGCGACGGCCGTGGTGTGGGCGGCGACGCTGGTGTATCCGGCCGACCATGCGCCGATGTGGCTGCTGGTGGTGCTGTGCGCGGTGCTGGGGGCGTGCGGGCCGGCGTCGATGATCGGCTTCGACTTCGCGCGTCCCGCGAATCCGCCGGAGCGGCAGGGGACCGCGTCCGGGATCACCAACATGGGTGGTTTCACGGCCTCGATGACGACGTTGTTCGCGGTGGGGGTGCTGCTGGATGCCACCGGCGACAACTACGCGGTGGCCTTCTCGTGCGTGTTCGTGCTGCAGGCGCTGGGGGTGAGCCAGATTCTGCGGTTGCGGGGGCGGGCGGTTCGGCGGGAGCGGGAGCGGTTGGTGGCGAGCCGGGTGGAGACGGTGCACGTGCCTGCATGAGTTTCCCCACCCGCGCACCGCCCGTTCACCGTCGGCAGAGAGGCCGGGCGACCTGCGGGGGCGATCGCCGTCGGCGGCTTTCCGAGCGCGCGATGCGATCAGCCGACGGGCGGCGCGAGCGGGTCTCCAGCCACCCGGGCGGGTCGGTTGGCCGGCTGGTGGCGCGGGCGAGTTGGCCGGACGGTGGTGGTGCGAGTCGGTCGGCCGGCCGGTGGCGCGAGCTGGTCAGCCAGCTGGTGGTGCGGGCGGGGTGGGTCGGCCGGCTGGTGGTGCGGGCGGGTCGGCCTGCCGGTGGTGTGTGTTGGTGAGTCAGGTGGCCGCCTGTGCGGGTGCGGCGGTCAGCGTGTTGTCGGTACGAGGGTGAGGTAGGCGTAGCCGAGGATGCCTCGGTACGTCAGCCAGGCTGCGCGGTGGCTGTCCAGGGTCTCGCGGGTCGTCGGCGCCAGGGGGTGCCGTGGGTTGGCGGCCAGCCAGACCTCCTTGTCCGCCTGGTAGCCCGACTCGAACTCCTCCCACTCCTCCAGGCTCGTCGTCTCGGTCCACTCCGGGCGGAAGCCCGCCTCCACCGCCCGGTCGACCAGGCCCGCCAGGTCGTGGTGGTCGGCGGCCGACGCGCCCGGCCACATCCCGGCGAGTTCGGTGTCCGTCGGGATGCGCTGCCAGTAGCCCTCGCCCAGCAGCACCCGGCCGCCGTCGGACACCAGCCGGCGCAGCTCCCGCAGGGCCGTCGCGAAGTCGTCGCTCAGCGCGTGACCGGCGCCGAGGCACAGCACCACGTCGGCCGGGCCGCGGGCGGTCCCGGCCGCGGACTCCTCGGCGAACTCCACCCGGCCGGCCAGCCCCCGCGCCTCGGCGGCGCGCCGCCCCCGCTCCAGATCCTCCGCGTTCAGGTCCACTCCGACCCCACGCGCCTGCGGCACGGCATCCAGCAGCCGGAGCATCAACTCGCCCCAGCCGCAGCCGATGTCGAGCACGCTGCCGGGGTCCGTGGCGGCGAGGCGGCGGACCAGCCGGGCCGCGCGCGCCTCGGAGAGGGGACCGTGGAAGGCGAGCCGGGTGAGGCGGGGCGGGAGGCCGTCATGCGCTGCGGTGTCGGTCGTCATGCCGGGCACCGTAGGCGTCGACGGCCTGCGCAGGACACCGAATTACCGGTGCCCGTGCCGCTTGCCGCCGCCTACTGCGTGACCGCGAAGTTGCGCAGGATCGCCGCCGTCAGTTCCTGGTCGCCCTCCGCCTTCACCCGGTCCGCGACCGCCTCCGGGGTGGTGCGGCCGCAGGCCAGGCGGACGTAGGTCTCCCAGTCGAGGGTGAAGATGGCGGCGGGGCCGAGGGCGGGGGTGGTCTCCAGGGTGCCGCGGCCCTGGATGTCGATACGGATCGTGCGCAGGAACTCGATCGGCCCGTGCACGTCGAAGATGACGGCCGAGCTGCGCGGCGCGTCGGAGTCGTTGGCGACCACCCGGGGCAGCTCGCCGAGCAGTACGTCCCGGGCGACGTGCGCGCCGGGCGAGTCGAGGCTGCCCGGCCGGCCCAGCGCCGCCCGCAGGTCCTGCTCGTGCACCCACACGTTGAACGCGTGGTTGCGCATGGCCTCTTCGAGGGGGATCTCCCTGCCCATCGGCCCGCGCACGAGGTGGCCCGGCTCCCGCGACTCGTTGCGCAGCTGGCGGTTGCGGCGGATGACCGTGTACTCCAGCTCCGAGGTCATCTCCGGCGCCGTGTGGTGGCGTCGTACGTCGACCTGCATCTCCGTGTAGCGCTGGTTCTCGTTGGTGACGTGGTAGAGGTCGCGCGGCAGGGTGTGGATGGGGCGCGGGTCGCCGAGCATCTCGTTGTCCATGCCGATGACATGGGAGACCACGTCCCGCACCGACCAGCCCGGGCACGGTGTCCGCCGGTTCCACTCGCCCTCGACAAGCGGCGTCACCAGCTCGGATATCGCTTCGATGGAGTGGGTCCACGCGTCGGCGTAGGGCTGGAGGGTGGGATGCAGACTCACGGAACGGGACCCCTCGGCGGTCGGTACTCGGGCAGGTGGTGGCGGCGCTGCCAGTGGGAGATGGCTGCTGTCGGCGGGTGTCTTGAGACGCTAAGTTACGCTGCTGTGAGGCACCCCGGCAGTGCTTTCGTGTGACGATCGTAGGCCCGTGTGGACGACTCGAATGCCAGGACGGTGGTAGTGTGCGTGCCTCGCTCATCCAGATCGACGTAAACGAGGGCGAATCGGTCGATTCTCGTCGGCGGCGCGTGACCGCACTGGTGCGTGAGCAGGCCGATGCCGATCTCGTCGTACTGCCCGAGCTGTGGACGACCGGCGCGTTCGCCTACGAGGAGTTCGCGACGGAGGCCGAGCCGCTCGAAGGGCCGACGTACGAGGCGATGGCGAAGGCGGCGAGCGACGCGGGCGTCTGGCTGCACGCCGGCTCGATCCCCGAGCGGGACCCCGAGGGCCCCCTCTACAACACGGCTCTCGTCTTCTCCCCCTCCGGTGAGCTGGCCGCGGCCTACCGCAAGATCCACCGCTTCGGCTTCGACAAGGGCGAGGCGGTGCTGATGGGCGCGGGACGGGAACTGGTGACCGTCCGGCTGCCCGAGACCACACTGGGCGTGGCCACCTGCTACGACCTCCGTTTCCCCGAACTCTTCCGCGGACTCGTCGACGCCGGCGCCGAGACGCTGGTGCTCTCGGCGGGCTGGCCCGAGCGGCGACGCGCGCACTGGACGCTGCTGGCCCAGGCGCGGGCGGTCGAGAACCAGGCGTTCGTGCTCGCGTGTGGAACGGCCGGGACGCACGCCGGGGTTCCCCAGGCGGGTCACTCGATCGTGGTCGATCCGTGGGGCGAGGTGCTGGCCGAGGCGGGCGCCGGCGAGGAGATCCTCACCGTCGACCTCGACCCGGCCAAGGTCGCCGCGACCCGCGAACAGTTCCCGGCCCTCAAGGACCGCCTGCTGGGCCTCGAACCTCCCCGGCGCCAGCGGCGGCCGGACAGCCACTAGTCCCCGCCAGTCCCCCCAGCCCCCTCCAGTCCGCCTCCCGCTCCTTGTCGGCGAGGTGGATCACGCACACCGCCACCGCGATCAGCAGCGCCGGGTCCGCGTCGTCGCGTACGACGTCGACGCCGTAGGTCTCCCGTACGTGCAGCCACCGCCGGGAGACCACCGCCAGCAGCTCGCCGTCGTACTCGACGGCGAACTCCCGGTCGAGGATCCTGCCGCTGACGTCGAGTTCGGTGCCGTCGACCAGGTGGACCCGGTAGTGGTTGCGCAGGAGCGAGAGCCGCTTGCGTCTGATGGTCGCTAGAGGTTCGCCCTCGCGTTCGATCACCATGGTGTCGCGCAGGGCGAACATCTTCTGGTGGATGTCGACGAGCACGCGCCCGTGCCGGTCCTTCAGCTCGAACGTGTCCCGCACCCGCATGGCCTTGCCGTCGACGAGGAACACCTTGTCGCCGTGCTCGTCCTCGATCCAGTAGTCCTCGCCGAAGCCGAGGAGCCGGTCGCGTACCAGGAATCTCATGTCCGTACCCCTTCCCGCGCCACCGGCCCGAAACGCCGCCGGTAGTCCGACGGGCTGAGCCCGGTCTCCCGCCGCAGCCGTGCGCGCAGGTTGGCCGCGGTACCGAGTCCGCTGCGCGCCGCGACGACGTCGAGCCGCTCCTCCCCGCGCTCGATCAGCCGGCAGGCGAGAGCGACCCGCTCCCCGGTCAGCCAGGCCAGCGGGGTGGTGCCCAGCTGGGCGCGGAACCGGCGGTGCAGGGTCGCGGGGGAGACGGCCGCCCGCGCGGCCAGGTCCGCCACCGTCAGCGGCCGGCCCAGCCGCTCCTGGGCCCAGGCCAGGAGCGGTCCCAGGGACTCGTCCGGCACCTCGGGCACCGGCCGCTCCACGAACTGCCGCTGCCCGCCGTCCCGGTGCGAGGCGAACACCAGCCGCCGGGAGACCGCGTTGGCGATCTCGGCACCGTGGTCCTGCCGCCAGATGTGCAGCCCCAGGTCCAGCGCGGCCGCGCTGCCGGAGGCGGTGAGCAGGTCGCCGTCGTCGACGAAGAGCACGTCGGGCCGGAGCAGCACCCGGGGATGCAGTTCCCGGAACGCGTCCGCCCAGCGCCAGTGCGTGGTGGCGGGCCGACCGTCCAGCAGCCCGGCCTCGGCGAGCGCGAAGGTCCCGGTGCAGAAGCTCACCACCCGCACCCCGCGCGCGTGGGCGCGCCGGATCGCGCCGATGACGTCGGCACCGCGCGGTACGACGTTGTCCGGCCGCCCCGGTACGACGACCGTGTCGGCCTCGTCCACGGCCGCCAGCCCCGCCACCCCGCTCAGGGTGAAGAAGCCGTGGTTCATGCGCACCTCGCGCGTGGGCGCGCACACCGTCACCTCGTACGGCGGCACGCGCAGCCCCAGTTCGGGCCGGGGCAGCCCGAACAGCTCGGTGGCGACCCCGACCTCGAACGGATTGGTGCCCGCGTCGACGATCACGGCCACCCGGTGGGTCGACTGAGAGGATCCTTGCGCCATATGCGATTTCTAGCACTCACGCCGAGGCCGGGCCACGGCCGAGGATGACCGCCATGACCAGTGAACCCGTCTCCCTCGCCGACGCCCTCGCCTCCTTCGAGGACCGGTGGAGCCCGCGCATCGTCACCGCCGTCAACGACTACGACGTCCGCGTCGCCAAGGTCGAGGGCGAGCACCTCTGGCACGTCCACGACCACACCGACGAGTTCTTCCTGGTCCTGGAGGGCGAGCTGCACATCGCCCTGAGGGAACCGGCCGGCGAGCGGACGGTCGTTCTCCCCAAGGGCTCCGTCTTCACGGTGCCCCGCGGTACCGAACACAAGCCGTACGCGCGCGTGCCCACCGAGATCCTGCTCCTCGAGCCCACCGGAACCCTCACGGTGGGCGATCGGCACGACGAGGTTCCCGGACACGTGGACGCGACGACCGGTCACGTCCTCGCCTGACCGGGCCCTGGATTCCATCGGCCCCATGGGTGTCCGGGAGTTGAACTCCCCGTGTTTGTGCAGAAGTCGCCCGACCAAACCCAACCAAAGAGGGGGGCTCCGAGTCCGACGATGCGTAGTTCGCGTAGTCGCGCACGTTCCTCTCGGAGGTTTCCATGCACGCTCGTCCCGTCCGCCGCCGGGCCATACGCGCCCTCCCGGCGATGACGCTGGCTCTCGGTGCGGCCATGGCCGCGTCACTCACCACGGTCGGCACCGCCGACGCCGCCACGGCGCCGGCCACCGCCTCGGTCAACCAGTACGACTGGCAGCTCACCTACCGGGCAGCCGCCGGGCAGACCAACAAAGCCGTCGTCACCGCGTCGCTCACCGCGGACCGCACGGGCATCACCTACGTGATCGAGGACGTCGTGTCCATCACCGCGGGCCATGACTGCGTCTACCCCGACAGTTCGGACCACACGACGGTCTCCTGCACGGTCACCAACGTCGACAGCCAGGACCCGTACGCCGCCCTCGTCGTGAACCTCGGCGACGGCAACGACGCGATCATGTACGAGAACTCCACCGATCAGATCTACTACTACGCCCAGATCTCCCTGGGCCCCGGCAACGACCGGGCGGCCGACTACGGCCGCCTCGACGGCGCCTACGTCTCCGGTGACACGGGCAACGACACCGTCACCGTGGGCAAGGAGGGTTTCGCCTGGGGCGGCGACGGCAAGGACACGATCAACGCGAGCGGCGGCGACAACATCGTGCAGGGCGGCAAGGGCGACGACGTGCTGCACGGCGGAGCCGGAGCCCAGTACCTGTCCGGCGACGACGGCAAGGACACCATCACCGGCGGCACCGGCGCCGACACGCTCTACGGCGGCAAGGGCAACGACGTCCTGTACGGCAACAGCGGGAACGACAAGCTGTACGGCAACAGCGGCAACGACAGGCTGTACGGCGGCCCCGGCCGGGACACGCTCTCCGGCGGCCCCGGCACGGACGTGATCCGCCAGGGCTGACGACGGGACCGACGGGTCCGGGGCCCGCCTTCGGGCTCCGGACCACAGGGAGGTCCTGAGCTCATTACCCCGGACCTGGGCAGGTCTGCATGGCCTGGTGGTTCGCCGGGTGCACGTCGACTGCGGCAGGTCCGGGTACAAGGACGTTCTCCGTAAGGGCTTTGACGCGGCCACGGAAGCGGTCACGTCGGGTGCGGTGCGGACACTGATCGTGTGGAAACTGGATCGGCTCAGCCGAAAGGGGACTGCCGAGGTCGGCCCTCCCCAGCCCTGGCAGCCCGTTGGCAGAGCAGCGACATCAGGCAGAGGCGGGCCCTCCTGCATGCGGCCGTGGAGCGAGTCCGGGTTGCCAGGGCTCCTGGCCGAGGGTGTCGGTTCGATCCCGTAAAGCGACTCCGGACCGTCTGGGCGGTCGACATCGGTGAGGAATAGCGCCAGGCGCACGTGTGGTTGGCTTGAACCATGGCAAAACGCGTACGTGTCCGCGCCCCCGAGCTGATCGGCAAGGGCGGCTGGATCAACACAGGTGACAAGCAGCTCGGTCTCGCGGAGCTCCGCGGGCGTATCGTAATTGTTGATTTCTGGACATTTTGTTGCGTGAACTGCCTGCACGTCCTGGACGAGCTGCGTGAGCTGGAGGAGCGGCACCGGGACACGGTGGTGATCATCGGGGTGCACTCGCCGAAGTTCGTGCACGAGGCGGAGCACCAGGCGGTCGTCGACGCCGTGGAGCGCTACGGCGTGGAGCACCCGGTGCTCGACGACCCGGAGCTCGCCACCTGGAAGCAGTACGCGGTCCGGGCCTGGCCGACGCTGGTCGTCATCGACCCCGAGGGGTACGTCGTCGCCCAGCACGCCGGCGAGGGCCACGCGCACGCGATCGCGCGGCTGGTCGAAGAGCTGGAGGCGGAGCACGAGGCGAAAGGCACCCTGCGGCGCGGCGACGGCCCGTACGTGGCGCCGGAGCCCGAGCCGACCGCCCTGCGCTTCCCCGGCAAGGCCCTGCTGCTGCCCGCGGGGAACTTCCTGGTCAGCGACACCACCCGGCACCAGCTGGTGGAGCTGGCCGCGGACGCGGAGACGGTCGTGCGGCGGCTCGGCTCCGGCACCCGCGGTTTCGCCGACGGTACGGCGGACACCGCCGCCTTCAACGAACCGCAGGGCCTCGCCCTCCTCGGCGACGGCTCGGTGGCCGTCGCCGACACCGTCAACCACGCCCTGCGCCGCCTCGACCCGGCCACCGGCGAGGTCACCACCCTCGCCGGCACGGGCCGCCAGTGGTGGCAGGGTTCCCCGACCTCCGGCCCGGCCCACGAGATCGACCTCTCCTCCCCCTGGGACGTGGCCGTCTTCGGCGGCAAGGTGTGGATCGCCATGGCCGGCGTGCACCAGCTGTGGGCGTACGACCCGGAGACCGGGACGGTCGCCGTGGCCGCCGGCACCACCAACGAGGGACTGGTCGACGGGCCGGCGGCCGAGGCCTGGTTCGCGCAGCCGTCCGGCCTCGCGGCCACCGCGGAGCGCCTCTGGCTCGCCGACTCGGAGACGAGCGCCCTGCGCTGGGTCGACCTGGACGGAGAGGTCCACACGGCCGTCGGCACCGGCCTCTTCGACTTCGGCCACCGGGACGGCGCGGCCGGCCAGGCCCTGCTCCAGCACCCGCTGGGCGTGACGGCCCTGCCCGACGGCTCGGTCGCGGTGTCGGACACCTACAACCACGCGCTGCGCCGCTACGACCCGGCGACCGGCGAGGTCACCACGCTGGCGACGGACCTGCGGGAGCCGAGCGACGCGGTGCTGGCCGGCGACGACATCGTCGTGGTCGAGTCGGCCCGGCACCGGCTGACCCGGCTGCGGCTCCCCGAGGAGGCGGTCCGGGTGGAGTCGGTCGCCCACCGCACCCGGCGGGCGGCGACCGAGGTGGCTCCGGGGCGTCTCCGGCTGGACGTGATCTTCCAGGCCCCGCAGGGCCAGAAACTGGACACCCGCTACGGCCCGTCCACCCGCCTGCTGGTGTCGTCGACCCCGCCGGAGCTGCTGCTCAAGGGCGAGGGCGCCGACACCGACCTGTCGAGAGAGCTGGACCTGAACCCGGCGGTCCAGGAGGGCGTCCTGCACGTCTCGGCGATGGCCGCGTCCTGCGACGACGACGAGGCTGGGGGCACCTCCCGGTCGAAGACTGGGGGAGAATACCCGGCCTGCCATGTGCACCAGCAGGACTGGGGGGTGCCGGTGCGGATCACGGAGGGTGGGGCGAACCGGCTTCCGCTGATTCTCGCCGGGATGGACCAGCGCCCCTGAAAGGGGCGCGGGGCTGTGTCGATGTGCGGCTGCCGCCGCGTGGGCGCGACCAGCCCCCACGCACCCGCAGACGAACGACGACCGGCTACCGCCTACGCGGAACCAGCTTGAACACCGCGACCCCGGCCGCCACCAGCGTCGTGGCCGCCACCACCATCGCCATGCTGTTGATCCACAGCCCGGTGGCGGCCAGGGTCGCACCGCCCGCGCCCGCCGTGCCCGCGCCGATCACTCGTCCGTACATCGTGCTTCTCCTATGAGGGTTGCCATGTGGGGGGCGGGGTCGGTGAGGGTGCCCGGGAACGGGCTCATGTCGCCACCCACTTCTCCTCGCTGCGGCGTACCAGCCCCCACAGCGAGGTGAAGTAGACGGCGTGCTGGAAGAGGTCGTAGAGCATCTCCGGGATCATCACGGCGGCGACCAGGACGGCCTTCGGTCCCGCGCGCCGTACGGAGACGGTCTTCTCGACGATGAAGACGAGGCCGATCGCCGTCCAGAACGGCGACAGACCGGGCCAGCCGTACAGCGAGGTGTACGCGGCCATGTAGGTCAGGTAGATCAGGAAGGACAGCGCGCCGAACCCCATCAGGAACTGCTGCATGAAGTAGCGGGCGGTGACCTTGGTCCAGCCGTAGTCGCGGAGGTTCTCCAACGCGCCGCGCTGCCACCGCAGCCGCTGGTGCCACAGCTTGGGCAGGGTGGGCATGACCTCGGTGGTGACCGCGCAGCCCGCCGGGGACATGGCCCGGTAGCCGAGGGTCTTGACAGCCTTGGTCATCTCGTCGTCCTCGGTGAGCGAGGCGAGGCTGTAGTAGCCGGTGCCGCCGCCGAGTTCGCCGGCGCGGCGGGCGGCGCGGACCTCGCGCAGCACCCGGGCGCGGAACATCGTGCCGGTGCCGGTGAGGACCTGGGCCCGGCCGCCGGTGCGCTCCAGCTCCCAGGCGTAGCGGTGGAACTCCATGCGCTGCAGCAGGCCGAGGAAGCCGCCGCCGTCCTCGCCGTAGAAGACTCCGCCGACCGCGCCGACCTTGCGGTTGAAGGTGGCGAGGGCGGTCTCGACGAACCAGGGGTTGAGGACGGTGTCGGCGTCCTGCACGAGGAGCAGGTCGCGGTCGTCCAGGTGCGGCAGCACCCAGGCGATGGCCTGGTTGAGGGCGCCGGCCTTCTTGTGGGTGTTGCCCTGGGTGGGGAAGACCTGGGCGCCGTGGGCGGCGGCGACGGCGGCCGTGTCGTCGGTGCAGTTGTCGGCGACGACGACGATCAGGTCGGGGCGCCGGGTCTGTTCCCAGAGTCCGTCGATCGCGTCGGAGATACGTTCCTGCTCATTGTGGGCCGGGATCAGCACGGCGAGTCTGGGTCTGTCGCCCGGCTCCTCGCGGGCGGCGTGGGCACGGCGCGTGGCGTGACGGCGCACGGCTCGTACCCCCTGTCGTGAAGACCGCGGTGGATCCGGAATTCGATGTTCCGGACCCGTCAGTGATCCACAGTCTTCACGAAATCCGTACAACTCCGGTAGTTGAACGCTGTAACGGATTGCTCACGGTTGCCTGTGATGACCCTGTGGGTACGGCTGTGTCCGTTACGCGCCGTACCCGCCGCCGGGGGCGAGCACCCCCCGACCAGCCTCCGGAACTAGCCTTCCAGGAACGCCACCAGGGCGTTCGCCAGCAGGAACGGGTCGTCGGCGCCGCACAGTTCGCGGGCGCTGTGCATGGAGAGGATGGCCGCGCCGATGTCGACGGTCCGGATGCCGTGGCGGGCCGCGGTGATCGGGCCGATCGTGGTGCCGCAGGGCATGGAGTTGTTGGAGACGAAGGTCTGGAAGGGCACCCCGGCCTTCTCGCAGGCGGCGGCGAACACCGCGCGGCCCGAACCGTCCGTCGCGTAGCGGTTGTTGACGTTGACCTTGAGGATCGGGCCGCCGTTGGCGCGGGGGTGGTGCGTCGGGTCGTGGCGCTCGGCGTAGTTGGGGTGGACGGCGTGGCCCATGTCGGAGGAGAGACAGACGGTGCCCGCGAAGGCTCTCGCCCGGTCCTCGTACGACCCGCCGCGCGCCAGCACCGAGCGCTCCAGCACGCTCCCGAGCAGCGGCCCGTCCGCGCCGGTGTCCGACTGGGAGCCGGTCTCCTCGTGGTCGAAGGCGGCGAGGACGGGGATGTACGGCAGCTCCGCGCCGCCCGCCGCCACGGCCGCCAGGGCCGCGGTACCGGCGTGCACGGACAGCAGGTTGTCCATCCGGGGCCCGGCCAGCAGCTCCTGGTCGCGACCCAGGTAGGCGGGCGGTTCGACGGCGTAGGTCATCAGGTCCCAGCCGGTCACCGAGCCGGCCGGCAGGCCCGACTCCTGCTCCAGGAAGGCGATCAGGTCGCCGTCGCGGACATCGTCGCCGAGGCCCCAGATCGGCTGCAGATGGCGCTGCTTGTCGAGCTTGAGGCCCTCGCTGCTGACCGAACGGTCCAGGTGGATGGCGAGCTGCGGCACCCGCAGCAGCGGCCGGTTCACGTCGACGAGGCGGGTGGAGCCGTCGCGCAGGCTGAGCCGGCCCGCCAGACCCAGGTCCCGGTCGAGCCAGGAGTTCATGAGCGGTCCGCCGTAGATCTCCACGGCGACCTGGCGGAAGCCGTGCCCCCCGGTGTCCGGGCGGGGCTTCACCCGCAGGTTCGGGGAGTCGGTGTGGGCGCCGACGATCCGGAACGGCGTGTGGGGTGCGGCGCCCTCCGGGACGTACCAGGCGATGATGGCGCCGCCGCGCAGCAGGTACCTGCCGCCGGTACCCGCGGCGGAAGCCCCTGAGGTCTCGGTGTCCCAGGCGTCCGTCTCGTTGACCTGCCGGAAACCGGCCTTCTCCAGCCGCTCGCCGGCGTTCGCCACGGCGTGGTAGGGCGTGGGGCCGGCGGAGAGGAAGGCCATCAGGTCGTCGGTGTGGCCGCGATCGAAGCGGGAGGGTGCGCTCATGTACTTCACCTTAACGACGTACGGTGGCCCGCTCCCCGGAGAGGGAGCGGGCCACCGTGGCGGAACCCGGGTCGGTCAGAAGGCCGCTTCGTCCAGCTCCATCAGGTCGAGGTCGACGTCGGCCGCGACCTTGCGGGCCAGGGTGACGCCCGGCAGCACGTTGGCCGCGAAGAACTTCGCCGCCGCGATCTTGCCGGTGTAGAACGCCTTGTCCTTGTTCGAGGCGGTCTCCAGCTTCTCGGCGGCGATCGCGGCACCCTTGAGCAGCAGGTAGCCGACGATCACGTCACCGGAGGCGAGCAGCAGGCGGGTGGTGTTCAGGCCCACCTTGTAGATGTTCTTGACGTCCTGCTCGGTGGCCGCGAGGTCGGTCAGCATCAGGCCGACGATCGCCTCCAGCTCGACGGCCGCCTTCGCGAGGTGCTCGCGGGCGCCCGCCAGCTCCTCGCCGCCGGTGCCGAGCGCCAGGAACTTCTTGATGTCCTCGGCGAGGGAGTTCAGCGCCGCGCCCTGGTTGCGGACGATCTTCCGGAAGAAGAAGTCCTGGCCCTGGATCGCGGTGGTGCCCTCGTAGAGGGTGTCGATCTTGGCGTCGCGGATGTACTGCTCGATCGGGTACTCCTGCAGGAAGCCGGAGCCGCCGAAGGTCTGCAGCGACTGGGCGAGCTGCTCGTAGCCCTTCTCGGAGCCGTAGCCCTTGACGATCGGCAGGAGCAGGTCGTTCAGCGCGTGCTCGGTCTTCGGGTCCTCGCCGTTCGCCTCCTTGACCGCGATCGCGTCCTGAACGGAGGCGGTGTAGAGGACGAGGGCGCGCATGCCCTCGGCGTACGCCTTCTGCGTGATCAGCGAGCGGCGGACGTCGGGGTGGTGGGTGATGGTGACCTTGGGCGCGGTCTTGTCCAGGAAGTTCGCCAGGTCCGGACCCTGGACGCGCTCCTTGGCGTACTCCAGGGCGTTCAGGTAGCCGGTGGACAGCGTCGAGATGGCCTTCGTGCCGACCATCATCCGGGCGAACTCGATGATCCGGAACATCTGGCGGATGCCCTCGTGCTTGTCGCCGATCAGCCAGCCCTTGGCCGGGTGGCGGTCGCCGAAGGTCATCTCGCAGGTGTTGGAGGCCTTGAGGCCCATCTTGTGCTCGACGTTCGTCGCGTAGACGCCGTTGCGCTCGCCAAGCTCGCCGGTCTCGAAGTCGAACAGGTACTTGGGCACGAGGAAGAGGGAGAGGCCCTTGGTGCCGGGACCGGCACCCTCCGGGCGCGCCAGCACGTAGTGAAGGATGTTCTCCTCCATGTCGTGCTCACCGGAGGTGATGAAGCGTTTCACGCCCTCGATGTGCCAGGAGCCGTCCTCCTGCTGGACCGCCTTGGTACGGCCGGCGCCGACGTCCGAACCCGCGTCGGGCTCGGTGAGCACCATGGTCGAACCCCAGGTCCGGTCCACGGCGAGCTGCGCCCACTTCTTCTGCTCCTCGGTGCCCTCCTCGAAGAGGATGCGGGCGAACGCCGGGCCGGAGGAGTACATCCACACGGCCGGGTTGGCGCCGAGGACCAGCTCCGCGTACGACCAGATCAGCGACGGCGGGGCGGTGGTGCCGCCGATCTCCTCGGGCAGGCCCAGGCGCCAGTACTCGGAGTCCATGAAGGCCTTGTAGCTCTTCTTGAAGGACGCCGGGACCGGGGCGGTGTTGGTCTCCGGGTCGAAGACCGGCGGGTTGCGGTCGGCGTCGGTGAAGGACTCCGCCAGCTCGTTCTCGGCGAGCCGGGTCAGCTCCTCCAGGACGCTCTTCGCGGTGTCGGTGTCCATCTCGGCGAACGGGCCGGTGCCGTACAGCTTGTCGCGCCCGAGCACTTCGAACAGGTTGAATTCGATGTCGCGGAGGTTGGACTTGTAGTGCCCCATGGTGACGCTCCGTATCCGGATCGGCGAGGCACTGAATCCTCGCGCAAGCTTTCACATACCAACGAGTAGCTCCGATGATGCTACCCGTCGGTAATAAGACGCAACCCCCATCGGGTGAAGTGTGAGAAGGGTCTACCTTCCCGCAGACACCGCGTGTCTCGGTAGGCTTGCGCGCATGTATGGATACGGCCAGCCCATGGACGGTGGGGCCGCTCAGCAGCAGTACGCCTCGTCGCAGCAGCAGATGGCCGGCGGGCTCGGCGGGTACGGCCAGCAGCCGCCGCTCTACCCCGAGCCGTCCCCGCCCTCGCTCGCGGACGCGGTGCGCGCCTTCACCACGGGCCAGGTGACCGCCGAGGACTTCCAGCAGGTCTTCGCCACGTCCAAGGTGTACTGCCCGCGCGGTGACAACCCCGGGTTCCTGGCCCTGCACAACACCCAGCAGCCGGTGATCCCCATGTTCACCTCGCTGAAGGAGCTGCGCCGGTACGCCGGCAAGGAGTCCAAGTACTTCGTGATCACCGGCGCGGAGGTCATCGACCTCCTCCCGACCGGCTACGGCTTCGTCCTGGACATGGAGGGCGAGCACCGGATGGTGTTCGACGCCAAGGCGGTCGAGCAGATGGTGGAATTCGCGATGCGCCGGATGTACGGCTAGACACCGCCCCCACGTTCACTGCCCCCGCAGTCACTGGGGCCGCGTCGCTGCGCCGAAAACTCCGCCCCGATTGTCACAGCCATGCCATAGGCTTCCCCCGGCAGCCGCGCCCCGTGTGCCGTCGGTCTCCCGACGGCCGGGTACGGGCGTCGCGCGGCGCTCTCGTTCTCCCGGTGCCACCGGGATTCCTGTGGGGGGTTTCAGCACTGTGCGTATGCGCAGCACTTCGGCCGCGACGGCGCTCGCGGTCCTTTTCAGCTCTGTCGCGCTGAGTGTCGCGGCGGCCGGTTCGGCGTCGGCGGTCCCCGTCAGCGTCGGTTCCCCCGCGGGCATCGTCGTGGACGCCGCCCTGGGGCGGGTGTTCGTCGGCAACGACACGGACGACAGCATCGTGGCCGCCGACTACAACGGCAACCGCGTCGACTCGGTGAGCGGTATCGACGGCATCTTCGACCTGGCGCTGTCCGACGACGGCGCCACCCTGTACGCGACCGCACGGGTCAGCCACGAGATCGTCGCCCTCGACGCGGCCACTCTGGACGTCAAGGCCCGCTACCCCGTGGCCACGGGCATCGGGCCGCTGTATGTCGCGGTCTCCGCCGGGAAGGTCTGGTTCACCTACGAGGACGACCAGGCGAAGGGGAACCTGGGCTCGATCGACCCGGCGGTGGACCCGGCGACCGGCGCCGATCCGATGACGCTCGGCCTCTTCCCGCAGGACCAGGACCATCAGGTGGTCGGCAGTGCGGCCCATCTCGACACCGACCCGACCGCGCCCGGGCTGCTGGCCGTCGCCACGACCGACTTCAACGACTCGTCCAAGGACCTGATGGCCGTCCTCGACGTCTCCGGTGCCGCACCGCGGCTGACCGCGTGGCACGACGGCAGCTACTCCCTGAACTACGTCAACGACGTCGACCTCGTCCCGGGAGCCGCACAGGTCCTGGTGGACGGCACCGAACGGCACTCCTACGCGGACGGCAGGTTCAGCCCCGCCGGCGCCTACCCCTCCGGGCGGGGCGCCGACATCGCCCCGAACGGCCTGGTCGCCCAGTTCGGGGAGGAGCAGCTGGCGGTCTACCGGCCGAACACGACCGTTGCGGTGCGCACCTACGCCGGGTACACGGCCGACGCCGCCTGGGCCCCGGACTCCTCCCGGCTCTTCGCCCTGGTGTCCTCGTCCGCCGGCTACCAGCTCAGGGTGCTCACCGACCCCACGCACAGCGTCCCGACCCTCACCGTCAACGCGCCGGCGTCCGCGCCCCGCGCCAAGAAGCTCACGGTGACCGGAAGGATCACGGCCACTGTCCCGTTCGCGGCGGGCACCCGGCTGGCCGTCACCCGTACCGACCTGGAGAGCCCGAACGGCAAGCAGCTCGCCGCCGTCACGGTCAAGACGGACGGCACGTACTCCTTCACCGACACCCCGCCGGCCGGCGGCACGGTCACCTACAAGGTGGCCTTCGCGGGCGACGCCGACCACACCACGGCCACCGCCTCCGACAAGGTCACGGTCTCCCGCGCGGGGACGAGCCTGAGCCTGAACAACAACGGCAAGCTGTACAACTACGGCGCCGACGTGAAGTTCACCGCGCACCTGGGGACGACGTACAAGAACCGCTCGGTCAGGATCTACGCGGACCCCTTCGGCGGTGACAAGGGCAAGAAGCTGATCAAGACCGGCAAGGTGGACTCCCACGGGAACATCGCCGCCTGGGTGGACATGACCCGCGACACGGCCGTCTCCGCGGTCTTCGACGGCGACGCCCGCTACGCGCCGAAGACCGTGAAGGCCACGGCGTACGCGCGGGTCAAGATCTCCACCGCGGTCTCCAAGCACTACCGGACGGCGAAGATCGGTTCGACGTCGTACTACTGGTTCCACAAGAACACCGACCCGGTCATCACCACGACGATGACCTACTACCCGGGCCGCGCGCAGCGCTTCGACCTGCAGGTCTACTACCAGGGCTCGTGGCACTCGGCGGACTCCGAGTACTTCCCGGTCGCCTCGAACGGAAAGTCGGCCGTGCAGCTCGGGGCGCCGGGCGAGTCCGGGATCCGGGCGCGGGTGCGGTCGGTGTACGTCAACGGCTCGTCCGGCGACACCGTGAACTCCACGACGTACGGCGCGTGGAAGTACCTCTACTTCAGCAACTGACCCACGACTGATCCACGACTGATCCACCGATCGGGGGATGACGGGCCCGGAGGGAATGTCCTCCGGGCCTTCTCCGTTAGGGGTGGCAGAAAGTTCAACGCTCAACTAAACTGGGCGCACAAGGAGGAGCCAACATGCCTGCAGTGACCGTCGAGAACCCGCTGACCCTGCCCCGGGTGACCGCATCGGCCGACGCCGTGTCCCGTCCCGTGCTCGCCGTCACGACCGCGCCGAGCGGTTTCGAGGGTGAGGGTTTCCCGGTGCGCCGGGCGTTCGCGGGGATCAACTACCGCCACCTCGACCCGTTCATCATGATGGACCAGATGGGTGAGGTGGAGTACGCGCCGGGCGAGCCCAAGGGCACCCCCTGGCACCCGCACCGCGGCTTCGAGACCGTCACCTACATCATCGACGGCATCTTCGACCACCAGGACAGCAACGGCGGCGGTGGCACCATCACCAACGGCGACACCCAGTGGATGACGGCCGGCTCCGGTCTCCTCCACATCGAGGCCCCGCCGGAGTCCCTCGTCGTGTCCGGCGGTCTCTTCCACGGCCTCCAGCTGTGGGTGAACCTCCCGGCCAAGGACAAGATGATGGCGCCGAGGTACCAGGACATCCGCGGCGGCCAGGTGCAGCTGCTGACGACCGCCGACGGCGGTGCGCTGCTGCGCGTCATCGCGGGCGAGCTGGACGGCCACGCCGGCCCCGGCATCACGCACACCCCGATCACGATGATCCACGCGACCGTCGCCCCGGGCGCCGAGGTCACGCTGCCCTGGCGCGAGGACTTCAACGGCCTCGCCTACGTGCTGGCCGGCAAGGGCTCGGTGGGCGCCGAGCGCCGCCCGATCCACCTCGGCCAGACCGCCGTCTTCGGCAGCGGCTCCTCCCTCACCGTCCGCGCGGACGAGAAGCAGGACTCGCACACGCCGGACCTGGAGGTCGTGCTGCTCGGCGGACAGCCGATCCGTGAGCCGATGGCCCACTACGGCCCGTTCGTCATGAACACCAAGGACGAGCTCATGCAGGCCTTCGAGGACTTCCAGAAGGGCCGCCTGGGCACGGTCCCGGCGGTACACGGCATGACGGAATCCGGCCCGGAGGCGTAACCGGCAGCCCCACCCAGGAGGCCTGGCGCAACCAAGCGCCAGGCCTCTCCGCCGCCCGGGCCACGTCCCGGCCGGAGACCTCGCTTCTTCACCGCACGAGCCACTTCCCTTCCCTCTCGACCTCGCTTCTCCACCGCCCAAGCCGCTTCCCTTCCCTCCCGCCCTCGCCGCTCCCTCGCCCGAGTCGCCCCCTCCCCCTCGCCCTCGCCTCTTCATCGCCCGAGTCGTCGTTGCCTTCCCTTCGCCCTCGCTTCTCCACCGACCGAGTCGTCCCCTTCCCTTCGACCTCACCTCCCTATCGACCGAGACGGGTGGTGGGTGGGCGGAGGTTTTGGGGGTTCAGGGGGCGGAGCCCCCTGGTACGGCGGTGGCGGGGGCGTTCACTCGGGAGGGGGTGTGCGGCAGGGCGTTCGTCGGCCTCGCATGGTCCGCTGGACCCGTGCAGCTGTTGCCCGAGCCCGTGCGCCGTTTCGCCGCGTGGTGTGCGGTGCTGCTGCTGGCCGCCGGGGTGGGGTATGTGGGTGTGCGGCTCTGCTCGGAGTTCCGCACCGCGGTGACCCCGGTGCTCCTCGCCCTGCTCGGCACCGCCCTGCTCGGCCCGCTGTACCGACGGCTCGTCCAGGTCGGCGTGCACCGCTCCCTCGCCGCCGGCCTCACCTGCGTCGCCGTCGTCGCCGTCGTCGGCGGTGCCGTCTACATCGTCGTCGCCGCCCTCATCGACACCGGCGACGAGATCGTCTCCTCGCTGAAGGCCGCGGCGAAGTCGCTCGCCCAGCACTTCGGGGCCGCCGGGACCTCCCTCGACGACCTGGCCGGCAACGCGAAGGAGCTGCTCGCCAAGTTCGGCGGGACCGCCGCCTCCAACGTCATCAGCGGGGTGAGCGTGGTGGGAGAGGCTCTCGCCATGGCCGTCCTCGCGCTGCTGCTCGTCTTCTTCTTCCTGCGCGACTCGGACCGGGTCGTCGGCGCCATCCGGGCCGTCGCGCCCGGCTCCAGCGCCGACATGGTCGAGGCCATGGCCCGCCGTGCCTTCCAGGGCATCGAGGGGTTCATGCGCGGCACCACCGTCATCGCGTTCATCGACGCCGTCTGCATCACCGTCGGCCTGCTCGTCCTCCGCGTACCGGGGGCCGTCGGACTCGGCGCGCTCGTCCTGGTCGGCGCCTACATCCCCTACCTCGGCGCCTTCATCTCCGGTGCCGTCGCCGTCCTGGTCGCCCTCGCCGACCGCGGCGTCGTCATCGCGCTCTGGGCGCTGGGCGTCGTGCTCGCCGTGCAGGTGCTGGAGGGGCACGTACTGCAGCCCATGATCCAGAGCCGGACCATGCAGATGCACCCGGCGGTGGTGATGCTGGCGATCACCGGCGGCGCCTCCGTCGCCGGGATCCTCGGCATGCTGCTGGCCGTACCCCTCACCGCGGCCGCCTTCGGGGTCGTACACGAACTGCGCGCCCGCTACGGCACCGGCGAGGCGCCACCGGCCGACCCCGCCGGCTAGGACTTGTCGTTCTCGTACAGCTCGAACCAGATGCTCTTGCCCTGCCCGCGCGGATCGACGCCCCAGGCGTCCGCCAGGACCTCGATCAGGACCAGGCCGCGGCCGGAGGAAGCCAGCTCGCCGGGGCGGCGCTTGTGCGGGAGGTCGTCGCCGGCGTCCGTGACCTCGACCCGCAGGCGGCGCTCGGGAGCCTGGCCGGAGACCTCGGCGAGCAGCAGCGCGTCCGCGTCGGTGTGCACGAGGACGTTCGTGAGCATCTCGGAGACCAGGAGCACGGCCGAGTCGACCTGGTCGGGCGGGCCCCAGTCGTGCAGCAGCTCCCGCAGGTGCTGGCGGGCCTCGGAGATCCGCTCGGGCTCGTCCTGGGCCACCGACAGCAGGGTGCGGCGGATCCGCGGCCGTACGGCCAGCGGCTCGTCGCCGCGGCCGGCGCCCGGCCGGGACAGCAGCAGCACCGCTATGTCGTCCTCGCGGCGGTCGGCCAGCGGCCCGGTGGTGTGGTGGGAGGACGGACCGTGCACGGCCTGGACCAGGCCGTCGGCCAGTTTCTCCAGGTCGTCGTCGTGCTCCTCCATGATCGCCCGGATCCGCTGCCAGCCGCTCTCGATGTCGTGCCCGCCGGTCTCGATCAGGCCGTCGGTGCAGATCATCATGGTCTCGCCGGGTTCGAGGGCGAACCGCGTCGTCGGGTAGTCGGCGTCCGGGTCGATGCCGAGCGGCAGCCCGCCCGCCGTGGGCCGCCGCAGCACCGTGCCGTCGGCCATGCGGATCGTCGGGTCGAGATGTCCCGCCCGGGCGATCTCCAGCACCCCGGTCGCCGGATCAGCCTCGACGTACAGGCAGGTCGCGAAGCGCAGGTCGGCGTCGTCCTCGTCGTAGGTGATCCCGTGCAGGAAACGGGAGGCCCGGGAGAGCACCGCGTCCGGGCGGTGGCCCTCGGAGGCGTAGGCGCGCAGCGCGATCCGGAGCTGGCCCATCAGGCCCGCGGCCCGTACGTCATGCCCCTGGACGTCGCCGATGACCAGGGCGTGCCGGCCGGACGGCAGCGGGATCATGTCGTACCAGTCGCCGCCCACCTGGAGCCCGCCGCCGGTCGGTATGTAGCGGGCGGCCGTGTCCATCCCGGGTATGTCGGGGCCCAGCGTCGGCAGCATGGAGCGCTGGAGGCCGTCCGTCAGCTCCCGCTCCGAGTCGGCGATCCCGGCCCGGGACAGGGCCTGCGCCAGCATCCGGGCCACCGTGGTGAGCACGGACCGCTCGTCCGGGGTGAACGACACCGGGTAGGTGAAGCCCGCCATCCAGGCGCCCATGGTCCGTCCGGCCACCGTCAGTGGCAGGAAGGCCCAGGACTGCCGGCCGAAGCGCTCGGCGAGCGGCCAGGTCACCGGGTAGCGGGACTTGTACTGCTCGGCGGAGGAGAGGTAGACGGCCCGGCCGGTCCGGGCCACCTCGGCCGCCGGGTAGTCGGTGTCCAGCGGCATGCTGCTGAAGGGGCTGTCCTCGCCGATCTGCTGGCCGTGGTGGCCGATCATCATCAGCCGGTCGCCCTTGATCCCGAAGACGACCAGCCCGTCCGGGGAGAACCCCGGCATCGACAGGCCCGCGGCGACCCGCAGCACCTCCTCCGTGGACCGTGCCTCGGCCAGCGCCCGGCCCGCGTCCAGCAGGAACGCCTCCCGGGAACGCCGCCAGTCACCGGTGACCGGATGCTGGACGGCGCTGCCGGGGGTCGGCTCCGTGACCTCCTGGAGGGTGCCGGTCACCCGGTACACGCGCTCCGCGGAGTCGTACACCGGCCGGAAACGGCTGCGCACGGTACGGATCAGCCGGCCCCGCTCGTCCATGACCCGCAGCCGTACCTCCGCGAGGGTGCCCTCGACCGCGGCCAGCCGGGTGATGCTGGTGTTCTCGTTCCAGTCCACGGGATGGAAACGGGACCGGACCAGGGACTCCGACAGGACGGACGCCTCGGGCGGCAGCCCGATCAGCCGGGCCGCCTCCGCGTCCGCGGTGACCAGCCCGGTGGCGGTGTCCCAGTGCCACAGCCCGGTCGCGAGGGCGGCGAGGACGTCCTCCACGGCGGGCAGGGGCTCGCCAGTTCGCATTGCCCCACTTTAAGAAGATGAGATCGGAGAGTGCCACTGTTTCAGGACCGGATTAATGGGTGGGAGGCGATCTTTGCGTGCCCGGTACCCTTGATGGGTCCGGGCCCCATGGCCCGTCCCGGTCGAGGAGAGCACCTCGGCAGACCCCGAAGAAGAGGAACACCCGACGATGCATCGGTACAGGTCCCACACCTGCGGCCAGCTCCGCGCCTCTGACGTCGGTACCGACGTCCGGCTGAGCGGCTGGCTGCACAATCGGCGCGACCTGGGCGGCATCCTCTTCATCGATCTGCGCGACCACTACGGCATCACGCAGCTCGTCGCCCGCCCCGGCACCCCGGCGTACGAGGCCCTGGACAAGCTCTCCAAGGAGTCCACGGTCCGGGTCGACGGCCGCGTTGTTTCACGTGGAACCGAGAACATCAACGCCGACCTGCCCACCGGCGAGGTCGAGGTCGAGGTGAGCGAGGTCGAGCTGCTCGGCGCGGCCGCCCCGCTGCCGTTCACGATCAACACCGAGGACGGGGTCAACGAGGAGCGGCGCCTGGAGTACCGCTTCCTGGACCTGCGCCGCGAGCGCATGCACCGCAACATCATGCTGCGTACGGCGGTCATCTCGGCCATCCGCCACAAGATGGTCGCCCTCGGCTTCAACGAGATGGCGACGCCGATCCTCACCGCCACCTCCCCCGAGGGCGCGCGTGACTTCGTCGTTCCCTCCCGCCTGAACCCGGGCAAGTTCTACGCCCTGCCGCAGGCCCCGCAGCAGTTCAAGCAGCTGCTGATGATCTCCGGCTTCGACCGCTACTTCCAGATCGCGCCCTGCTTCCGCGACGAGGACGCCCGCGCCGACCGCTCGCCCGGCGAGTTCTACCAGCTCGACGTCGAGATGAGCTTCGTCGAGCAGGAGGACGTCTTCCGCCCGATCGAGCAGCTGATGACCGAGCTCTTCGAGGAGTTCGGCAACGGCCGTCACGTGACGTCCCCCTTCCCGCGGATCCCGTTCCGCGAGGCGATGCTGAAGTACGGCTCCGACAAGCCGGACCTCCGCGCCCAGCTGGAGCTCGTCGACATCACCGACATCTTCGAGGGCTCGGAGTTCAAGGCCTTCGCCGGCAAGCACGTGCGCGCGCTGCCGGTGCCGGACGTCTCCGCGCAGCCCCGCAAGTTCTTCGACCAGCTCGGCGACTACGCGGTCTCGCAGGGTGCCAAGGGTCTGGCCTGGGTCCGCGTCGCCGAGGACGGCTCCCTCTCCGGCCCGATCGCCAAGTTCCTCACCGAGGAGAACGTCGCCGAGCTCACCAAGCGGCTCCAGCTGGCCGCCGGGCACGCCGTGTTCTTCGGCGCGGGCGAGTTCGACGAGGTCTCCAAGATCATGGGCGCGGTGCGGGTCGAGGCCGCCAAGCGCGCCGGGCACTTCGAGGAGAACGTCTTCCGGTTCTGCTGGATCGTCGACTTCCCGATGTTCGAGAAGGACGAGGACACCGGCAAGATCGACTTCTCGCACAACCCGTTCTCCATGCCCCAGGGCGGCATGGAGGCCCTGGAGACCCAGGACCCGCTGGACATCCTCGCCTGGCAGTACGACATCGTCTGCAACGGCGTCGAGCTCTCCTCCGGTGCCATCCGGAACCACGAGCCCGACATCATGCTCAAGGCGTTCGGCATCGCGGGCTACGACGAGGAGACCGTCGAGCGCGAGTTCGCCGGCATGCTCCGCGCGTTCCGCTTCGGCGCCCCGCCGCACGGCGGCATCGCCCCGGGCGTGGACCGCATCGTGATGCTCCTCGCCGACGAGCCGAACATCCGCGAGACCATCGCCTTCCCGCTCAACGGCAACGCCCAGGACCTGATGATGGGCGCGCCGACCGAGCTGGAGGAGACCCGCCTGCGCGAGCTGAACATCTCCATCCGGAAGCCGCAGCCGAAGTAAGGCGCACACGCACACAGGCACGCAGAAACAGCACAGCTGACAGCACAGCTGAAGGAAAGGCTCGAAACCGGCGTCGGTTTCGAGCCTTTCGCCTGCGCACCGCGCATTCACAGCTCGCTCCGATGTTCGCACCGGCCCGGCCTTGTCTACGGTCCCTGACCATGACAGACACCCACACCCCCACAGATGCTCAATCCCCTGAAGAGAGAAGGAAGTTGGCCCGCCGTACCGTCCTGGCGGCGAGCAGCGTGGCCGTGACCGCGGTGGGCGTCGGCAGCGCCTTCGCGGCGACCGACGGCACCACCGACGCGGCGACCGGCACCAGAACCGAGGCCTCGCCCTCGGCCTCGGAGGGCGCCTGCTACACGCTCACCTCCGAACTGGTCGAAGGCCCTTACTACATCGACGCCGACAAGCTCCGCCAGGACGTCACCGAGGACCAGGCGGGCATCCCCCTGCACCTCACCCTCAAGGTGATCGACGCGGAGACCTGCAAGCCGCTCCGGAACGCGGCCGTGGACATCTGGCACTGCAACGCGTCGGGCGTCTACTCGGGGTACGAGTCGTCGGGCAGCGGCGGCGGTGGCGGCGGCACCCCGCCGACCGGCGAACCACCCACCGACGCGCCGACCGGCACGCCCAGCGGGCCCCCGCCCGGCGGTGGCGGCGGCCACCAGGAGCCGACCGACGACACCCGCTACCTGCGCGGCACCTGGCACACGGACCGGCACGGCCACGTCACCTTCAAGACCGTCTTCCCCGGCTGGTACCAGGGCCGGTGCGTCCACATCCACGTCAAGGTGCACGTGGACGGCGAGTGGACGGACGCCGGTTACGAGGGCGGCCACACCTGCCACACGGGCCAGCTGTTCTTCGACGAGAAGTCGGTCCTGCTGTCGGCCGAGGTGGAGCCGTACGCGAGCAACACCACCACCCGCACCACCCTCGACGAGGACACCATCTACCCGGACAACGGGCACGAGGGCGGCCTGCTCTACCTCAGGTACGACCGCCACCACATCGCCCGCGGCGTCCGCGGCCATCTGACGCTGGGCGTCGAACCGGACGAGACGAACAACGGCTGACGCCGACAGCGGTGAGGCCGGCGCCCGGGGTTCGGGAAGAGAGGTCCCGGGCGCCTTCCGCGTGTGCGGAGTGTTCAGATCACCGAGAGCAGTCCGTCGCCGCCCAGCAGGGTGAGGGCCGCCTGCGTGAGTCCGACCCCGTGCGCGGTGATGACGCGGCTGCCGGAAGCCGTCGGCCGTGCGGAGCCGCCGGGGAAGACCCAGACGGCGCCGGTGGCGGCGTTCTCGTAGGCCGCACTGACGAACAGCTCCGGCCTGCCGTCCTTGTCGATGTCCCCGACCGAGACCGTCGTACCGAAGAGGTCGTCGGTCTCGGAGGCACCGGGGACGCCCGCGGTGTCCTGGGAGAAGGAGTACGAGCCGGTGCCGAGGGCGCCACTGCGGCGGCCGGGGACCACGGTCACCTGCCCCGCCCGGCTCTTGGCCAGGCTCTCGAACGGCGAACCGATCACGATGTCCGCGAGGCCGTCTCGATTGAGGTCGGCCACCGCCAGCGACCCGCCGAAGTCGTCGCCCTTCTCGCTCGCGCCGGGAACACCCGTGGTGTTCTGCGTGATCTGGACGGGCGTCGTGGTCGTCGTGACACCCGCGGCGGAGCCGTACCAGACGAGGACGCGGCCGCCCAGCGCCCCGTCCACGCCCGCCTTCTCCGGCTCGTCCGGGTCGCCGGCCACGAGGTCGGCGTATCCGTCGCCGTCGATGTCGCCGGAGGCCAGGATCAGGCCGTTGCCCTTGAGCGCGTAGCCGTAGGCGGGGTTCGTGTAGACCTCGCCGCCGCTCAGGCCGCTCAGCCGGTCCGTGGCCGAGGCCACGTCGGGTACGTCGTCGCCGTTGAGGTCGCCGAGCGCGACGGACATGGGGGACGCCGTGTCGTCGTTGTACACGACGGATCCGAACGAGCCCGTCCGGGTGAACGGTCCGCCGAAGTTCACGGTCGCGTCCCCTCCGGCGACCACCACCCGTGTCTTCGCCCCGGCGCCGAGGCCGAGCGCGGCGACGTCCTTGCCGTAGTGCTCCGGGGAGGACGACGGCGACGGCAGGTCCGTACCGCTCGCCAGCCCGCTCCTGCTGCCCCAGAGCACGGTCACCGCACCGGAGTCGGTGCCCTTCGAGGTGTCCTCGTCCGGGGTTCCGACCACCAGGTCCGCATAGCCGTCCCGGTTCAGGTCGGCGGTGGCGGTGGCGGCGCCGAAGGCGTCGTAGGTCTCGCTCGCGCCCGGCACGCCGGCGGTGTTCTGGGTGATGGTCTTGCGGCGGCTCGTCGACAGCCCCGAGGCGGAGCCGTACAGCACGACGACCGCGCCCGCGCCCTCCTTGCCGGACACGTTCGCGCCCGGCGCGGGCAGGACCGCGTCACGGTAGCCGTCGCCGTTGAAGTCGCCGGGCACGGCGCCGTGTACGGCGGCCGCCGGGACGGCCGGCAGCAGGACGCCGCCGACCAGAGACGCGGCCACGAACGCGGCCGCACCCCATCTGTGCATGAGTAACCCCCCTGGATTCCCCGACTGTCAGGTGTCGTACCGGCCGTCCCAGGGCTCACCGAAGCCCAGGTGGTCCGGGTAGAGCTCGGCCCACCCGCCGTCCTCGTCGTCCTTCGCGACCAGCCCGAAGAACACACCGTCGACGGTGAGCTGGAACGGGCGTATCGCGATGTCCGTGTACGTCCGCCGCGGCAGGCTGCGCAGCATGCCCGCCAGGTGCGCGCGGGCCCGCGCCAGCACCGACCCGGTGCCGTCCGGATCGAGCTGCTGCTCGGCCCAGCTGCCCGCGCACCAGATCTCCGAGTCGCGGTAGTGCCCCTCGGCGTCGAAGAGATGCAGCACCGCGTACAGCCGCTTCTGCTCCTCCCAGCCCTCGTCGAGCCGGAACCCCTCGGGGAACGCGTAGGTGACCGACGCCAGGAACTGCCCGCCGGTGAAGTGACCGATGGCCTCGGTACGGCCGTGGGGCTCGTAGGCGATCGGGATGAGCTCAGGTGCCATGGCGAAACCATACGGAGGTGTTGTGGACATGCGAAGGTCGGGGCAGGCCGGTGCCACCCGGCGTTCTCTCCGGCCGGGGATCGGCTGCTTGCGTCAACTTTCGCCGCCCGACCCCGGGAAGGGCACCACACCGCAGAAATATTCACGGCAACTTTTGCGATCTCCACAACGACAGAGGAGTGAGGCCCGCTCCGGCGGGCCCGTCCCCAGCACTTCGGACGTATGTAAGGACTCCCCTGTGGCCTCTGTCTCTCACCGTCGGTCCCTCCGTAAGCGTCGTGTTCTCGTCGTCTCCGCCGCTGTCGTGGCCGCCGGGGTCGGTGCCGGTGCGCTCGTGCTGAGCGCGAACGCCACGTCGGCCGTCGACCTGTACCACCGGACGCTCGCCGTCAAGGACGGCTGGGCGTCGTCCGGTTCCGGTACGACCGGTGGTGCGAAGGCCGACGCCGCGCACACCTTCACCGTGGCCACCCGTGCCCAGCTGGTGAAGGCGCTGGGTTCGGCGAGCGACACCACCCCGCGCATCATCAAGGTCAAGGGCACCATCGACGCCAACACCGACGGCAGCGGCAAGAAGGTGACCTGCGCGGACTACGCGGCCGGCACCGGGTACTCGCTGAGCGCCTATCTGAAGGCGTTCGCCCCGTCGACGTACGGCCGTTCCAAGCTGCCCTCCGGCAGCCAGGAGACGGCGCGGGCCGCCGCGCAGAAGAAGCAGGCCGCGAACATCGTCTTCAAGGTGCCGGCCAACACCACGATCGTCGGCGTCCCCGGCACCAAGGCCGGCATCACCGGGGGCATGCTCCAGATCCAGAAGGTCGACAACGTCATCGTCCGCAACCTGACGTTCTCCGACACCGAGGACTGCTTCCCCCAGTGGGACCCGACCGACGGCGACGACGGCAACTGGAACTCCGAGTACGACGCGGTGACGCTGCGCGGGGCGACGCACGTGTGGGCCGACCACAACACGTTCACCGACGCCGGGCACTTCGACAGCCTCAACCCGAAGTACTACGGCCGTGAGTACCAGGTCCACGACGGCGAACTCGACATCACCAAGAGCTCGGACCTGGTGACCGTCGAGCACAACCAGTTCACCAGCCACGACAAGACGATGCTGATCGGCAGCAGCGACAGCGAGCCGAGCGGCAAGCTGCGCGTCACGCTCCACCACAACATCTGGAAGGGCATCGTCCAGCGCGCCCCGCTCACCCGCGTCGGCCAGGTGCACCTCTACAACAACGTCTACGACGTGACCCCCCTGAACGGCTACGCGCTGCAGTACAGCATCAACTCGCGCGCCAAGGCCCAGGTCGTGGCCCAGAACAACTACTGGACCGTGCCGAGCTCCGTCAAGGTCTCCAAGCTGCTCAGCGGCGACGGCACCGGCTCGGTCGCGGGCAGCGGCAACCTCGTCAACGGCACGGCCACCGACCTCGTCGCCGCCTACAACGCCGCGAACTCCAAGAAGATCAAGAAGACGGTGAACTGGACCCCGACCCTGACGGCGGGCCTGGAGAGCAGCGCGAAGAACCTGCCGGCGGAGCTGGCGAAGACGGCGGGGGCGGGAGTCCTCAGCTGACACGCACCGCGCATCGGATGGGTGAGGGCGACCGGAGGCCCTCACCCACGGTCGATAGCACTGCGTCAGATGGATGATGCACCGGGCCTGCGAAGCAAATAGCCCCACACAGGGCCGAAGCTTTCATCCTCCGGTGGGAGGGTGTCCGACCAGTTGCGCTTCTCGATGGGCGCCAGCAGGGACTCAAGGGTGCACGACCAGGCCTCGCACAGGGAGCGCAAAAAATATCCGTCCAGGTCACTCGACATCCGCCACCACCTCTTCTGCCAGGTTGCCCGGGTGTCGTTGCTCGCGGACTGATAGGCGGTGTCGCGGGTCTCCGTGTAGGGGAAGACCTCGAACAGGGGAGGGCCGGGGTACTTCTCGCAGATGAGGATCCAGCTGTCGGGGAGCCGCACCCGCTGCCAGGAGAGGTAGTGATAGACGCCTGGTGGTCGGGTGTTCCAGGCGAGGGGGGCGCCGACGGCCAGGAAGATCTGGTCATGCCGCGCGGCCCACTCGGCGATGTCGCGGGGGCGCATCGAGCCCTGTGAGGTGAGAGCGAATGCCACGTCGTCGGGGAGTGTGTTGAACGCTCGGTACAGGATGCCGGCCAGTTCCAGCTGCAGCGGTTCGCCGAACTGCTCCGTATCGCGCAGCTGTTGTACCTGGGCCCGTATCCACTGACGTACCTGTTCCTGGTTGGCGATCAGGTCAGCTCGGTCCCTCGAGGCACGGTTCGGCCGCCCGCCGAGGTATCCGACGAAGGGCGTTGCCTGGTCGGCCAGGAAACCATTGACCGTCACGATTCCCCGGTAGCGGTGACCACCTCGGTAGTACACGCTGTTCCAGAGCGTGGCCAGTCCGATACGGGCTCCGGAATCGTCCAGCACCTCGGTGGCCCGTGCGGCGAACTCGTCGCGCATCTCCAGGCGCTGCTTCTCCTCCCCGATGCTCCAGCTGTCGATGTCGGCCGGGTAGAGACGGTCGAAGACCTGCTCCGGGGAAGCAGCGGTCAGGGAGAACGGGGCGAGGGTGTCACCCGTGGCCGAGGCGGGCTCATGGGTGTGGATGGGAACCGAGTTCTCCAGGACCAGGCGCTGGACCAGCTGGCTGAGCCGGTCGTCCTCAGTGCGGTACAGGAGGCCCAGTGTGTCGTTGGGACTCTTCTTCAAGGTGACACGTACCGTCGTGCCCTCGGCCACCCAGCCTTGCGTGGGCATGGGCGTGAGCAGGGGGCGGTGCGTGGGTCCCCCGAAGGTAAGGCGCCGGGCGTCCTGGACCGAGGCGTCGTAACGGCGGGTGATCAGTTCCACGTGGTCGCCGAGCAGGAAGACCGAGAAGAAGCCGATGCCGAACCGGCCACTGGGCTTGAAGCCGCCGCTGGCCAGTCCGGGCAGGCGGTTGCGGAGGCCGGGGGAGCTCCAGCCGCTGTTGCCGAAGTCCAGCAGGTTATGGGTGAGCGTCTCCTCGTCCATGCCCACTCCGTTGTCACGCACTTCCAGGAACCAGGAACCGCTCGTCTCGGTCAGCCGGATTTCGATCCGTCCGTCGGTGAAGTCCGGCTGCAGAGCCTGGCGGGCAAGGATGGCATCCTGGGCATTCTGAACGAGTTCACGTAGCCCGACTTCGGGTTCGTTGCCGTAGAGCTGCTCTCCGCCCAGGCTCCTGACCAGGGCGGGGACGTCGGAGACCTTGATGGTCGCGTCGATCGGGCGCCAGCCTTGCACCGGAAAATGCTCGGCGAAGCGCTCGGGGGAGTCGACTCCGGCGACGGCGCGGGCCGCGAGCCGGTTCTTGCCCAGGTCGTGCAGGAGGGCGTCGACCGCTTTCAGCTCCTGGTCGATACCGCGCAGATAGTCGAGGGCCAGCCACCAGGAGGATGCGTCTTCCGGAAGGAAGGGCCGCTGTGAGGTGTACGTGACGCGGTCGCCGTTCAGGTCTGGGCGCCCGGTGTAGGTCTGGAAGCGCCAGTGCTCGCGGGAGGACTCCTGCGGATTGCGGAGCGCGAACAGCAGTGTGGGAGCGCGACGGCCGTCGATCTGGGCCGCGTCCGCCAGCCGTAGGATGCAGGCCAGCTTGAGCGGATCGATGGTCCAGTCGCGTGACTGCCACGGCCATGAGTTCAACCTGCGGCGGAACTCGTCGGCGAGTCGGTCCACCGGCCACCAGTGACTGGCCGCAAGGCTGCCGATCAGCGGACCGTACGCCTCCCGTAACCGGACGTCGTCGATGAGGTAGATCTCGTTGCCCGCGCTGGATCTCCAAGCCTGATCCACCAGTCGGCGTGCCTGCTCGGCGTGTGATTCACGGATCGCGGTGACACGGCAGGCGGCGGCGATCTCAGCAGTCGGGGAGTCGAGTTGATCCTGGTCCGGCCAGCATCCCTCTTGACGGTAGTAGGCCACGGACAGCAGGTCGCGCCATCGCTCCTCGCCCAGAGCTGCAGGTACGCCTGTCGAGTATGCGGCCTCCCCCATCGCCGCATCGTGGAGCACGAAGGCGCAGCCCAGCACGTAGGCTTCTGCGGGATTGAGCGTCACCTCCTTTCCGCAGACGAGATCGGCCGTCTCCCACAGGGCGTCCACGTGACTGATGTCGTGCACGGTGAAATCGGGCATGCTGCGAGCGTTTTCCTGAAGCAGCGTGGCTGCTTCCTGCCGCAGTTTCAGATACGACGTACGCAACCGCTCGCGCTGTTCGGAGTGAGGGTCGTCACCCGGGCACGCGGCAAGGGTGCTGTGCCATAGAAACGTGCTTGTGTAGTCGTGCTCGGACACCTGGGACGATCACCTCATTGCCGGCAGGAGGAAGAACGCGGCGATCAGCCACATCGTGATCACCGAGACGAGGATGAAGAGCAGCACGTAGGTCTCGTACCAGCGCAGGAAGTTGCCAGGGCGGGGGCGTTTGCGGAAGCCGGGGCCGACGATCTCGTCGGTGATGTCGCACTCTTCGTTGCGATAGTCGAGCCAGTTCATCGCACCCACCACGATCAGGGTGCTGGTGAACGCGGCGACTACGGTGACGAGGGCGAGTAACCCGATCACTCCGCCGCGTGCGGTGGCCGGTGCCAGGTCCCACTTCCGATAGCCCACGAAGAGGGCAAGAGCCGCACTGACCAGTGCCGTGGCGAGCGTCTGGTAGAGGGCGAGGAAGCGGTACGCGTTCTCGTTCACCGCGTGGATCTGCTGAAGGATGTACCGGTACCGCTCCAGCGCGAACTCGTTCCGGACCGAAGCCGTTTCCGGCCTGGTCTCCCCCGGTGCCGCCATTGCCCCCCACCTGTCCGATTCAGCAGCATAGGCAACTCACGGCTGCCGGGCTCCAGTTTCGCCCACACTCGTGGGCCGGGCCAGGGTGCCGCAGCGCCCGCCGTCGTGGGTCACGACTCCCACGCGGAGACCACCTCTCGTGCTCCCCACACCAGTCCGACTGCGCCGGCGGTCACCGCGGACGTTGTCCCGGACAGCGACACGACGGCCAGGCCGGTGGTCCCGGGGCTGAAACCGGGGATCTCCACGGCACCTTGCGCGAGGGCGTTCAGATCGCGCTGATCGAAGGGTGTGGCCAGCCACTTCACGGATCCCGCGAAGAAGATGGTTCCTGCCACCGGGGCGCGGTCGGCGCCGACGAGGTCGATCTCCGGTGCGAACCGGCGGTTCCACCAGCCGCCGACGAACTCCGTGTCGGGCCAGGGAAAACTCCCCGCGGCGGCGGCGAGTTCCAGCGCCTCGCGGATCAACGGTTCGACGGCCCGGCCGCGCCAGGCGGCCCAGCGTCGCTCGACCACCTGGTACGCCGCTTCGGGGCGACCGCGGCGGGACAACTCCTGCGCGGACCTCATGGCAGCCAGATAGAGACGGAGATTGCTGTCGGCCACCCGGTAGAGGGCGGGTTTGCCGGGCTTCGCCGACAGAGGGGCGTCCAATGCCAGAATCCGCTTCTCCTCGGTGAGACGGCGCAGCAAGGGTGACAGGACCCCTGAGGGCAGCGCCCCGCTCTGGCTGCCCGCCGTCGCCGCGATGTTGGCGTGCGTACGGTCGCCGCTGCCCACCGCCTCCAGTACACGGCGGGCCTGGTCGGGTGCCGGGAACTCGGCCAGCAGGGCGGCCTCCGGCACACCGAACAGGGGAGAGGCAGGGTCGGCGCACTCGGATCTGATGAAATCGAGTGCGGGAGTGCCGTGCGGCCAGGCACGCAGAATTCCGGGCAGACCACCGGAGACGAGGTGCGCGTCCAGGGCGTCGGCCGGGGCCAGTCCCAGCGCGTTCCCCGTCTCGGCCGGGTTGAGGGGGCCGAGGACCAGACCGTCGGCACGCCCGTAGAAGGGACGGTCGTAGGCCGTGAACCGTTCCATCATGTGCAGGTCACTGCCGAGCAGGAGCAGTAGGACGGGACGGGCGGACAGCAGTCGGTCCCAGGCGGTTTGCAGTGCGCCGTCGAACACGGGGTCCTGTTCGGCGAGCCAGGGCAGTTCGTCGAGTACGACGATGCTGGGTGCGTCGGGCAGCAGGGTTGCGAGGACGCGGAAGGCGTCGGGCCAGTTGGTGGGTGCTGTCCTGGGCACGAGTTCCGGGTCGGAGGGAAGCGAGGACTCACCGAGTTCTGTCATGAAGGCGGCGATGCCTTCCAGAGGCGAGGCGCCCTTGGTCGCGGTGAAGAAGACGTACGGGCGGCCTGCGCGGTCGCAGAATTCCTGGACGAGCCGGGACTTCCCGACTTGCCGCCGCCCTCTTATGGCGACCGCGGCTCCGGCCCCTTGCCTCTCGACCCGGTCGAGCCGCTTGGCCAGTAGGGCGAGTTCGGCGTGACGACCCACGAAAGGAGCGGGCATGGGAGCCTCCGGCACTTTGGTATGTCCTGGCTACATAGATTACTTCTACATAACGCGGACGGTCGTTCGGGCAGAGGCCGTGTCGGTGGGCGCGCGAGTTGAGAAGATCTTCGGCCCGGCTGTCACACACGCGGTGACGCTCGCGTCAGAGAGGTGTCCGACACCTTGTGGTGAGGGGAGCCTCTCATGCGTATCGCTCACGTCGTCGTCACCGTTGTCGCGGCCCTGCTGGCCGGGTTCTCCGGAACCGTGCTGCTGATGCGGGCCGACTGGATCGTCAAGGCGCTGACCGACTACCGGGTGCCGCCGGCCTGGTGGACCCCGCTCGGGCTGGCCAAGGCCGCCGGTGCGGTCGGCCTGCTGGTCGGGCTGGCCGTGCCGGTGGTCGGGGTGCTGGCGGCCGTGGGGCTGCTGGTCTACTTCACCGGGGCCGCGATCACCGTGGCCCGGGCGAAGTGGTACTCGCACATTCCGTTCCCGCTGGTCTACGCCGCGCCGGTGGCCGGAGCGCTGGTGCTGGGCCTGCTGAGCTGACGGCGGCCGGGGGAGCTCAGTCCTGGGGGGACTTGGGCTTCGCGCGGTGGACGCGGCGGCGCAGGGCCGGGCCCAGCCGGACCATGAGGCGCTTGTCGATGCCGGTGACCTGGCGTTCCACCGCGGACAGCCGCTTGGTGGCGGCGGCCAGTTCCTTGCGGAGGGCGGCGAGCTCGCGGGTCGTCTCGGTCGCGCGCTTCTCGGCGGTGGCCAGCCGGGTGCGCAGCTCCCCGTTCTCCCGGGCGTGCCGGTCGGCCTTGGCGTCGGTCGCGGTGATCCGCTCGCGGAGCCGGCTGATCCGGTACCGCAGCTGGCCGTCGTCGCCGCCGTCCCAGACCGGCATCGACGCGGGCAGGTCGAGGGCGGCCAGCCGGGCGTCGAAGGCGGCACCGCCGTCGCCGTGGGTGTACGTGTTCGGGAGGCCGTTGCGGTCGAGGAAGGCGATCATGCGCTCGAAGCGCTCGCCGTGTCCCTTGACCATGGCGGAGAAGTCGGCGTCCTGGTAGAGGTCACGCGGGTCGGTGGCGGCGGCCAGCTCGGTGAGCGGGCGGTGCGGGATGTCGAAGTAGCGGCACAGTTCGAGGGTGCGCGAGTCGTGGGTGAGGACGACGCTCGGGGTGCCGGCCAGCAGGGCGGCCACATTGCCGTGGATACGGGTGCCGTACGCGAAGTCGTAGCCGCGCAGTTCGTCGATCCAGGTGGCCGGGTCCAGCGGCATGCGGACCTTGTCCTCCTGGAACAGGGCGTGGCTGAGCTGGAGCGGGAAGGGGTCCGTGTGCCCGGACTCCGGGGAGGTGTCGCCCCACAGCAGCAGTTCCGCGTCGACGGTGTTCTGCGCGTAGTAGGTGAGGTGGGGGTAGCGCTCCCAGGCGTGCCGGGCGATGCCCGCTATGTCGCCGACGGGTATCGCGTCCGGGGAGAGGTTGAGGGCGATGCGTGAGTCGGGGCACGGCTCGGTGGCCCGGATCTCCGGGAAGGTGTCGCCGTACAGGAACATCGACGGGCAGCCGATGATGTCGACGTCGTGGAAGCCGAGGCTCCTGAGGTAGTCCGAGGTCAGCTCGCCGCGTACGCCGATGGAGGCGGAGCGGTCCAGGACCGCGCAGGCGAAGCGGCGGACCGAGTCCGCCATCGGGTTCAGCCACGTGGTGTCGTAGTCCGCGGGGGCCTGGGCGCCGACGCCGAACACCACGACCGGGATGGTGAGCTGTTCGACGAGCGTCGTCAGCCGGTCCAGGGAGGCCTGGAAGGCCGGGCGGAAGGCGTTGGCGAGCGGGACGACGAAGACGTCGTACTGCTCGTTGATCTCCGCGGCGCGGCGGGCCGAGGGGTCGGTGCGGATGCCGTTGGACGTCACCTCGGTGTCCGGGGTGGTCAGCATCTTGTGCGCCGAGTCGCTGAAGAGCAGGTTCCCGGTGTTGGTCCCGATCAGGTCCTGGTGGATGAACTCCGCCGGTGTGGCGACACGGAAGGGGCTCTTTCCGGAGCGGATCAGGATGCGTTTCACGAACGGCACACTATCCCGCAGGTAAACGTGAGGTGAAGGAGGAGTAAGAGGCTGATTGGTCTCTTACCTGAGACATGCCCCACGCCTGGACGGCGGAGGCCCGGCGGGAGGGGGACCTCCCACCGGGCCTCCGGTGGTGTGTGCGCGGGCGTCGGACGGCGTCAGGCGTCCGTGCCGCCGAAGCGCTCCTTGTACGTCTCCAGGTCCTCGTCCGTGAGCTTCGCGAACAGCACCGGGGGCACGGTGAAGGGGGTGCCGGCCGGGACGGAGGCCAGTGCCTTCGCCTCGTCGGCGGTGACCCAGGTCGTGGTGTCGTCGGCCAGGGCGAACGCCTCGCGCATCGTCTTCGCCGTCGCCGGGATGAAGGGCTCCGAGACCACCGAGTAGAGGTGGATCAGGTTCATCGCCGTGCGCAGGGTGAGGGCGGCGCCGTCCTTGTCCGTCTTGATCTCCAGCCAGGGGGCCTTCTCCTCCAGGTAGGAGTTGCCGGCCGACCACAGGGCGCGCAGGGCCGCGGCGGCCTTGCGGAACTGGAGGGACTCCATGTGGGACTCGTACTCGGCGAGGAGCGCGGCGATCTCCTCGCCGAGCCTCGCCTCCGCCTCGCCGGGCTCGCCGCCGGCCGGGACCTCCTCGCCGAAGCGCTTCTTCGAGAAGGACAGGACGCGGTTGACGAAGTTGCCGAGGGTGTCGGCCAGGTCCTTGTTCACCGTCGCCGTGAAGTGCTCCCAGGTGAAGGACGAGTCGTCCGACTCGGGGGCGTTGGCGATGAGGAAGTACCGCCAGTAGTCGGCGGGCAGGATGTCGAGGGCCTGGTCGGTGAAGACACCGCGCTTCTGCGAGGTGGAGAACTTGCCGCCGTAGTACGTGAGCCAGTTGAAGGCCTTGACGAAGTCGACCTTCTTCCACGGCTCGCGGACGCCGAGCTCGGTGGCCGGGAACATCACCGTGTGGAACGGGACGTTGTCCTTCGCCATGAACTCCGTGTAGCGGACGGTGGTGTCCACGTCGTACCACCAGGACTTCCAGTCCCGGTTCTCCGGGTCCTGGTCCGACCACTCCTTCGTCGCGCCGATGTACTCGATCGGGGCGTCGAACCAGACGTAGAAGACCTTGCCCTCGGCGGCCAGCTCCGGCCAGGTGTCGGCCGGGACGGGCACGCCCCAGTCCAGGTCACGGGTGATCGCACGGTCGTGCAGGCCCTCGGTCAGCCACTTGCGGGCGATCGAGGAGGCCAGCTGCGGCCAGTCGTCCTCGTGGCGGGAGACCCACTCCTCGACCTCGTGCTGGAGCTTGGACTGGAGGAGGAAGAGGTGCTTGGTCTCGCGGATCTCCAGGTCCGTGGAGCCGGAGATCGCCGACCGCGGGTTGATCAGGTCGGTCGGGTCCAGGACGCGGGTGCAGTTCTCGCACTGGTCGCCGCGGGCCTTGTCGTAGCCGCAGTGCGGGCAGGTGCCCTCGACGTAGCGGTCCGGGAGGAAACGGCCGTCGACCGGGGAGTACACCTGGCGGATCGCCCGCTCCTCGATGAAGCCGTTCTCGTTCAGGCGGCGGGCGAAGTGCTGGGTGATCTCGCGGTTCTCGGTGCTGGAGCTGCGGCCGAAGTAGTCGAACGCGAGTGCGAAGCCGTCGTAGACCGCCTTCTGGGCGTCGTGCGCCTGGGCGCAGAACACGTCCACCGGGAGGCCCTGCTCCTTCGCCGCGAGCTCGGCGGGGGTGCCGTGCTCGTCGGTCGCGCAGATGTAGAGGACGTCGTGGCCGCGCTGGCGGAGGTACCGGGAGTACACGTCCGCCGGGAGCATGGACCCCACCATGTTGCCCAGGTGCTTGATCCCGTTGATGTACGGAAGGGCGCTGGTGATGAGGTGTCGAGCCATCGGGGGCTGCTCCCAGGTCGGTCTGTTGCTGCTATTGCGAACCTTGAAATCGTAGCCGACATGTGTATGCCGCCCGCTTCCCGTTTTATCGGGTGAGAAGCGGGCGGCAGCGTTGGTTCCGAGGGGTCAGGGGCGCCAGTCGATCAGGAGACCGTCGTAGAGCTCGGCGTCCGTGAGCTCCAGGGGGGTCGGGCCCGCGTGGAAGAAGGCCGCGTTGCCGGTCTTCAGCTTGCGGAGGTAGTCGAAGGCCTTGTTCTCGTGCTCGCCGAACGCGACGAAGGAGAAGAAGACGGCGGGGTGGGACTTCGCGGCGTCCGTGAGGGCCTGGGTGGCGGGGGTCTTCGCGTCCGGGGCGCCGTCGGTCTGGAAGACGACGAGGGCGGGGGCGGCCGGGGTGGCGTCCTTGTCGTGGTGCTTGTCGTAGTGCGCGAGTACGGCCTCGACGGCTGCGTGGTAGCTGGTACGGCCCATGCGGCCGAGGCCGGCGTGCGCCTCGTCGATCGCGTTCTCGGGGGAGGCGGGGGTGAGGTCGGTGGTGCCGTCGACCTCGGTGGAGAAGAAGACGACGTGCACGGAGGGGGTCTCGCCGGCCGGGGTGAGGCGGGTGGCGAGGGCGAGGGTCTGGTCGGCGAGGGCCGCGGCGGAGCCGTCCTTGTAGTACGGGCGCATGCTCGCGGAGCGGTCGAGGACGAGGTAGGTGGCGGCGTGGGTGCCGGTGAGGCCGGCCTTGGCGAGCGCGGCCTCGGCTTCGCCGTCGGCCGGGGTGTGCCCACCCGCACCACCCGTGACGGTCTCGTCGTCGGGTGCGGGTGGCCCCTGCGGGGCGGATTCGCCGTCGGCGGCCGCGACGGGTTCCGGGGCGGCGGTGCCGGCTGCCGCCGCGACCGGTTCGGGAGCGGTTTCGGGGGCGGCTTCGGGAGTGGTTTCGGTGGCGGTGTCGGGGGTGGGTTCCGCGACGGTTTCGGCCACCGGCTCGGGGTCGGACTGGGGCTCGGCCGCCGCGGCCGGTTCGGCCACTTCGGCCGTCGGCTCCGGGGTCGGCTCCTCGGTCACCTCTGCTGCCGGTTCGGCTTCTGCCACCGGTTCGGCCGTGGCCTCAGCCTCAGCCGCGGCGTCGGCCACCGGCTCCGCTGTCGGCTCGGTCTCGGTCTCGGGAGTCGCCTCGGCGACCGGCTCCGGCTCGGCGACCGGCTCCGGCTCGGCGACCGGCTCCGGGTCGGCTTCGGCGTCCGACTTCGCGACCGGCTCGGCCTCGGGCTTCGCCTCTGCCTCAGCCTCGACCTCAGCCGTCGGCTCTGCCTCTGCCTCAGCCGTCGGCTCGGCCTTGGCCTCGGCCTCAGCCTCAGCCGTCACGTCGACCTCAGCCTCTGCCTCGGCCTCAGCCGTCGCGTCGGCCTGTGGCTCGGCTTTCGCCTCTGTCGCGGGCTCGGTGGTTGCCTCGGCCGTCGGCTTCGGCTCGGGTGCGGTCTCCGTCGTGTCGACCGCCACCTCCGGCTCGATCAGGCGGGTCGCCTGCTTCGGAACCGTTACGTTGTCGAAAGCTGCTGAGACCAGATCGTGTTCGTCGGTCGTTGCCGGGCGGGGCTCCGGGACCGCGGCCGGGGTTTCCGGTTCCGGGGTCTTCTGCGGAGCCGCCGGGGCCGGCGTGGACTGCGAGGGGAGCTGGTCCGCACCCTCTGCCTCGGCAGGGCGCGGCTTTCGCGACCTGCCGAATGCGTTCCGCAGGAGAGTGAGAATGCCCATGTGCGCAACCCTTCGCGTGAGTTGATACCCGTCAATCGCTGGCCAGGACGGACACGTAAGGTTAGCGGCCCCAGGTTGCGATCTTGGGGAGGGTCGATGACTCCTGTCGGGCGTACGGCGGTCGAGTCCCAGCCTGTCGTCAAGTAGCCCTCGGCTTGGTTCAGTTCACCTCACCTTCACTCGGCGGCCGTTCGGGTGCGTCGCCCCGTCCCTGTCATCACGCTTGTGTCAAGGGTTGGCAAGGGGAGAGTAAAGTACGGATGTGCTCAGTGGGGGGAGGCAATCGCTCTGGCCGCCGCCACCTCCTGGCGCAGGGGTTCCAGGACGCTGTCCGGGGGGCCCGTGAGGTCCGTGCGGACCGCGACGAGGGTCTCCGAGCGGCGGACGCCCTCCGCCAGCTCGCGCAGTTGCAGGGCCACCTGGTCGACCTCGGCCCGGTCCGGGGGCGGTGCTCCGTGCCGGACCCGGACCCGGGCCGCCGTCGTCGCGTCGACGATGCGTTCCACCGCGACGACCAGGGGCCACCAGGCGGCCGCCCGGCGCCCGGTGGGCGGCGGCTCGGTCAGGGCGCGCTGGAACTCGGTGCGGATGACGGACAGGTCGCGGTAGAGCCGGCGGCGCAGCCGGGCACGGGCGGCGGGGTTGGCGCTCGGATCGAAAGCCAGCTCCACATAGGCCGCGGTGTCCGCCACCGCGTCGGCCAGGCGGTCGCCGACCCGGGTGCGCCAGCTCTCCGGCCAGAGCAGGTACCCGGCGATCAGCGCGATCGCGCAGCCCATCAGGGAGTCGAGGAGGCGGGGCAGGAGCAGCGCCGTGCCCTGGTGGTTCAGTACGTCGGAGAGGAGCAGGATGACCGGGGTGACGGCCGCCGTCTGGAAGCCGTAGCCGCGCGGGGTCAGGGCCGGGACCAGCGGGGCCAGGACCATCATCACCGGTACGTCCCACCAGCCGCGCGGTACGACAGTGAGGACCGTCGCCGCCACCACCAGGCCCGCCACCGTGCCGACCGCGCGCAGCAGCGCCCGGGAGAACACCGAGCCGAAGTCGGGCTTGAGGACGAAGGTGATGGTCAGGGCGACCCAGTAGGAGCGCGGGACCGGGACCAGGGAGACCAGGGCCTGCGCGATGCCGATGCACAGGGCCAGGCGGATGCCGTAGCGCCAGGAGTTGGCGGAGAGGACCACGTTGCGGGCGGCCCGGGCGGTGCGGATGCCGAGGGCGGCGGGGAGGCCCAGGCGGTCGTCGATGCCATGGGGGTCCCTCCCGCTCGAGCGAAGCCGAGAGTGGGGGAGGGTCGACGCGGGGGTGGTGGCGACCTCGGCCACGTGCCGCAGGGCGTGGTCTACGGCGCGGCCGGTCTCGTTGACCGGCGTGGGCAGGTCGAGCCCTATCGGGCCGGTGTAGCCGGTCTCGATGGCGTCGGCGATGTGCAGGACCGCGGCCGGGACCTCGGGCGGCAGCGGCTTTCCGGCCTGCCGGGCGAGCCGGACGGCGGGGGCGGCCTCCACCACCGGGGTGATCGCGTTCAACTGGGCGAGCATGCGGGTGAGTTCGCTGCTGCGGCCGCGGTACCGGGCGCGCCGGGCCAGGATCAGGTCGTACGACTGGTTCAGCGACTGGGTGACGGTGTGCCGGGCGCGGTCGTACGCCTCGGCGTCGTCGGAGTCGCTGACGGACAGCAGGTCGGCGACCGTGCGGTAGGTGGCGGCGACCGCGGAGCGTTCCGGTACGCCCGAGCGCAGCGGCCAGGCCAGCAGGGCGAGGAGGAGGACCAGCAGGCCGCCGCCGGTCATCAGTACCGGGGTGAGCCACCAGGCGCCGGGCAGCGGGAGGCCCGCGCCGATCACGGAGTTGAGCAGGAGGAGCAGGCCGGAGACGGAGGACACCGCGCCGATCGTCGAGATCATCCCGGAGAGCAGGGCGATGCCGGTGATGACGGCGACCGTCAGCCAGCCCTGGCCGTAGACCAGGGAGCCGGCGGTGACGCCGACGGCGCCGAAGAGCTGCGGGACCGCGATGTTGAGGATCCGCATCCGGTAGGCGTCGGCGGTGTCGCCGATGACGCCGGACAGGGCGCCCATCGAGGCGAGTGCGCCGTAGGCGGGCTGTCCTACCGCGAGCCCGACGGCGAGCGGGAGCGCCATGCCGAGGGCGGCGCGGGCGAGGGCGGCCCAGTTGAGGGGGGCTGCCTGCTGCGGCCGGAGGTTCCTTACCAGCCAGTCGGGAGGGGTGAGGCCGATGGGGAACTCGCGGGACATGCGCCCATTATCAGGGGCGGTGCCTGATGGAGGGTGATGCCCACGAGGAGGGCGCGGGCCGGTTCGGGGGCTGCCGCCCCCGGACCCCCGCATCGGCCTGAACGGCCTCGTCCTCAAACGCCGGACGGGCTGGAAAGTGGGGGTGCGGGCCGGTTGTCGTCCTCGGGCGCCGGGCGGGTCGGGAGGGGCTGATCGGCTTTCGGATTCGGGGGTCGACCCGTGTGTTCGTCGGTGTGTCCGTCGTGAGGGGTCAGGAATCCTCGTCCGCCCGGGGCAGGAACTCCTCCAGTGCCCGGTTGAACTCCTCCGGGCGTTCCAGGTTCGGCAGGTGGGATGCGCGGTCGATGATGCGGAGGGTGGCGTCGGGGAGGAGGGCGTGCATGGCCTCGGCGTCGGAGACGGGGGTGTATGTGTCGTCCGCGCCCACCACCACCAGGGCCGGGACCGTGACCTTCGTCAGCAGCGGGCGGTAGTCGGGGCGTTCGGCGCGGCCGCGCAGGGCCGCTGCCGCGCCCTCGGGGTCCGTGGCCGTCATCATGCGGTGGACGTGGGCCTTCACGTCGGGGTGGGCGTGCGGCGCGACCATCTTCTCCAGGACCTCGTCGGCGTAGCCGCGCATGCCCTCGCGGAGCAGCCGGTCGGCCATGGCGTTCCGGGTCCGTCTGCCCTCCGGGCTCTCCGGGTCCGGGAAGGTGTCCGCCAGGACCAGGCCCCGGACGCGCTCGGGGCCGAGGCGGTCGTAGCACTCCATCGCGATCTGGCCGCCCATGGAGAGGCCGACGAGGACGCAGGTGGGCACGTCCAGTGCGTCGAGGAGTTCTTCCAGGTCCGCCGCGAAGCGGGAGAGGGGGGTGATACCGGGGGTGACCGGGGAGGCGCCGTAGCCGCGCAGGTCGGGGGCGACGACCCGGCGGGTGGGGGCGAAGGCCCGCTGCTGGGGGCGCCACATCGTGCGGTCGAACGGGTGGCCGTGGATGAGGAGGAGGGGGGTTCGTGTGGTGTGTGGGCGATTGTCGTGGTGGTCGCTGTTGTCGTCGTGTGCGAGGAAGGGGGGCATGTGGCCGACCCTAGGGATCTTCGACTCCTCGGTGCAATAAAATCTTTGCTCTCGGTGCAATGGGATATGGGGGGACACCGTGGACGACTTTCGGGGGATCGCGGACCGGATCGCGTTGGACATCGCGCGGGGGCGGCTGCGGGCCGGGCAACGGCTGCCGCCGCAGCGGGCGTTCGCGCGGCGGCACGGGATCGCCGCCTCGACCGCCGGGCGGGTGTACGCCGAACTCGTGCGACGCGGGCTGGTGGTGGGCGAGGTCGGGCGGGGGACGTTCGTGCGGGCCGCGCAGGCGGCGCCGGAGGGGCGGGCGCTGGTCGAGGACGGCGCCGCCCGGGTCAACCTGGAGCTCAACTACCCCTCCGTGCCGGGGCAGTCCGAGCTGCTGGCGCCGGCCCTCGCTCCCCTGCTGCGGCCCGACGCACTCACCGCCGCCCTCCGGCCGGGCGCCGCCGACGGCACCCCGCACGCCAGGGAGGCCGCCGCCGGGCTGCTCGCCACCGGCGACTGGCGGCCCGACCCCGGCCGCGTCCTCTTCACCGGCAACGCCCGGCAGGCCATCGCCGCCACCCTGGGGTCCCTGGTGCGGCCGGGCGGCCGGATCGGGGTGGAGCCGTTGACGTATCCGCTGGTCAAGGAGATCACCGGGCGGCTCGGCGGCACGCTCGTCCCGGTGCGGACGGACGAGGCGGGGCCCGTCGTCGAATCCGTGCTCGCCGCGCACCGGGCCGCGCCGCTCTCCGCGCTCTACCTCCAGCCGACCCTGCACAACCCGACCTCGGTGACCGTTCCGGCCGAGCGCCGCCTCCAGCTGGCGCGTGCGGTGAGCGACCTGGGACTGCCCGTGGTGGAGGACCGGATCTGGTCGTTCCTGCACCGCGGCCCCGAGCCGCCGCTCGCCGCCCTCGCGCCCCGGCTCGTGCATCTCGTCGACGGGCTCTCCAAGCGGGTCGCGCCCGGTCTCACCGTGGGGTTCGCCGTCGTACCGGAGGACCGGGTGGCGGCGGTGGCGGCCGCCGTGCGGTCCGGGGGATGGAGCGCGGGGGCGTTCGCGCTGGAGGCGGCCGTGCGGTGGATCGGGGACGGGACCGTGGCGCGGCTGGTGGCGGCGAAGCGGGAGCAGGCCGCGCGGCGGCAGGGGCTCGTGCGCGAGGTGCTCGACGGGTTCGCCGTACGGGGCGACCCGTACGGGTATTTCGCCTGGTGGGAGCTGCCCGAGCCGTGGCGGGCGGACGCTTTCACGGCGGCCGCGGCCGCCCGCGGGATCGCGGTCACGCCCGGTACCGCCTTCCGCGTCGACCCGAAGCGGACACCGGACGCGGTACGGCTCGGGCTCGCGTCGGCGGCGGAGCCGGAGCTGGTGGGGGCGCTGCGGACGCTGGCCGCCCTCGCGGCGCGCGGTCCGCGGCAGCCCCCGGCGGACGGTCCGCGGCAGCCCCCGGCGGACGGTCCGCCGCAGCCCCCGGCGGACGGTCAGTCCAGCAGGCCGTCGTAGTCCGGCAGCTTGTAGGTGGTGTCGGCGTAACCGCCGGACAGGTCCGTCGTGTTGTTGCCGATGTTCGCGACGATGTCGTAGCCGTTCGCCTCGATCGCCTTGCGCTGCGAGGTCTTGAAGTCCGCGACGGACTCGGTCAGCAGCTGGGCGACCGTGCGCGCGTAGAGGCCGTCGACGGTGTAGCCGACCGACTTCAGGTTGGCCTTGGTCACCACGTTGTACAGGTCGCTGCGGGCGCTGACGAAGAAGACGCTGACACCCTTGGCGTGCGCGTCCTGGGCGAGGGCGAGCACCGGCGGGGTGGCAGGGATGGTGATGCCGCCCTCGAAGTACGTCTCCAGCGAGGTGTTGTCGATGTCGAGGACGATCGCCAGCTTGGCGCCGGAGGTGTTGGCGGCGGCGCGGTTGTCGATGTAGGTCTGCGCGGGGCCGGTGACGGCGGCGACGTCGGACAGCCACTGGGCCTCGGTGACGGTCGAGTCGGCGGCCTGCGCGGGCAGCGCGGCGGCGAACGACAGGGCGAGGCCGGCCGTGAGGACGGCGGCGGCTCGGCGCGCGGTGGGACGGTTCATCGGGTGCGAGCTCCTCAGGTCACATCGGCCGCCGGCGTTCCGTACCGGTGGCCGTCGTTCCGCCACGGTGGTCGGCCGGGGCGCCCGCCAGGTGTCCCCCGGAGAAGCAGCCGGTTACGTGACTGGCATGTTCTGGTCAGAAGTCTGTGAATCGGCCCTGAGGGACGCGGAATCGGCTGTGCCGGCGGCCGGTTGCCGCGCCTCCCGGGACCTCGGCCGGCGCAGCCGTCCGCCGGCCCAGGTCGCCGCGGCCACCGTCAGGCCGAGGGCCACGAGCAGCCAGGCGACCGTGCGGAGGGTGGACGTCAGGGCGTCGTAGACGGCGGCCGCGGCCGGGTGCGAGACGTCCGGCGGCAGGTCGGCCAGGGTGAGCCGGCGGCCGACCGAGAGGGCGAGGCCGAGCAGGGCACCGCCCAGGGCCGTGCCCAGCGCGGTCGCCGTGACGGCACGGCGCCGGCGGACGGCGACGGCGATGCCGCCGGCCGCGAAGACGACGGCCGCGACGGGAAGCCAGAAGCCGGCGACTTCGAGCACGTGGAACCCCTTCCGGAGCCGGTCCAGTTCGGCGGCCGGGAGTACGGCGACCGCCGTGTGCTGGACCGGGATACGGGCCGCGAGCGGCACATGGTCCTGGGTGAGCTGGTCCTTGACCTGCGCGGTGACCGGGGCGAGGTCGACGGTCACGGGCTCCTCGCGCTCGCCCTGGAGCGCCCGCAGCACGGCGTCGTGGGTGGCCCGGTTGCCGGCGTCCCAGGCCAGCCGGAACGCCCGGGTCTGGGTGAAGGAACGGACCGCCTCGCGCACGAACGGCGCCACCGTGCCCCGCATCGGCAGGCCGACGTCCACCTCGCGCATGATGCCGTCGCCGACGGTGTCCGCCACGGCGTCCCGGACGTCCGGGTCGTCGGCCAGCGGTGCCATCGTGCTGACGTACTGTCCGGTGTCCGCCAGCCCGTACGCCGCCCACGCCGCGAGCGCGCCGAACGGCAGCAGCAGGCAGGCCAGCGCGATCAGCAGGGCCGACAGGGCGCCCCGAAGACGTGAGCGCGGCGCGGGCCGGGGAGGCACGGGGGGCACGCTTCCAGGCAAGCCCCTGGCGGCCGGTCAGGCGAGCGGTGTGACTCCGTTCGGGGCATCGCGGGGCACAGGTCAAGCCGAACGGGCGCTACGACGGCCCCGGCCGTGAGGGCCGGGGCCCAGGCCGGGGCCACGCGTACGCCGCGCCCACCGGGCGGCGGTGCCGCCACCGGATACGGCGCCGCTACCGAATCCGGTTCCGCTACCGGATACGGTTCCCGGCCGCGTCCTCGTGCGTGTAGAACCGGTAGAACATCAGGATGAACGTCACCGCCGCGACCGCCAGCGACATGCCGACGGACCTGAGGACCGACTCCCCGGTCTGGCTGTACAGGAAGCCGAAGGCGATGCCCGCGAACGCCGTCCACACCACCGCGTGCAGCTCCCGCCGCAGCCGTGGGGCATAGGTCAGCAGGGCGAACAGCACCACCGCGAAGACGAGTGCGGACAGGAAGCCGAACAGCAGGTTCCCGCCGGTGATGGGCCCGCCGCTGCGCCGGTTCGCCGCGGCCCAGTCGCCGTAGATCAGCCCGGTCACCACGGGCACGGCCACCCGGGCCCTGGCGTGCGTCTGCGCGCTGAACACGTCGGGCGTACGGCCGCCCCGGGGCATACCGCCGGACGTGGGTGCCGCTTGAGCCATGAGCGTGCTCCTCTCTCCTCGCCCCCACCCTCCAGAGCACACCTGCGGGTACCCCCTGGCAAGTCGGTCGGCACGAGAACCCGTCCCCCGAGCCGTCCCGTACGACGTGCGGTGCGTCCCCGCCCGTGTTTCCCTGACTGACGTGACCGACCACCAGGCCCTGCGGCGGTGGAAGGAGCTGCTGCGGGCCAGGGGCCGGAGCATCGCCTGGGTGGCGCCGCTCCTGCTGCTCGCCGGGATCACGGCGGTCGACCTCAACACCACGGAGCGGTTCCGGATCATCTCCTGGATCGTCCTGGTCCCCGGTATCGCGGCGGCGGTCTGCGGGGTCTTCGCGACCGCGGTCTTCGCGGTGCTGTCGGTCCTCGACTACGTCGCCGTGGACAGCGCCTGGCCCCACCAGTACCAAGCCGGACTGCCCGACTTCATCCTGGTCGCCTTCGCGGGGCTGCTGGCCATCCTCGCCTGCGCGGTCCGCAGGAACAGCGAACGGCGGATGCTGCACATGCGGGACATCGCCGAGACGACCCGGCGTACCGTGCTGCGGCCGCTGCCGCCGGGGTGGGCCGGGATGGACCACGCGGCGGTGTATCTCGCCGCCGACACCGAGGCCCGGGTGGGCGGCGACTTCTACGACATCCAGCCGGGGCTGTTCGGCACGCGGGTGCTGGTCGGGGACGTCCAGGGCAAGGGGCTGGGGGCGGTGGAGACGGCGGCGGCGCTGCTGGGGACGTTCCGTGAGGCGGGGTACCACGAACGGGACCTGGCGACGGTGGCCGACCGGCTGGAGACCCGGATGGTCCGGCACCGGCGGCACACGGTGGCGCTGGGCCGCGACGACGGGGACCGCTTCGCGACCGCGGTGCTGCTGGGGTTCCCGCCGGGGGCGCCGGATGTGGTGGAGATCGTCAACTTCGGCCACGAGCCGCCGCTGGCGGTGGGACCGACGGGGGTACGGGCGCTGCCGCCGGGCGGCGGACTCCCCCTGGGGATGGCCGACCTGACGCCGGCGACCGGTCCGCCACCGACCCTCACGGTCACCCTCGCCGCCGACGAGACGCTCCTCATCACCACGGACGGCGTGACGGAGGCGAGGAACGCGGACGGCGTGTTCTACGTTCTGCCCGAGGCGGCCGCGCAGGCCCCCGCCCCCGACCCGGCCCACCTGGTCGCCCACATCCGCGACAGCGTCCTGCGCCACACCCACGGCCACCTCTCCGACGACACCACGATCTTCGCGGTGCGCCGAGCCGCAACTTCCTAGAGCGCGGTACTGCAGCGCCCCGAAGGGGGCGCGGGGCTGTGTCGATGTGCGGCTACCGCCGCGTGGGCGCGACCAGCCACAACGGTGCTGTACTCCGCAGCAGCCCGACGGACCAACGGCGGCTACCGGCAGCCCGGCACCGCCGACTTCCACCGTCGTGGCCGAGCATCGTCGCGGCGGAAAGAAGGTTGCCGAGCACCGTCGAGACGGAAAGAAAGTTGCTGAGCACCGTCGCGGCGGAAAGAACAAGGGGCGGAGGTGTCAAGAGGAGCGGGGGCAGGTGGGGTGGTTCCGGTGGGCGGTGTCGGGGGGCGTAGCGGTTGTAACCCGGCCCAAACCTTCCCCGCGCACTCCGCTTTGCAAGCGCAGCGGTTACCGTGCTGACGTAAGTGAAGCCGGGGAACAAAGGGGGAGGGTCCGATGCCCGGAACCGTGCTGCTGATCGCGGCCTCGCCGACAGGCAAAGCGCGTCTGGTGGACGCGGCCTCCGTGCTCCCCGTGCTCGCGGCCGTGCCCCCGGCGATACTCTCCGGCACCGAGACCGCCAACGTCGTCGAACTCGCCGACCCCCTGGAGCCGCAGGCCGTACTGACCCGGCTGCGGGCCGCGGCGGCCGCCCCCGGTCCGCTGACCGTGTTCGTCACGGGCCAGCTGCACCTGGACCGCAGACAGCGGCTCCCGCATCTCGCGCTCGCCCGGACCACGCCCGCCACCGTCCGCTACACCGGCCTGCCCTGGCACTGGATCCGCGAGGAGCTGCGGCTGCGCCCGCCCGGTGCCACCACCCTGGTCGTCGACCTGCACGCGGACCCCGAGACCTGGCAGTACCTGCTCACCACGCCCCTCGACTCGGGGCGCAACAACGCCGTGCACGGGCGGATCGCACCACCGGCCGCACGCCGGGCGGTCGCCGTACCGTCGTACATGAAGGCCGTGGCGACCGTGTTGCGGAGCGGGCACCGGCCGGCGATGGCGGAGCTGCACCGGCAGGTGCTCGCGCGGCTCGGGGCGGACCTCGCCTCCGACCTGCTGCTCAGCACGCACACCCCGGACAGCGGGGATCCCCACGACGCCATCAGCGCGGCCGTGCGGGACGGGCGGTACGCCGAGGCGGACGGGATCGCCGCCCGCTGGGAGGAGGCGGCCGCCCGGGTGCACGGGCCGGCCTGCGAGGACGCCCTGCACTGGTCCGAGGTACGGGCGGACCTCGCGATGTTCGCCGGCGACGCGGCGCGCAGCTGCCGTACCTGGCTGACCGTGGCGCACTCCCGGCTGGCCGCCGGGCAGCCGGCCGACGCACCGGCCGTCGAGGCGGCCGCGGACCGCGCCCACCACCAGTGGGGCGCCATCAAGGACACGGCGCGGGCCCGTGAACTCGGGCCCGCGCTCGCGGAGTTGAGACTGCGGGTGCCGGGCCGCCGGGAGGGTGCGCTGGAGAACGTCCAGCAGCACCTGCGGCAGCTTCAGACCAGCTGAGGCACCGGCACGCGGTCAGCTCGTGAAGGTGAAGTACTTCCAGGCCCCGTACGTCGTGGAGTTGACCGTGTCGCCGGACGAGCCGTTGATGTAGTCGGAGCGGACCCGGAAGCGCCAGCCGACGTCGTCCTTGTGGCTGCCGGTGAACTCGACCTGGGAGATCCCGCTGGTGGCCAGCGCGAAGTACTGCGAGGTGTCCGAGTACCACGTGCCCTGGTAGTAGACCTGGAAGTCGAACCGCTGGGCACGGCCGCTGTAGTACGGCATCTTGGTCGTGAACAGCGGGTTCTTGGTCTTGTGGAAGTAGTGGTAGGTCTGGCCCCAGACCTTCTTGGTCTTGTACTCGCGGTCGACCGTCATGGAGACGCTGACCTTCGCGCCCACCGTGCTGGACACCGACCGCGGCTGCCAGCGGGCGTCGCCGGTGAACTTCGCGGTGACCTTGGTGTCCCGCTTGAGGTCGAGGACCACGGACAGGTTGCCGTGCGAGTCGACCTTGCCGGACTTCGCCAGCTTGTTGGGCTTGTCCGAGCCGAACGGGTCGGCCCAGATCTCCACCGTGCGGTTCTTGTACGTCGTGCCGAGATGGGCCGTGAACTTCACGTCCTTCCCGTACGCGTACACCTTGCCGTTGTTGTTCAGCGTCAGCGTCGGCTTGGCGCGGGAGACGTCGACGGTGTCCTTGCCGGAGGCGGCCGCGTGCTCGGTGTCGCCCGCGTAGGAGACCTTGTACGTCACCTTGCCGCCGGCCGGCGGGGTGTCGGTGAAGGAGTAGGTGCCGTCCGCCTTGAGCGTCGCCGCGGGCAGCGCCTTGCCGTTCGGGGAGTCCAGGTCGGTGCGGGTGACCGTGAGCTGCGCGCCGGCCGGGACCGCGACCGTCGAGGTCACCTTGCCGGTGACGGTCAGCTTCTTGGCACGCGTCGCCGACGACGGCGCGGTCACGGTGACGCTGGTGGCCGCCTTCGTCGGACCGTCGTACTCGCGCAGGGAGTAGACGCCGTTGTTGTTGTACGACACCGCGAACAGCCGGGACGCGTCGGGCGTCCAGGCGAGGGCGGAGGGGGCGAGTTCGTCGCCGCCGCTGCTGCTGCCGGTGGTCGGGAAGTCATACTGCCGTACCGCAGTGGTACCGCCCGGCTTGTAGACGAAGATGTCCGGGTTGTACAAGCCGTCGACGCCCGCCGCGACCGTGCCGTCAGGGGCGACGGCCACCGCGTTCGGGTAGGTGTCGCTGGCGTAGCTGCCGTCGGCGCTGAGGTCGGCGGTCTTGAACACCGGGTGGGAGTACGGATAGCCGCTGGCCACGATGACGTCCTTGCCGTCCGGTGTGACCGCGATCTCCCGGGTGTACTCGCCGGCGCCGACGGAGGCCAGCCTGCTCGGCGTGCCGGAGGTGACGTCGTACGAGACGACCTTGCCGGAGCTGTCGCCGATCTCCGCGCCCACCAGGATGTCCGAGCCGGGCGCCGCGTCCAGGATCGGCGCGTTGTACCAGCCGCCGTTGTCCAGGTCGAGGGTGACCTCGTGCTGGTCGCTCGCCAGGTCGACGGAGCCGATGTTGCCGGCTGCCGGGTTGCCGTAGCCGAACCACAGCTTGCCGCCCGCGAGGGCGACGCTGCGCGGCATGTCGCCCACCTGGTAGCGGGTGGTCTCGGTGTCGGTGGCCGTGTCGATCACGGCGATCACGTTCTCGCCCTGGACGGCCGCGTAGAGCGTGCCGGAGTCGGCGGACAGTTCGAGGCCGTCGACGCCGGACAGGTTGGTGGTGAGCTGCTTGAGCACGTGGCCCGAGTAGTCCGTGACGACGATCTTGCCGTTGCCCGGGTCGCTGATGAAGACCTGCTGGTGGGCGCCGTCGACGACGATGTCACCGAGCGACTTGACCGGCAGGAGCGCGCTGGTGTCGGCGTAGGCCGGAGTGGCGGCCAGGGCGGCGGAGCTGAAGAGGACGGCCAGAGTGGTGGCGGCCGTGACGGTGCGCATACGCACGCTGATTCGAACCCCCCGGATTGAATGTGAGTGGGCGCCACGGAACGCGGCCCATGAGTGTGCGAGTCCTCTTGTGTGAGTTCTCTGTGGGCCGCGTGTGGCGGATGCAACGAAGACTAGGTCATGCCACTGACAATCGGCATCCGGGATTCACCGGCGGGGGGCGGGAGTTGGTCAGGCGTACGGGTCGAACGTGATCGCGCTCGGCTTGGCCTTGTTGAGGTGGTCGTCGAACTTCGCGTCCTGGAGCGGGAGGTTGGCGTCGCCCCAGTCGGAGGCGTTCAGGATGTCGCGCAGGTTGGACGCCATGTTGTCCCAGGTGAGCAGGTTCTCCTGGTGCCAGGCGGCGTCGTCGTTCTCCGGGGTCTCGCCCCACTTGGCGAACCGGAAGTCATGGGTGCTCAGGCCGTCCTTGTGGTAGACGACCTGGACGCGCTGGCTGCTCATCGGGACGTCGGCGACCGCCTCGGTCTCGAAGTCGCCGTGCTGGGAGGCGGACAGGTACGACGGGTAGTCGGCGCCCTGCTTGACCCAGACGACGATGCACTCCCAGTCGTGGCGGTGCCCGATGCCCGGGGAGGCCTCGTCCTTCTCGAAGTAGCTGGCGTAGATGATCCCGCACCAGCCGTTGTTGCACTTGGCCCGCGAGTAGGTGTTGGCGTGGTCGAGATGGCCGGTGCGGCAGCTGCCGGTGACGGAACCGGTCGGCTTCAGGCCGCCGTTGAGGTTGCCGTCGGGGTCGATGGCGGCGGCGGGGTAGCAGCTGTCCGTGTCGTAGTCGTACAGCGGCTCGAAGAACTTCTGGAACGTGGTCGCGTTCTCCGGGAGGTTCTGGAGCACGCCCGCGGAGGCGCTGAAGGGGAGGGCGAGGGTGAGCGCGGCGGCGCTGCCCGCGACGGCGGCGGCTCGGCCGAGGCGGCGGGTCCTGCTTCGGGACATCGGGGGGCTCCAGTCGACGGTCCGGGGTGCTGTTCGTGCGTGTGCCTGCGCCTGCGTGTGGGCGGGTGCCTGTGCGCGGGCGTGGTCCGTTGGTACGGTCCTATTCGTCCCGGACATGACATCCGGGTGCGTGGACCAAGACTGGCAAGTTGAGAGTTCAATGGAAGGGCTTTCTGTCAAACAGGGAGCGGCAATTCGCGGAACTGATCAACGTGCGCGCACAGCAGGAAAGCCCCCGGCGGGACAGGGGGAGGGTCCCGCCGGGGGCGATCGTGGGGTGTGGGGGGGGATGGAGTGTGGGGCGGCGGCCTGGTGGCGCGGGCGGGCTCCTAGTGGCCGGCGGTGTGCCGGGCGGTCGCCGAGGTCGGCGAACCGGGGGAGTTGTCCGTCGCTCTGGCCGGACCGGCGTTGGCGGCGGTGATGAGCGCGGCCACGGCGATCACGGCTGCCACGACGCCGCGGGCGTACCGTGCAGTAGGGCTTGCGGTGGGGCGTGCGGATGTGCGTCCGGGCACGGCGACCTCGCAACGACAGGGGCGGGTTAAGCACGTTTAATTCGCGGTTTAACCTAGGGGTAGGCAGAGCGCAACGGCAAGGGGTCCAGGGGGAGTTGGGGGTAATGACAAGATGCAGGAACGGGACGATCCGGAGACCGTCGGGCGGCGGGTGCAGCAACTGCGCACCGAGCGGGGCCTGACCCAGCGGCAGTTGGCCGAACCGGCCTACACGCCCGCCTACATCTCCACACTGGAGGCCGGGCGGGTGCGGGCCTCCGACGAGGCGCTGCGGCACATCGCGGGCCGGCTCGGCGTCGGCTTCGAGGAGCTGGCCAGCGGGCGCCCCGCGCACCTCGCCACCGACCTGAGGCTGCGGCTCACCGAGGCGCAGCGCACCCTGGCCACCGGCGAGGCCGAGGCGGCCGCCGCCCAGTACGCCGCCCTCTTCGAGGAGGCGGAGGCGCACGGGCTCGCCGTCGAGCAGGCCACCGCGCTGCTCGGGATGGGCGAATGCGCCCTGGACACCGGCGAGCTGGGCCGGGCCAGGGAGTTCTTCGAGCGGGCCGAGCTGTGGACGGCCGACGAACCGCTGCCGGTACGCGTCCCGGCGATCCGCGGCCGGGCGGTGAGCCACTACCTAGCGGGTGAACTCCGATACGCCGTCTACCTCCTTGAGACCACCCTCGACGAACTGAACCGCAGCGGCCTGCACGACCCCGACGCCCTCCTGCTCCTGTACGCCTCCGCCATCGGTCCGTACATGGACATGGGCGCCCACGCCCGCGCCGCCCAGGCCGCCGAACTCGCCCTCGCCCTCGCCCCGCAGGCCGGCGACCCCGCGCTGATCGCCCGGATGCACCGTTCCGTCGCCCGCACCCTGCTCGCCGAGGGCCGGGTCGCCGAGGCGGACGCCTCCCTGGCCAAGGCCGCCGAGCTCTACCGCCAGCTCAAGCTCCGTACCGAACTCGCCAACTGCCACTGGATGCGCGGCTACGTCTACGCCCAGAACGGCGAACTGGAGCGCGCGGAGAAGGAGTTGCGGGAGGCCCTCGCGATGCTCTCGGAGACCCGTGCCGCCCTGTACCGCAGCCAGGCGGCCGTCGAACTGGCCGACGTCCTGCACCGCCGGGGCAAGTCCGACGAGGCCGCCGAACTGCTGCACGACGTGCTCGGCGACTTCTCCTCCGAGCGCGGCGCGGTCCACTCCGCCGCCGCGCACCGGCTGCTTGGCATCATCGCCGAGGACGCCCGGGACACGGAGGCGGCGGAGGAGCACTACGTACGGGCGCTGAGCCTGCTGGAGCGGGCCGGCGCGGCGGGCGACCTGGCGGACCTGTGCCGCCTGCTCGGCGACCTGCTGCGCCGCACCGGCCGGGTGGAGGCGGCACTGGACGCGTACCGCACCGGACTCGGCCACCGGACGGCCCCGGGCACGACGACCTTGGGACCGGCACCGGCCCAGCCGCCGTTGTAGGACCGCCGTTCCCCGTGGCGTGCCGTCACGTCCGGCTGCGGGCGGTGGGGGCTGGTCGCGCCCACGCGGCGGAGCCGCACATCGGCTCGGCCCCGCGCCCCTTACGGGGCCCGTTGTCCCCGCCGTCTGTCGCATGATCCGCGCGTGAGGCGACAGGAATGGCGTGCTTTCTGTACTCACGCCCTCGATATGGCGGCGAATCACCGATCGGCTTCTACAACAGTCTCGTCAGCGAAACGTTCGCGACGCTGCGAGCTGAGGGAGAAGACGATGACAGACCACGGAGCCGACCTGCTGATCCGCGCCGGCGCGGTGCACACCCTGGTGCCCGGCCAGGCCCCGCAGCGGGCGCTCGCCGTGCGCGGCGACCGGATCACGGCCGTGTCCGCCGACCCGCACGGCCTCGACCACCTGGTGACCGGGCGGACCGAGGTCCGTGACCTGCCCGGCGCCACCGTGCTGCCCGCCTTCGACGACACCCACACCCACCTGATCTTCGCCGCGCTCGGCGCCCAGGACGTCCCCGTCCACCAGGCCCGCACCATCCCCGAGTTCCTGGACCTGATCCGGCAGCGGGCCGCGGTCACCCCCGAGGGCGAGTGGATCCGCACCACCACCAACTGGCAGGAACTGAACCTGGCCGAGCGCCGCATGCCCACCGCGGCCGAGCTCGACACGGCCACCGACCGGCACCCGGTCCTGGTCAAGCGCGGCGGCCACAACGACGTCGTCAACAGCTACGCGCTGCGCCTCGCGGGCATCACCGAGGACACCCCCGTACCGCCCGGCGGCACCATCGGCCGCGGCGCCGACGGCCGGCTGGACGGCCGGCTGGTCGACAACGCCCTGCACCTGGTCGAGCGCCTGGTCCCGGCCCCGGACCGGGCCCAGCGCATCGAAGGCCTGCGGATCGCCACCCGCGACTACGCCGCCACCGGCATCGGCACCGTGCGCGACTGCGCGGTCGCCCCCGAGGACTACCGGGTGCTCCGGGCCGCCCGCGAGGCGGGCGCGCTGCACACCAGGGTGCGCGCGCTGATCTCGGCACTCGGCATGACCAGCGCCGCCCAGGTCGAGGAGCTGCTCGACGTCATGGAGGAGTGGCGCGACCCCTCCGACCCGTGGCTGTCGGTGTGGGGCGTGAAGTTCGGCCTCGACGGCGGCCTGGAGGCCGGCGCCACCGAGGAGCCGTACGCCTGCGACCACTCCTTCTCCGGGATGCTGATCTGGGAGCCGGACGCGCTGGTCGAGGCCGTCGAGGCGGTGGTCAGGCGCGGCTGGCGGGTCGGCACGCACGCCTACGGCGACCGGGCCGTCCGCACCCTCCTCGACGTCTACGAGCGGGTCCTGGAGCGCAACCCCGGCCTGCCCGCCGGCACGCTGGTCATGGAGCACGGCGGCCTCGCCGGCCCGGAGCAGCGCGCCCGCGCCGTCGCCCTCGGCATCCCCGTCACCATCCAGCAGCCGCTGCTGCACGACACCGCCGAGGTCGAGGAGGTCTTCTGGGGCCCGGAACGGGTCGCCCGCCTCTTCCCGGCCCGCGGCTGGATCGACCTGGGCGCCCAGGTCAGCGCGGGCTCCGACTTCCCGGTCGGCCAGTTCGGCGCGATGCGCTCGGTGTGGGGCATGACGACCCGGCAGACGGTCATCGGCGTCAAGGGCCCCGAGCACGCGATCTCGTACGAGGAGGCGCTGACCCTGCACACCACCCAGGCCGCCCACCTCACGGGCGAGGACCGGGTACGCGGCACCCTGACCCCGGGCCGCTGGGCGGACTTCACGGTGTGGGACCGGGACCCGGCGAACGCGGCGGGCGAGGAGCTGCGGGACCTGAAGCCCGTTCAGACTTTCGTGGGCGGGACCATGGCGCCCCGATAGGGGCGCGGGGAACTGCGCGACAAGCCCCCACCGGCCCGCACCCGACACACAGCAGTCTCTGTGCCAAGTAACAGCCCTGTTCACTAGCGTCCCCCGCGTGCAAGACCAACGGACAGTCGCCGACGGCCTGCGTCTCCTGACACGGGCCGTCGTCCACGTGGTCCTCGGCGGCACCGCCCTCCTCGCCATCGCGACCGTCGTCTCGGTCCTGGGCCCGACCCTCGCCCTCGACCTCTACACCCCACCGGTCGCCGCCTGGTGGACCGTGTTCACCGCGGTCGCCGTCCAGGGCGTCCCCTTCCTCCTCCTCGGCACCGTCGTCTCCGCGGCGATCGGCGCCTTCGTCCCGGAACGGGTCCTCACCCGCCTCCTCCCCCGCAACCAGGCCCTCGCCGTTCCCGTGGCGGGGGCCGCCGGCGTCGTCCTGCCGGGCTGCGAGTGCGCCTCCGTCCCCGTGGCCGGCAGCCTGATGCGGCGCGGGGTCGCCCCCGCCGCGGCCCTCGCCTTCCTCCTCTCCGCACCGGCGATCAACCCGGTCGTGCTGGTGGCGACCTCGATCGCGTTCCCCGGCCGGCCGGAGATGGTGCTGGCCCGGCTGCTCGCCTCCCTCGGCACGGCGGTGGTGATGGGCTGGCTGTGGGCCCGGTTCGGCCGCGACGAGTGGCTGCGCCCGCCGCGCACCGCCCGGGACTCCCACGCCACCGGCCCCCGCGCCTTCGTCACCGGCCTCCAGCACGACTTCCTGCACGCCGGCGGCTTCCTGGTGCTCGGCGCGGCGGCCGCGGCGACCTTCAACATCGTCGTGCCCCGATCGGTCCTCGACGTCTTCACCGGCTCGGCGTGGACCGCCGTCCCCCTCCTCGCGGTGCTCGCCGTCGTGCTGTGCGTGTGCAGCGAGGCCGACGCCTTCGTGGCCGCCTCGCTCAGCGCCTTCCCGGCCACGGCCCGCCTGGCGTTCATGGTGGTGGGCCCGATGGTCGACCTGAAGCTGATCGCCCTTCAGGCGGGCACCTTCGGCAGGCGCTTCGCACTCCGCTTCTCCTCGGCGACCTGGCTGGTCGCGTTGTCCGCCAGCGTCCTGGTGGGATGGTGGCTGCTGTGAGGCGGTACGGCGGCCCGGTCCTGCTCTGCCTGGTCGGCGCGGCGGTCCTGCGGATCACGCTCCTCAGCGACCTGTACCTGCGGTACGTGCAGCACGCGCTGCGCCCGTACCTGATCGTCTCCGGGACCGCGCTGATCCTGCTGGGCGTGACGACGGCGGTCCTGAGAAGCCGCACGGGGGGCGGCGAGGAAGCCGGTGGGGACGACGCCGAGTACGACGGCGAGCACGACGCCGAGCACGATGACAGCGACAGCGAGACCCATGACGACGGTCACGGCCATCACGGTGCCGCCGGTCCCCGGATCGCCTGGCTGCTCACCCTCCCCGCCCTCGCCCTGCTGCTCTTCCCGCCCCCGGCCCTCGGTTCGTACAGCGCGGGGCGCGAGGCGGCGCAGCGGGCGGCACAGGGCGTCGGGGCCTTCCCGGCGCTGCCGGCCGGGAACCCGGTCGCGCTGACGCTCGCCGGGTTCAGCTCGCGGGCGATCTACGACAGCGGGCGCTCGCTGAGCGGTCGTACGGTCCGGATGACGGGCTTCGTGACGCACGGCTCCGGCGGCACCTGGTACCTGACCCGGCTCATGGTCACGTGCTGCGCCGCCGACGCGACCACCAGCAAGGTCGAGATCCGGGGTGAGGACGCGCCGCCCACCGACACCTGGGTCACCGTCACCGGCACCTGGCATCCCAAGGGCAGGCTGGGCTCGGACGCGGCGTGGCCGCCGGTGCTGGACGCGGGGTCGGCGAGGACGGTGAAGCAGCCGTCGGACCCGTACGAGACGCCCTAGGCCTGCGCCCGCCCCTGCTCCCGTACCTGGGCGAGCCGTTGGACGCCGATGTCGAGGGCCTGCCCGGTGGTGTCGTCGGGGAGGGTGCCGAGCGCGCCGGCGGTGAGGACGATCGCGTCGTCGCCCACGCGGACGACGGCGACGTCGAGGGTGAGGGTGGTGGGGGCGTCGGCGGCGGAGGGCTGCGCGGTGAGGGTGATCCGCAGTCCCTGGCGCGCGTCGCCGAAGTCCCGTAGCCCGGCGTCGGCGACCTGGACGGCCTCGGTCCCGGCCGCGGTCGTCTGCGCGGTGAACTGCGCGCAGGCACTGGGCAGGGTCCGCAGCCAGGCCAGGGTGCGGTCGACGTCGGCGGAGCGGCTCGCGTCGACCTGGTAGCGGAGCTGGGCCGCGTCGTCGCCGTCGTCGAGGGCGGTGACGGCCTGCGGACCGGCCGGGGCGCCGAGCAGTTCGTCGGTGTACAGGGCCTCCAGGAGGCGCTGGCAGCCGGGCTGGCCGGTGGTCGCCTTGAGCAGTCCGTCGTGCCAGGTGGCGGTCCCGTCCGCGGCCGTCCACGGCACGCCCAGGTCGCTTTCGCCGATCAGCGCGGCCTGTGCCTGATCGGGGGTGAGCGCCGGGGCTCCGGTTCCGGCGCTGGTGCCGGTGCCGGGTGAGGCGGCGGGTGAGGCGGCGGGGCTGGCCGGGGCGGGCCGTTCGGCGGAGGTCGGCGCGGGGGCGGGGGCGTCGGCCTTCGGCGGCCCGGCGGCCGTACAGGCGCTGACGGCGGTGAGGAGGCCGGCCACGACCAGGCCGGAGGCGGTGACTCTCATGACGGGGCCTCCCCGGGAACCAGGAGCGGAGCGGAACGCGTGCTCTCACGGCACCACCGCTCGGGCCCGTCCACCACCGCTCCGGTCCGTCCGGGTGAGACGTGCCCGGTGGGGCACCCGGGTCGGCCCGGTCACCGGGGGGCGGCGCGCTCCCGGGGGCCGGGGGACCGGCGGCCGCCCGAACGGGGGGCCCGGGCGGCGGGGAGCTGCCGCAGGCGTTCGGTGTGCTCCTGCTGGATGTCGCGGGTCCGGGTCAGGTAGTCGGCGACGAGGGCGAGTTGCTCGGGTGTGTAGCGGGGCAGGAGGCGCTCGGCGGTGTCGGCGAGGAACGGGCCCATCAGGCCGTAGGCGCGTTCGGTGACGTCCGGGGTGGCGCGCACGACGGTCTTGCGGCGGTCGGTGGGGTGCGGGCTGCGGGTGAGGTAGCCGAGCTTCTCCAGGCGGTCGAGCATGGCGGTGACGCTGCCGGTGCTCAGGCCCAGCTTGGCGCTGAGCGTGCGGGGGGTCGTCTCCTCGACGTCGAGCAGGATCTCCAGGCAGCGCAGATCGGTCTCGTTGACGCCCAGCAGCCGGGCGACCTCGCGGTCGAAGTCGTCGACGGCCGCCTGGTAGCTCTGGACGACTCTGCCCAGGTCCGGGCCGGACGGACCGGGTTCCCTTGCGCCTGACATTCGAGGGACCTCTCTGCTCTGCACGGTGATGACGGATCCGGATTCGGGATATCCGAGATTCTCGAGATACCCGGCCTCAAAGGAATCATGGGAGCAGTCATGTCGTCCACGGCAGCCCGGGCCCGCTCGGCGCCTGGCCGAACGGGCCTTCGCGGCTCTCACGGGGGCGAGGCCGGGTGGGTCACAACGGGTCGCCGAGCGGCCCGTACTCCTTCTCCAGGTTGACCGGTGGGGTGTGCTCGACGCGCCGCCGCCCACGTGATGCCTGGCCGGCCCCGCGACGTCTACCTGGCCTCCGCGACGTCTAGCCGGCCCCCGCGATGCCTATCTGCTCCAGGATCCGGTCGCCTACGATCGGACGGCCCGGTTCGGCAGGGGCAGCCGGAGAGGTTCAGCCGAGCGCCCACGCCCGTCCAGCCCCCGGCCGGCATCCGCCGCGCCGCGACGATCGCGACTGCCCGCCGGCGCCCGACTCCACCCGTCCGCAGTCCGGCCCAGAGTGTGCTGGAGAGATGATGGCTCACGAATTCGTGCGTGTGACGGGGCGGGAGATCGCCTACCGCCGCAGTTCCGGGCAGGGGCGCCCGGTCGTGCTGGTGCACGGCAACTCCTCGTCCTCCAGGACCTGGAGTCGTCTCCTGGACGGTGAGTTCGGGCGGCGCCACCGCTGCCTGGCCCTCGACCTGCCCGGACACGGGGCGTCCCCGGCGGCGGAGCCCGGGTCGGGCGTGTACTCGGTGCCCGGCTACGCCGCCGTGCTCTCCGGGTTCGTGGACGCGCTGGACGCGCGGGACGCCCTGATCGTCGGATGGAGCCTCGGCGGCCACATCGCCCTGGAGGCGTCCGGACTGCTCCCGGACGCGGCCGGCTACGCCGTGTTCGGCACCCCGCCCCTCGGCGGACCCGGCGACCTGGCCGAGGCGTTCCTCCCGAACCCGGCCCTGCAGATCGGCTTCACGGCGGACGTGGACGAGGACACCGCGCGCACCTACGCCGAGTCCTTCTACGCCCCCGGCTCCCCCCTCCCGACCGCGGACCTGGTCGCCGACATCCTGGCCACGGACGGCGCGGCGCGCAGCGACCTGGCCGCGAGCCTCGCGGGGGCGACCGCCGACGAGACCGAGATCGCCGCGACCCTCGACAGGCCACTGGCCGTCCTGCACGGCGCGGGCGAACAGATCGTCGACCTGGCCTACCTCGACAAGCTGCACGCCCCCACCCTGTGGCGCGGCGCCGTCCAGATCATCCCGAACGCCGGCCACGCCCCCCAGGAGGAGACCCCGGCCGAACTCGCCGGCCTCCTCGACGAGTTCATCGCGGAGCTGCCGCAGAGTCCGGGTGCCTAGCCCGTCGCCGACAGCGAAGCCCGCGGTGGCGGTGACGGCACCGTGATGGCACATGCCGCAGCCTCCGCGTGGCCGGGACCTCCACTGAACGGTTCTCGTTGTCGTCGCGTCACAGGACCATGAAACGAACCGTTCTCCTCGCTTCCACGGTCCTTGCGACCGTTGCCCTTTCGGCCGCATGTGCCGCCCGGTCCGGCAACGACGGTCCGAGCACCGCGACCCCCACCTTCACCGGTGTCAAATGGCGCGCGTACGCCGTCACCGTCGACGCCGACAACCGCACCGTCATCGGCCACGATGGCTGCAACAGCTTCTCGGGCGAGGCGGTCGTGAACGCAGGCCGGTCCGCGATCACCTTCGGCGGCAAGTACAAGGCGACGGCGATCGCCTGCTGTCCGCCCGACCACGTCGACGTCATACCTTCCGCCGGCACCTACGAGGCCCGGACGACCGCCCGCACCCTCACACTCACGGGCCCGGACGGCCAGGTCGTCTCCCTGAGGCGGTGAGACGGCGACCCAGGTCATCATCATGAGGGGCCCCTACGTGAGAGCCGCCGTCGCCTCGCGTAGTTCGTTCAGGGTCTGGTGGGTCAGGTCGGGGAGGGTGCGGTCGTTCGTCGGGGTGATCCAGCGGGCGAAGGCGGCCGAGAAGGCCTGGGCGCCCAGGTGGGCGGCGAGGGACGCGGTGGGGTCGGGTACGCCGCGGTCGCGGAGGGCCGTGGCCAGCGTCGTGGCGAGGTTGAGGCTCTTGAACGCGGCGCGTTCCCGCAGCTCGCTGTGGCTGCCGATGACCTGCATCAGCCGGGGGGCGAACGCGCGCTGCTCCGGGGTGAAGGAGGCGGCCAGGGCGTCCAGGGCGGCGGCCACCGTCTCCAGCGGGGTCGCGGTGCCGGGCGCGGCCGCGGCTCCCTCGGCCAGGAGCCGGCCGTGCTCCGCCTGGCCCGCGAACAGCACCTCGCGCTTGTCCGGGAAGTGCCTGAAGAACGTCGTCTTGGTCAGCCCGGCCCGCTCGGCGATCTGGGCGACGGTGGTGCTGTCGTACCCCTGCTCGCCGAACAGGTCGAGCGCGGCGTGCACGAGGCGCAGTCGCGCGTTCGGTTCCCATCGAGCCATGGGGACAGCCTAAGTGATGTGACTCGGTACCGTCACGGGGGTATGGTGACGGTACCGAGTCACATCACCATTCCTTCCGTCCTGGGGAGAGTGCTGTCATGCGTGTTTTCGTCACCGGCGCGAGCGGTCACATCGGCTCCGCCGTCATTCCCGAACTCGTCGACGCCGGGCACGAGGTCGTCGGCCTCGCCCGGTCCGAGAGCTCCGCGGCGGCCGTGAAGGCCCTGGGTGCCGAGGTGCGCCGCGGCGACCTGGCGGATCCGGACGGCCTGCGGGCGGCCGCGGTCGACGCCGACGCCGTCGTCCATCTCGCCTTCGACCACGCGGCGATGGCCGCCGGGGACATGGCCGGTGCGGCGGCGGCCGACCGGACCGTGGCGCAGGTGTTCGGCGAGGCGCTCGCCGGGACCGGCAAGGCCCTCATAGGCATCGGCATGGGGCACGGCGACGGCAACGAGCACCTCGGCGCGGCGTACAGCGCCAACCCCCGGATCGCCACGGGCCGGCTGTTCGGCGAGTTCGCCGAGCGGGGGGTGCGTGCCGTGCTCGTCGGGATCCCGCCGGTCGTGCACAGTACGCGGGACCGGAGCGGGTTCCTGCCGATGCTGATCCGGATCGCCCGGGCGACGGGGGTCTCCGGCTATGCCGGGGACGGCTCGAACCAGTGGTCCGCCGTCCACACGCTGGACCTCGGGCGGCTGTACCGGCTGGCGTTGGAGAAGGCGCCGGCGGGCGCGGAGCTGCATGCGGCGGCCGAGGAGGGCGTCGCGGTGCGGGAGATCGCCGGCGTCGTCGGGCGGCGGCTGGGGATTCCGGTGGAGAGCGTTCCCGAGGAGCGGCTCGCCGCGCACTTCGGGTTCTTCGGTGGGCTGATCTCGCTGGACGTGCCCGTGAAGAGCGCACGCACGCGGGAGTTGCTGGGGTGGGAGCCGGTGGAGGCGGGACTGGTGGCGGACCTCGAGGAGGGGCACTACTTCAGGAACGAGTGAGAAGGGGCGCCTAGAGTCGGGGCTGACGGAAGGAGATCCACCGTGACCGGTCAGCCCATCCCCGTGATCATCGACTGTGACACCGGTGTCGACGACGCCCTCGCCCTGCTGTTCGCCGTCCGGCACCCGGGGCTGGAGTTGCGGGCGGTGACCTGTGTCGCCGGGAACACCGACGTGGACGGGGTGGTCCGCAACACCCTGACCGTGCTGGAGCGGGCCGGGGCCGGGGACGTTCCCGTCGCCCGGGGCGCCGAGCGGCCGTTGATCGAGGCGGCGCGGTCGGCACGGCATGTGCACGGCGCGGACGGGATGGGGGACCTCGGGCTGCCCGCGCCGACCCGGCGCCCCGCCGACGTCGACGCCGTCACCCTGCTGCGCCGCGAGATCCTCGGCTCGCCCCGCCCGGTCACCCTCATCCCCACCGCACCCCTCACCAACATCGCCCTGCTGCTGCGCACCCACCCGGAGGTGACCCGGAACATCGAGCGGATCGTGTTCATGGGCGGCGCGGTCGCCACCGGGAACGCCACCCCGGTCGCCGAGTTCAACGTCTGGCACGACCCCGAGGCCGCCGCCGTCCTGCTCACCGCCGGTGTGCCGATCACCATGTACGGGCTGGACGTCTTCCAGCGGGTGGTGGTGCCGGGCGCGGCGGTACGACGGCTGCGCGCGAGCGCGGAACCGGGGGCCCGGCTCGCCGGGGAGCTGCTCGCGCACCGGCCCGCCGCCCCGGACCCGGACGGCGACGTACCGGACGGCGACGACCCGGACGGCGGCCTCGGTGACGCGGGCGCGGTCTGTGCGGTCGCCGATCCGGCCGGCCTGACCACCCGGCTCCTCCCGGTCGAGGTCTCCCTCGCTCCGGGCCCCACCCGGGGCCAGACCATCGTCGACCGCCGCCCCCGCCCCGGCGAGGCCGAGATCCACGGCGGCGCCCGCGAACAGGCCCTGGTGGACGTGGCGTTGGACGTGGACGTGGAACGGTACGTGAAGCTGTACCTGGAGACCGTCGGCGGCGGGACCCCGGCCGGCTGAGGGCACCCTTCTCCGCTGCTGTGTGGGGGGCGGGAGTCGTCGGCATCTGTGCACCGCCTTTGTCCCGGACCGATCCCGAACGTCAACTGTTCGTAACCGAGGAGGAGTTGGGGAACCCGGGCGCTGTGGTGGACCTCATCGTGGGCGAGAGACGGACCGGCACGACGCCCCGGGGGGAACCATGCCGAGACAGCGGAACCCGATACGCGCCTGCCTGGCGCTGACGACCACGACCGCCATGGCGAGCCTGGCCCTCACCCAGACCGCCACCACCGCCACCGCCGCAGCCACTACCGCCATCGCCACCGCGAACACCGCAAGCCGCCCCGCGTCCTTCGCGGCCGGGGCCCACACCCTCACCCTCATCACCGGCGACCGGGTCACCGTCGGCGCCGGGGGCCGGGTCCTGGGCGTGCAGCACGCCAGGGGGCGGGAGCACGTGCCCGTGCAGACCCGTACCGTCGGCGGCCACACCCTGGTCGTGCCCACCGACGCCGCCGCCCTGATCGCCGCCGGGAGACTGGACCAACGGCTTTTCGACGTCACCGAGTTGAACAAGGACAGGGAGCGGGCGGACCAGCGGGACGGTCTCAAGGTCATCGTCGGCTACCGGGGCACGGCCGCGACCGCCCGCGCCGACGTCGAGGACGCGGCCACCGTACGCCGTACCCTCAAGTCGCTCGACGCGCAGGCGGTCCGGGCCCCGAAGCAGGACCCGGGCAGGCTCTGGGACGCGGTGACGAACGGCGGCGAGGCCGCGCCGGGGGTGGCGCACGTCTGGCTGGACGCGGTCCGCGAGGTCAGCGACGACAAGTCCGGGCCACAGATCGGTGCGCCCACGGCCTGGAAGGCCGGCTACACCGGCAAGGGCGTGAAGATCGCCGTCCTGGACACCGGTGTCGACGCCGACCACCCGGACCTCAAGGGCCAGGTGATCGCGGCGAAGAACTTCTCCGCCTCCGCCGACGCCGACGACCACCAGGGGCACGGCACCCACGTCGCGTCCATCGCGGCCGGCACCGGCGCCGGGTCAGGAGGCAGGTACACCGGGGTCGCGCCGGGCGCCAAGCTGCTCAACGGCAAGGTGATGGACGACGACGGCAGCGGCGACGACTCCGCCATCATCGCCGGCATGGAGTGGGCCGCCGACCAGGGCGCCGACATCGTCAACATGAGCCTGGGCGGCACCGACACCCCCGGCACCGACCCGCTGGAGGCCGAGGTGAACAAGCTCTCCGAGGAAAAGGGCATCCTGTTCGCCGTCGCCGCCGGCAACGAGGGGGAGTTCGGTGCGGGCACCGTCGACTCGCCGTCCAGTGCCGCGGACGCGCTCTCCGTGGGAGCCGTCGACGGCAAGGACAGGCTCGCCGACTTCTCCTCCACCGGCCCGGTCTCCGACGGCTCCGTGAAGCCGGACGTCACCGCGCCCGGCGTGGACATCACCGCCGCCGCGGCCCCGGGCAGCGTCATCGACAAGGAGGAAGGGGAGAACCCGCCCGGCTACCTGACCATCTCGGGTACGTCGATGGCGACCCCCCATGTCGCGGGCGCCGCCGCCATCCTCAAGCAGGAGCACCCGGACTGGGGGTACGCGCAGCTCAAGGCGGTGCTGATGGGTTCGGCGAAGGCGGGCTCCTACACGCCGTACCAGCAGGGCACCGGGCGGATCCAGGTCGACCGGGCCATCACGCAGACCGTGTTCGCCGAGCAGCCGTCGCTGTCGTACGGCATCCAGCGATGGCCGCACACCGACGACACCCCGGTCACCAAGCGGCTGACCTACCGCAACACCGGTACCGCCGCGGTCACGCTGAAGCTGACCTCGACGGCCCTGGACCCCGACGGCGGCAAGGCCCCGGCCGGCTTCCTGACCCTCGGCGCCACCTCGGTGACGGTCCCGGCGGGCGGTACGGCCTCGGTCGGCGTCACCGTGAACACCAAGGTGGGCACGGTCGACGGCGCCTGCTCCGGGTACGTGGTCGCGACCGGCGGCGGCCGGACCGTCCGGACCACCGTGGGCGTGCAGCGCGAGGTGCAGTCGTACGACGTGACGCTGAAGTTCGTGAACCGGGCCGGACCGTCCCCGGTGCACCTCACCACCCTGACCGGCTACTCCGGCGTCGGAGAGGGGCTGGACTACACCTCGCAGAGCACGGACGACACCGTGACCATGCGGGTGCCCAAGGGCAAGTACGTCCTCGACTCCGTCAGCATGAAGAGCCTCACCTCGGACGAGGGCGGCATCGACTGGCTGTCGCAGCCCGTCCTGAACGTCACGAAGGACGTCGGCATCACCGTGGACCTGAACCGGGCCAGGGCCTCGGACATCACCGTCCCGGACGGTGCCGCCAAGCCGTCGGACGCGGGCATCGGCTACCAGTACGCCGACGCGGTCGCCGACTTCTCCGTCCACACCACCTCCTTCGCCGGCCTGCGCGTCGCCCATCTCGGCCCGGCCGTCCAGGGCCTCACCGAGCGCTGGACCGGGCAGTGGACGCGGGGTGCGGGCAGCGAGTACGACATCTTCACCACCGCCGGACCGACCACGTTCAAGGCGCTCACCAGGCACTACCCGGCGAGCGCGCTGGCCACGGTCAGGGCCCGCCTCGGCAGCTCCGTGCCGGGCCGCACCGGCGCGGTCACCCTGCTCGCGGAGACCCCGGCCGGCACGAGCGTCACCCAGCCGGTCGCACAACGGTTGCCGGGCACCCGCATCCTGCACCTGTCCGCCGGGAGCGGCATCGCGTGGTCGGCGAGCTTCGACCAGTACGCGGCCGAGCCCGACGCGTACGGCTACCCGGTCAGCTCGGCCCACTACATCTCCGGCACCGGCCGGACCTACCAGGGCGGCCGGACCTACACCTCCACCTTCAACACCGCCGTGATCGCCCCGCTGCTCACCGCCGACTACGGCCTGGACCGCGACGGCAACGAGATCTCCGGCGACATCCCGCTGTTCTCCGACGGCGCCGGGCACGCCGGCTCCTCCGACTTCTCCTCGGTGCGCACCACCCTCTTCCGGGGCGGCACCAAGGTCGGCAGCAACACCGATCCGCTGTTCGGGTTCGAGGTGTTCAAGGTGCCGGCCGGGAAGGCGGCATACCGGCTCTCCACCTCCGTGAAGCGCTCGGCGGGCGTGGCGCGGACCTCCTCGCGCATCGACGCCACCTGGACCTTCACCTCGAAGAAGACCTCCGGACCGACCGCCCTGCCGGCCTCCGCCCTGCGGATCGCCGCGCGGACCGACCTGAGCGGCCACGCCCCGGCCGGCCGCAGGGTCACCGTCCCGGTGACCGTCCAGGGCTCGGCGGCGGGCAGGAACCTCCGGTCCCTCGCCGTGTGGGTCTCCTACGACGGCGGCGGGCACTGGACGAAGCTCGCCGTCACCCACGGCCACGTCACCTACAGGAACCCCGCCCAGGGCAGGGCGGTGTCCTTCAAGTACCGGATCACCGACCGGAAGGGCAACGCGTCGGCGGTCACGGTGTACGACGCGTACGTCGGCAAGTGAGCCGGGCGCTCCGCTGGAAGCGCCGGGACAGGCCGGGTGCCGACTGCGGCGCCGTCGTGGCTGGGCGCGCCCACGCGGCGGCAGCCGCACATGCAATGCAGCCCCGCGCCCCTATGGGGGCGCTTTCGGGGGCGCTGCGCCTAGCCGCCGACCTCGGGGACACATATACGCCCCGGCCGTCGCTGACGGCCGGGGCGTACGTGAGTACCCGATGGGATCAGGCGCGGGTCGCCTTGCGGCGGCGGGTCGCGATGACGAGGGCGCCGCCTCCGGCCAGCAGCACGGCCGCGCCGCCCGCGATGTAACCGGTGTTGGAGCTGGCGCCGGTGTGGGCCAGGTCGCCGCCACCGCCGGAGTTGGTGCTCGGGGCCGACGCCGGGGAGGTCGTCGACTCGGACGGGGAGGGAGACGCGGAGGCCGTGGCGGTCGCCGAGCTCTCCGAGGCCGTCGGGGTCGGGGTCTCCGCGGACGGCGGGGTGGCCGGGGTGGACTCCGACTCGGAGGCCGAGGGCGACGGGGACGGCGAGGACGACTCGGTGGTCGAGCAGTCCTTCGTGCCGCCGTTCCAGGACGCGATCAGCTTGTCCTTGATGACCGGGTGGTCCGGGCCGGCCGGCAGGTCGCCGTGCTCGAAGCCGTCGTTCGCGTCCTTGTTGCCGTCGAACTTCGTCGCGCCCCGGTAGAGGTCGATCTGCGCGAAGCAGCCGGCGTCCGGGACCGCGATGTCGAGGGAGTCGGTCTGGCCCTGCTTGACCGTCACCGAGTCGAAGTCGACGAAGATCTGCTGGCCCGAGGTGGCGAAGGAGGAGCCGTGGGCGATGTAGGAGGCGAGCGAGGCGGTGCAGGACGCGGCGTCGGCGGCGGCGCGGACCTTGACGTGGACCTTGCCGTCGTCGGTGACCTTCAGGTTCTGGTCGTCGACCTTGACCGAGTCGAAGAAGTTCGAGCCGTCGATCGAGAACTGGCACTTGTCGGTACCGGTCTCCGTACCGGCGCCGGTGCCGGGGCTGTAGTGGCCGCCGGACTTCCAGCCGTCACCGCCGGGGGTGCTGTTCGCCCAGGCGCCGGACGCGCCGGCGACGGAGGCGGCACACAGGGCGAACGAAGCGACGCCCGTCCCCAGCAGGCGGCGCGCGGTGACATGTCTGGCTATGGACATGGAAATCCCATCCGTGGGGTGCTCATCTCTCGCCGGCCCGTCGACGCTCGTCGCGAGGAGCGGACGAGCAGCGTGCGGGCGGCGGAAGGGCAGCGGAAAGCGAAGAGACACGGGGCCCATTGGTCACATGCGCCACTGTGTGCGGCCCATGGTGGTTGGCCCTGCCGAACCCTGTCAACCTGCCTTGAATCAAGGGCCGTTCGGGCACCATCACAACTCCCTCACACGGGGAACGATCCACTCCGGCCGGTGTGAAGTTTCGCTTTCTCGGCAATAGGGACAGACTTCATCTCGGTGTCTCTCCGCCCGATCGGTGTTTCTCCGCCCGAAAGGAACGCGCGTGGTCGACCTCTCCTCCAGGAATCCCGACTGGTGGCGTCAGGCCGTGATCTACCAGGTGTATCCGCGCAGCTTCGCCGACGCGGACGGCGACGGCCTCGGTGACCTCAAGGGCATCACCGAGCGGCTGTCCCATCTGGGCGCGCTCGGCGTGGACGCCCTGTGGCTCAGCCCGTTCTACCCGTCCGAACTCGCCGACGGCGGCTACGACGTCGCCGACTACCGGGACGTCGACCCGCGCCTGGGCACCCTGGACGACTTCGACGCGATGACCGCCGAGGCGCACCGGCTGGGCCTGAAGGTGATCGTCGACATCGTCCCCAACCACACCTCGCACCTGCACCCCTGGTTCCGGGAGGCGCTGCTCTCCGGCCCCGGCTCCGCGGCCCGGGAGCGCTACGTCTTCCGGCCCGGCCGCGGCGCGCACGGCGAACTCCCGCCCTCCGACTGGCAGTCGGTGTTCGGCGGCAGCGCCTGGCGCCGGGTCCCGGACGGCGAGTGGTACCTGCACCTGTTCGCCCCCGAGCAGCCCGACCTGAACTGGGAGCACGAGGAGGTCCGCGCCGACTTCCGCACCACCCTGCGCTTCTGGTCCGACCGGGGCGTGGACGGTTTCCGTGTCGACGTGGCCCACGCCCTGGTGAAGGATCTCGCCGAACCGCTGCGGGACGTCGCGGAGTTCGGCCCGACCGGGGAGGAGGCGCTGGAGCGCGTCGCGCCCGGCACCCATCCCTACTGGGACCGCGACGAGGTGCACGAGATCTACCGCGACTGGCGCAAGATCTTCGACACCTACAGCCCGCCCCGCACCGCCGTCGCCGAGGCCTGGGTGCCCGCCGCCCGCCGCGCCCTGTACGCCCGTCCGGACGAACTCGGCCAGGCCTTCAACTTCGAGTACCTGCAGACCCCTTGGGACGCCGAGGCGCTCCGCGAGGTCATCACCGGCTCGCTCGCCACCGCCCGTGCGGCCGGCGCCTCCGCCACCTGGGTGCTCTCCAACCACGACGTCGTACGGCACGCCTCCCGGCTGATGCTGCCGCCGGGCGCGGACGAGAACGCCTGGCTGCTGTCCGGCGGTCACGCGCCGGGCGTCGATGTCTCCCATGGCCTGAGGCGCGCCCGCGCCGCCACCCTCCTCATGCTCGCGCTGCCCGGGTCGTCGTACGTGTACCAGGGCGAGGAACTCGGCCTGCCCGAGGCCGCCGACCTGCCCGTCACCGTCCTCCAGGACCCGATCTGGGAACAGACGGGCCATGCCCGCAAGGGCCGCGACGGCTGCCGGGTGCCGCTGCCGTGGACGACGGACGGCCCGTCGTACGGCTTCGGGTCCGGTGGTGCCTGGCTGCCGCAGCCGGAGTGGTTCGCGTCGTACGCCGTCGCGGCGCAGGCCGGCAGTGCGGGCTCCACCCTGGAGCTCTACCGCACCGCCCTGCGGCTGCGCCGCAAGCTGCTCGACGGTGAGACGCTGACCTGGGCCGAAGCGCCTGCAGGTGTGCTGCACTTCGCCCGGACGGAGGGCTGGCGGTGCGTCACGAACGTGTCGGACGCGCCGGTGCCGCTGCCGCCGGGCGAAGTGCTGCTGGCGAGCGTGCCGTTGCCGCATGACGGCACGCTCCCGCCCGACACCACGGTGTGGCTGGGCGCCTGACGGGACTCAGCCGGCGGTGGGGGTGGCGCCCGGCGTCACGTTCACCGCGTTGGTCTGGGTGTTGCCGGCGGCGTTGCCGTCGGCGTTGCCGGTGCCGACCCCGGCACCGCTGCCCGTGAAGCCCTTCTCGCCGGGGAGGGCCGGCGGGCTGGTCGTGCTGTTGACCGGCGGGGTGAGGACGACCTGCGGCTGGCCCGCGGCCGGGGGCGGCGGGGTCAGGTCGGTGGCGGGCAGCTTCGGCGGGGTGGTCTCCTGGAAGAGGACCGACGGGAAGTCGACCAGGCCGGTCTGCTCCATCACCGTGATGTGGTCGAGGACCGTGGCGTTGGCCTGGTCGGCCAGGATCCGCACCAGGGTGTTCCGGGTGGTCGAGCGGATCTTCGCGATCGTGTTGAAGATCGAACCGTGCGTCACGCGCAGGATGTTGGCGAAGTCCGTGTCGAACTTCGTGCCGGTGTCCGCGGTCAGGGTGTTGACGAACCCCTGCTGCTGCGGGGAGGGCAGGTCGGGGATGGTGATGTTGAGCATGGGCGCGATCTTGCGGCAGCTGGCGTCCAGCGCCGCGTGGCCGTCGATCAGGTGCTTGCTCGCGGTGATGACCGCCTGGGACTGGCCCTTCTTCAGGCCGAGCTGTCCCACGGGGTACTCCCACAGACCGGCTGCCCGTACCTTCACCACGAAGTCCCGGTCGCCCTCGGTCAGCGGGCCCCACTGGGTGTTGGCGATGATGCGGGTGGTGTCGCTGGACACGGTGTTCAGACCCAGCATGCTCGGGTAGGCGAGTGCCACCAGGGTCATGCTCAGGGCTCCGCCCACGAAAAGCGTTCCCGTCGCGTTCCGTGAAAAGCGCACTGGTGCCTCCTGCCGGTCGGGGTCCCGCGCAGGGGCGGGGTCGGTTCGCAGAGGAATACGGGCCGGGGGCCGACGGAAACCTTTTGGTTTGGTAAAGAACTTGTGAGGCCTGGCCCTGCCCGGGGCCCTGACTTCCCATGTCTTGGCCAGGAGAAGGTGATGGTTTTCCCTGCTCGGAGTGGTCATGACAAAGCCGGGGGCAGGCTTCGCCGCATGCCCCCACACTCATCCCCCCGAGTCCCCCGGCTGCCCAACGGAGCGGCCCCGCGGGGAACCGCCGCGCCCGCCGCCCTGCCCGTGCTGCCCTACCGCAAGCCCACCAAGGGCCGCGACTACTGGGTGTTCGACGACGTCCTGCCGGACGTGGACGCCGTACGGGAGCGGTGCCTGGCCAAGGACGACTGGGTCCAGGGATACCCGTACACCTCGGAGACCTGGCCCGGACTGCGCACCATGCCCGGTCTGGAACCCGCCGAACTCGCCGTCGTGGAAGAGCTGGTGAAGAAGGCGACCGGCGCCGGGAAGCTGTGGGTGCAGCAGGCGCCCGGCGGCGGCACCCTCAACCACAACTGCGTCCAGGTGGTCGGCGAGGGCGAGAGCGAGCCGCGCCCGCACACCGACTCGCGGGCGCTGTGCCGGTACGCGGCGGTGCTGTACCTCAACCCCGGGGTGGCCAAGGACTGCGGCACCGCGTTCTACCGCCAGTCGCTGCCCGGCGGCCGGCTCGGCGGCAACATCGTGCAGGCCCCGCACAACAACCTCGTCGACGCCCTCGGGACCCGGTTCGTGCCGGGCGACCACTTCGAGGAGGACGTCCGCGTCCCGCACAAGTACAACCGCCTGCTCCTCTACAACGCCAACCTCGTGCACAGCGCGACCGGTTACACCGGGAAGACGCTGGAGGAGAAGCGGATGACGGCGGTCTTCTTCTGGATGGCGTGAGCGGCCGCGTCCACGGACCGCCTTTGTAACAGCGGTAGTGACACGACCACGACGGGCCCGTGACGGCGATCTCCGAACTTCCCTTCCCGGGCCCGCATCGAAAGGGGTGTCCGGCAGAGAGCCGGGAGGACACCGCCGCTGGGGGAGAAACCCATGTCGAAGCTTCGCAACCGCCGCACGAACGTCCGCAGGACCGCTGTCGCCGTGACCGGTGCCGCCGCGCTGCTGGCCCTGCTGACCGCCTGCAACGGCACCGCGAGCGGCTCCGTCAGCGCCGACGGCGGTACGGCGGCCCCGGCCGCCGGCGACTCCACGACGGCGAACGGCTCGACCGGCGGCTCCGGCTCCGGCTCCGACAGCGGCAGCGGTTCCGGCACCGGCAGCAGCGGGAGCACCTCGGGCTCGTCGACGTCCGGCGGCTCGTCCGCCTCCGGGGGCAGCTCCTCCGGCGGCTCCTCCGCCACCGGTTCGGTGCCCACCTGCCAGGCCGCCCAGCTCGGCTACTCGTGGGCCGACTCCGGCAGCGGCACCGGGCAGCAGAAGCACGCGGTCGTGGCGCTCACCAACAAGAGCGGCCACTCCTGCACGATGTACGGCTTCCCGGGCGTCGACCTGGTCAACAGCGGTCAGAAGTGGTCGCTCCCGCGGACGAACGCCACCCCGAAGCGGGTGACCCTGGCGAACGGCGCCTCCACCAGCTTCCCGATCACCTTCCTGGTGCCGGCGCAGGGCGAGTCCACCGACTTCACGCCGACCACCGTCGTCATCACCGCGCCGAACCAGCGCACCTCCTACGACCTGTCCTGGCACGGCGGTGCCGTGGTGCTCCAGGACGGCGCCACCCACCCGGGCAGCTTCATCGGTCCCGTCGGCCAGTGACCACGGGCCCCTGGCTCACCCCCCCTTGGCTCACCCCGCGTCGCGCACGCAGCGGAAGCCGGTGTGACCGGTGGAGCTGTCGGGGGTGTTGGCGGTGCGGGCGGCGACCCGGTAGCGGTTGCAGTAGGAGGCGTGGCAGAGGTGGGAGCCGCCGCGGATGACGCGGGCGCCGCCGGTCTGCGCGGTCCGGCCGTGCTCGGTGGTCCACCAGTCGGCACACCACTCCCACACGTTGCCGGAGGTGTTGTACAGGCCGTACCCGTTGGGCGCGAAGGCGTCGACGGGCGCGGTCCCGCGGTATCCGTCGGCGGCGGTGTTCCGGGTCGGGAAGGTCCCGCGCCAGATGTTGCACCGGTACTCCCCGTCCGGGTCCAGCTCGTCCCCCCACGGGAAGCGGGCCTGCTCCAGACCGCCCCGGGCCGCGTACTCCCACTCGGCCTCGGTGGGCAGCCGCTTGCCGGCCCAGGAGGCGTAGGCGGCGGCGTCGTACCAGGAGACGTGCACGACGGGATGGCGGCCGAGCCCCTCAAGACCGCTGCCCGGTCCGGCCGGCTCGTGCCAGGCGGCCCCCGCGACCGCACACCACCAGGGCGTCTCCGGCGGCCGGGGCGCACCCCGGCGCAGCGCGGCGGGCAGGAACCCGGCGAAGACGTACGACCAGCCCAGCCGTTCGGCGTCGGTGACGTAGCCGGTGTCGGCGACGAACGCGGCGTACTCGTCGTTGCTCACGGCACAGGCGTCGATCCGGAACGGCGCCACGCGCACGGTCCGCACCGGCCCCTCCCCGTCCGCGGCAAAGCCGTCGGAGTCCTCGGCGCCCATCAGGAACTCACCGCCGGGCAGCGCGACCATGCCGGTGCGCCGGGGCGCGGTGTCGCCGGGGGCGGGGAGGGGCCGTACCGGCGACTGCGCGGGGGCGGAGGGCGCGCAGCAGGCGGACGGCGACGGCTGGGTGGACTCCATGAACGGAGTGTGCCGCAGGCACCTGTGACGACGGCGGCGGGGGCGTCGGCCGCGAGGCCGCGGGCTGTGGAGGCCGCCGGCCGCAGGGGAGCGTCGGCTGTGGGGCCGCCGCGGATCAGCCGAGGAGTTCGCGGATCGCGGCGGCGACGCCCGGGCGGCCGGGAACCCCGGCACGGCTCGCCCCGGTGCGCGGGATGGTCTCCGTGGTCAGGCAGGACGGGCCATAATCGAGCCATGGCACCGTCCTCGGTCTCCGAACTCCGCCGCGCGAAATTCGCCCGCCGGCTGCCTGGGGAGCTCTCCGAACTCTGCGGCCCGTCGCACGGCAGGGTGCAGTTGCCGCTCCACCTGGCCTGGTCCGGTCTGACCGAGTTCGACCTCGACCGACCGCGCCTGCGCATGAGCTGCTATCGCATCGTCCTGGGCGAAGGACTCCACGACGATCTGATCCACTACCTCAACCCACAGGTGCTCATCAGCGTGTGGCCGACTCTGCGCACTCTGATCAGCAGGGATCTCCGCGACGTCTGGGAAGAGGCGTTTCCCGAGCTTCCGCGCGGGACACGGGCCGCTGCGTGAAGGCCACCGATCTCCATCGGCGTCTGCTGGCCGATCTCCTGTCCGTCGGCACGCCCTATCCACTGGCGCTGACCGGCGGCTATGCGGCTCAGGCCCACGGTCTCGTCGAGCGCCTCAGCCAGGACCTGGACGTCGCCACCGAGAACCCGTCGGCGATGGAAGGCATCGCCGACACCGTCGCCGCCGGTCTGCGAGAACGGGGCTGGGACGTCAGGACACTGGAAACGGACCCGCTCTCCGCTCGACTGATGGTCACGGATGCCGCCTCCGGGGAGGAGTGCGAAGTCGACGTCCTGAAGGAGGCGTTGTGGCGCCCGCTCGTGCAGACGGAACTCGGCCTGACACTCTCCCTCGAAGACGTGGTCGGCACCAAGGTCCGGGCGCTGGCCGACCGCGGCCTCGCCCGTGATCTCATCGACGTCCATGCCGCCGCGGACCGATGGAGCCGACTCGATCTCGAAGACCTGGGCCGCCGTCATGCCCGTGACACCTTCGACCTCACCGACCTGCAGTCCCGGCTGACCGGGGCCGACTGGATCGACGACACGGAGTTCGAGGCGTACGGCCTCGACGACGCGGCGATCGCCGCCCTCCGGCACTGGGCCCAGACCTGGGCGGACGACATCGCGGAACGGCTGATCGAGGGGCGGCCGCCGGAGGACTGAGCTGCGGACAGGCCCTCGATGCCCAGCCGGACGAACACCGTGATGTGCCGCCCGGCACCACTGAGCACATCAAGTCGGCGCCTGCAACGGGGAGCAAGACCTCGGCGGCCTCCCCCGGGCCTTCCCCCCCGGCCGGCCCTTCCGGGCGTGCCCGCCCGCAGTGTGCCGTGCCCCGCTGTCACGTGGTGGACATGACAGGGGGGCGGTGCCGGGGAGGGTGGTGCCGGTGGGCTATGGTGACTCGCTTTTGTCGCGTACCTATGGGGGGTCTGATGCGGCGAATCACAGCGGCCGCGGGTGTCGTCACCGTCCTCGTGCCGCTCTTCCTGGCAGGCGCTTCGACCGCGTCGGCCGCGACCAGGGGATCGCTCACCGTCAAGACGCTGGACCGGAGCGGCAAGCCGGTCTACGCGCAGGTGGCGGTGTACAACACGAAGACGAACGACTTCCGTTACATCGAGGGCAACAAGAAGACGTCGCTGCCCAACGGCAGTTACGAGCTCGCCACGTCCTTCGTCGGCGGCGACAACGAGGACGCCGTCGTCGGCGGCCACAGCGTGCGGGTCTCCGGGGCCACCACGACCACGTTCGACGGCCGGAAGGGGCGTGCGGTCAGCGTCTCGCTCAGTCCCGGCCCGGGCAGCGGATACGACCACACGGTCAGCGCGGCCGTCTGCACCACCGACGACAGCCCCGCCGAGATGAGCATCTCGGCACCGGCGGGCGACCTCTACGCCATCCCGAACACCAGCACGGCGTACGAGCTGTCCTACGGCACCGTCTACCAGCCGCGGTCGACGAGCGGCGGCGACTTCTGGCTGGCCTCCGGCACGCACAGCCGCGGTGTGCCGTCCGGGGTGTCCGCGAAGCTCACGAGGTCCGGGCTGACCACCCTCAAGGTGTCCGCGCATTCCGGCCCCGACAGCGGAGACGCGGACTTCTCGTTCCACGGCGAGCCGAAGGGCGCCGGCAGCTGCTCGTGGTCCACGAACATCCTGGACTTCCAGCGTGAACTGCCCGACTCCTTCGGCGTGCACGTCCCGGCCGGCCAGTGGTACGTGAGCCAGCAGAGCCACGACTACATCTACAGCGGGTCCCGCACGTACGCGGCCGGCAAGACGACCTCGCTCTCCCTCGGCCACGCGGTCTGGGGCCCCGGCGGGCGGCTGCCGTACACCTGGTACCACCAGCTGTACTTCGGCGACGACAACCTGTTCATGGACCCCAAGCTCACGGGCGGCGGCGTCCTCGCCTCCGGCACCCTGAAGCTGACCCACGCGGGCAAGACGCTCTACTCGCACGCGTACAGCCCCTCGACGCAGCTCGACCCGCATCCGCGGATCCCCGGGTCGGGCTGGTACACGCTCACGGAGACCGGCCACCGCGGCGGCCTGCCGGCCGGCTCGCTGTCGACCTCCGCCAGCCTCTCCCTGCACTTCTACGCGGACGCGGGCAAGAACCAGCAGATCCGGAACTACCTCACCCGGTTCTGGCCCGAGGCGCTGAACGGCAGGAACCAGGCGGCCGCCGGGTCGACCACGACCGTCGACCTGGGCATGCAGCGCCTCGGCACGGGGGACGGCACGATCCGTCAGCTGTCGGACGGCGTGAAGTCCGTCCGGGCCTGGTACACCACCGACAACGGCGCCCACTGGAACGCGACCGCCGCGAAGCTGTCCGGCGGCAAGTGGACCGTCGCCGTCCACAACCCCGGCTCCGGCGGCCGGGTCGGCCTGCGCTCGACGGTCAACGACACCCACGGCGACAGCTCGACGACCACGGTGTACAACGCGTACGCCGTGCGCTGAGGAACCACCGACGAGGAGGGGCGCGCCGGATCCCGGCGCGCCCCTCCCCCGTATCCGGACCCTGCGGTCAGGCCGGCTGCCACAGTTCGATGCGGTTGCCCTCGGGGTCGGTGACCCAGCCGAAGCGGCCGACGCCGTCCATGTCCTGGGTCTCCTCGGCGACGTCGGCGCCCTTGGCGCGCAGTTGCGCGAGCATCGCGTCCAGGTCGCGGACCCGGAAGTTGAGCATGGTCTGCTGGGCGGGGGAGCCGAAGTAGTCGGTCCCGGACTCGAAGGCCGCGAAGACCGTCGGCCCGGCCGCCTGCTGCCACAGGCCGTGCTCGTCGATGTCCAGGCCGAGGCAGTCGCGGTACCACGCCTTCTGGGCCGCCGGGTCGGCGGAGCGCAGGAAGTACCCGCCGATGCCTTGCACACGTTCCATGCCGCCATCCTGCCAGCACCGGGGCCGGGCGGCTCGGCCCCGGTGCGCACGTGTGAAGTCGGGGGCGGCGCGGTACGGACCTAGGTGCACGACCGCATCGCCACCTCAGCCTTCGGGAGAACGCCGTGAGCACTATCGCCATCGTGGGGGCCGGGCCGGGGCTCGGGGCCGCTGTCGCCCGGCGGTTCGGGCGGGAGGGGTACGGGGTGGCGCTGCTGGCGCGGGACGGGGAGCGGCTCGATGCCCTGGCCTCGGCGCTCGCCGCGGAGGGCGTCCGGGCCGGCGGGTTCGCGGCCGACGTCAGGGATCCGCTCGCTCTCACGGACGCGCTGGCCCGGGCCGCCGAGGAGCTCGGGACCGTCGAGATCCTGCAGTACAGCCCGGTACCGCAGCGGGACTTCATGCTGCCCGTCCTGGAGACCACCCACGCGGACCTGCTCGGGCCGGTCGAGTTCTCGGTGTACGGGCCCGTCGCCGCCGTGCAGCAGGTGCTGCCGGGGATGCGGGAACTGGGCCGCGGGACGATCCTCTTCGTCAACGGCGGCACGGCCGTCATCCCGCACCCCGACCGGGCCGGGACCTCCATCGCCTTCGCCGCCGAGAGCGCGTACGGGCACCTGCTGCACGACCGGCTCGCCGAGGAGGGGATCCACGTGGCGCAGCTGGTCATCCCGGGGGCGATCGTCTCCGGGCACGCCCGCAAGGACCCCGCCGTGCTCGCCGACACGCTGTGGGGGATGCACCGCGACCGGCACGGGTTCCGGCACTACGCCGACGACCTGGAGAGCTGACCGGGGTACAGAAGGGCCGATCTGCGCGAACATCATTTGTGGGACAAAATGGTGTTCGCCTGATTGCTCCCCGCAGGGAGCCAGCGATGGCTGAAGGAGGCCAGCGATGGCTGTGGAAATACCTCCTCTCCTCAAGCCCTCCCGGCTCAGACGCCGTGGAGGTCTGCTCGGTGAGTGCCTGGCAGAGTTTCTCGGGACCTTCGTCCTCATCTCGTTCGGTTGCGGTGTCGTGGCGATGGCCGTCGCGGCGCTGCCCGGGTCCGGGCGCGCGGAGACACCGACGACCATCTTCCTGGCCGCCGGTGACTGGCTCCTGATCACCTGGGGCTGGGGCCTCGCCGTGACCTTCGGCATCTACGTGGCCGGCGGCGTCAGCGGCGCCCATCTGAACCCGGCGGTGACCCTGGCGTTCGCCGTGCGCCGCAAGTTCCCGTGGGTGAAGGTGCTGCCCTTCTGGCTGGCGCAGGTGCTCGGCGCCCTCGCCGGGGCGGCGCTGGTCTACCTCGTCTACCACGACGCGATCAACGCGTTCGACGCCGCGTCGAAACCGCCGAAGGTGGGCGGGCACACCGAGGCGACCTTCTCCATCTTCGCCACCTTCCCGGCGCCGTACTTCCACGGCGGGAACTGGGGGCCGCTGATCGACCAGATCGTCGGTACGGCCTTCCTCGTCATGTTCGTCGTCGCGGTCGTCGACCTGCGCAACACGGCCGTGGGATCCAACCTCGGGCCGTTCGTCATCGGCCTCGCCGTCGCCGCGATCGGCATGTCCTACGGCGCGAACGCCGGTTACGCCATCAACCCCGCCCGCGACTTCGGGCCACGGCTGCTCACCTGGTTCGCCGGGTGGAAGAGCTACGCCTTCCCGGGGAACGGGGCGTGGTTCAGCAACTACTTCTGGATCCCGATCGTCGGTCCGCTGATCGGCGCGGTGATCGGGGTGCTGGTCTACGACCTGTTCATCGGCGACGTCCTGCACGCCCGGCTCCAGCTGGGCGAGTTGCCGGAGCCGGGCCGGACCCGTCCGACCACGGACGAACCGCAGTCGTAGGGGCCGTCACGCCTTCTCGGCGCCCTGCTCGCCCAGGCGCTGCACCAGCTGCTGCGCCTGGGAGACTCCGGTGTCGATCTGCTCGGTGTACTTGCCGTCGGTCCGCTCGTCGACCAGGTCGCCCGCCTTCTCCAGCCCGGTCCCGATCGCGTCACCGTGCTCCTCGGCGACGTCCTTCGCCTTGTCCGCCAGATTCTTGAGCCCGTCGATCCCGCCGATTCCATCAAACATGCAGGAATCGTCCCGAGCGGAGGCCGACGGCGACAAGACGGCGCGCGAGGCACAGCGCCCCGAAAGGGGCGCGGGGCTGTATTGCATGTGCGGCTGCCGCCGCGTGGGCGCGACCAGCCACGACGGCGCCGCAGACGAACGACGGCGCATCGCGGCAATGCCGGCGGGACGTCCAGTGGAGCGTGGCGCGACCAGCCACGACGGCGGCGCAGGCGAACCCCCCCCTGCTCACGTCGTTTTCCGGTGTTCACCTTGCTGTTGTGAGGATGCCCCGGCGTTCACGCCGGGGATGAATCGCATCCCGGTGTCGCGGCGCGGAGCGCCGCCGCCTCTGGTCTGTGGGCGCGGCGCGTTTGTGGGGCGTCGCGGAGCCAAGGGAAATGCGAACGCGTGTGCCAGTAGTCGCCGGTGGGAGTGGTGATCGCGTGATCGGGGTACGGGTGTGCGGCTGTCGCACGTACGGTTGCATGCGCAAGGCGCCAACGGGCTGTGGACTTTCGGTCCGAGGACCGTCTGAGGGGGTGGCGGGAGTGGGGGCGGTTGCAGAGGAAGTCGGGCATGCCCGGTGGACGTTCCGCTTGCGCGTGTCGTCCGCTGCGCTCGCCGCGCTGATGGACGAGTGGGACCGGTGCCGGTGGGTGTGGAACGAGAGCGTGGCCAAGTCCCGGCAAGTCCACGCCCGCAACCGGACCCGGCCCGAGGGCACGGGCAAGGAGACGTGTGGTCCGGCACAGCTGGACCGGATGCCGGGACGAAGGGCTACCGGGAGGCGAAGAAGTGGCGGGCGAAGACCTACGCGAAGATCGCCCGGCAGCGTCAGGACACCGGCCGTAAATGGGCCAAGTGCGTGGTCCGTGACCACGACGCCCTGGCGGTGGAGGACTTCCGCCCGAAGTTCCTCGCGAAGTCGACGATGGCCCGCAAGGCCGCTGACGCCGCGATCGGCGCCACCAAACGGGCCCTTACCGAAATGGCCCGCAAGCACGGCCGGATCGTGCACCTGGTGCACCCGGCCCACACCACGATGGACTGCGCTCAGTGCGGAGCGAGAGCCAAGCACGCACTGCCGCTGTCGGAACGAACGTACACCTGCACCGCGTGTGGAGCCGTCTCCCCGAGAGACAAGAACTCCGCCCGCGTGATGCTCGTCCGGGCTGGTCTCAACCCGGCTGGCGCAGAAGGCGTAAGACCCCCGGGAGCGCTGCTCCCAGAGGCTGCCTGAGTCAGGAATCCCCCTCATTCATGAGGGGGAGGATTCAATGACCTCTGACCTAACCCCGGGAGACGACCCCATGAGCACCAGCCCCCTCCTGACCGGCCTGAGCGAAGAGCTCCCCGAGCTGCGGGCGCTGTACGAGGACCTGCACACGCATCCGGAGCTGTCCTTCCAGGAGGAGCGGACCGCGGCCGTCGTCGCGGGGCGGCTGCGCGCGCAGGGCTGGGAGGTCACCGAGGGGGTCGGCGGCACCGGGGTGGTCGGGGTGCTGGCCAACGGGGACGGTCCCGTCGTGCTGCTGCGGGCCGACATGGACGCGCTGCCGGTGCAGGAGGAGACCGGGCTGCCGTACGCGTCGCGGACCGACGGGGTGATGCACGCCTGCGGGCACGACATGCACGTCACCTGGCTGCTGGGGGCCACCGGGCGGCTCGCCACGGTGCGGGAGGGCTGGCGGGGGACGGTGGTCGCCGTGTTCCAGCCGGCCGAGGAGGTCGGCGGGGCGCCGAAGATGCTCGCGGACGGGTTCGCCGAGCGGTTCCCGCGCCCCGACGTGTGCCTGGGCCAGCATGTCGCGGCCGCGCCGGCCGGGCTGGTCGGGACCCGGGCGGGGGCGCTGATGGCGGGCGCGGACAGCATGCGGGTCACGCTGTTCGGGCGGGGCGGGCACGGGTCCACGCCGGAGGCCACCGTCGACCCGGTGGTGCTGGCCGCGGCCGTGGTGATGCGGCTTCAGACGGTCGTCTCCCGGGAGGTGGCCGCGGGCCAGCAGGCCGTCGTCACGGTCGGCTCGATCCACGGCGGGACCAAGGAGAACATCATCCCGGACACCGTCGAGCTGAAGATCAACATACGGTCCGCCACGGAGGCCGTCCGGGAGCGGGTGCTGGCGGCCGTCGAGCGGATCGTACGGGCCGAGGCCGCCGCCTCCGCCGCGCCGAAGGAGCCGGAGTTCGAGCCCATCGACTCCTTCCCGGTCACCCACAACGACCCCGCGGCCACCGAGGCCGTCCAGGGCGCGCTGGCCGCCGAATTCCCCGGTCTCACCTTCGAGTTGACCTCACCGGTGCCCAACAGCGAGGACTTCGGGGCCTTCGGTACGGCCCTCGGGGTGCCCTCGGTCTACTGGTTCGTCGGCGGCGCCGACCACAAGCTCTACGAGGGCGTCGACCTGGAGGCCCTGGTCCGTGACGGCATCCCCCCGCAGATCCCCTCCAACCACTCCCCGCACTTCGCCCCCACCCTCGACCCGACGCTTGCGACGGGCGTACGGGCGCTGCTCGCGGCGGCGGGCCACTGGCTCGCCCCCTGAGGCGCACGGGTGCGCCCTGACCCGCACGGGCGCCTCCCCGACCCGCACGGCCGCACCGGCTCACCGCAGCGCGCTCGCCCGCCGGTGCCCCGGTATCGCCAGCCAGCCCGCGGCTGCCGTGCGCGCGGTGGGCAGGAAGCCCGGGTCGGACCGGATCTCCGCCAGCAGGTCGTCCCGGGCCGCCATGCCCAGGGCGTAGACCAGGCTCTCCACGGTGGCCGCGCTCACCGGGTCCCGGGTGCGCCGCCAGGCGGTGTGGTGGTGGGCGACGGCGCCGCGCAGGAAACCGGAGTCCGCGTCGTCGGCCGCCACATGGCCGAGCGCCCGCACCGCCACGTACGCCGTGCGGCGCGGCACGCCCGGCCGTACCGCGAGCGTCTTGAGCAGGGCCCGGTGCCTGCGGTCGCCGAGGATCCGCAGCGCCTCCAGCAGGGGCACCGCCAGTTCCTCGTGGCGGACGCTCGACGGCCGGGCCAGCTCGGCGGCGACCGCGTCGGCCAGCGGTTCCCGGTAGGGCGTGGCCGCGAGCAGGAACGCCGCGTACAGCCGGACGTCGAAGACCGGTGAGGTGAGGGCCTCGGCGACCAGGGCGTGCGCCACGGTGGTGTCCGGGACCAGGTCCGGTTCGATGGCCCGCACCGGGGCGGTGACCCGGCGGACGGCCGGCGTGAGCAGTCCGGCCGCGGTGTCCGCCGGGGGCGGCGGCGCTGCCGTGCCGCGGCCGCCCAGCAGGTCGCGGGCGTGCTCGGGGTGGGTGCGGGCCAGCCAGCGGCGCAGCGGGTCGACCTGGTCGGCGACCGGGCCCGCGCCGGAGGAGTCGCGCAGGGCGCGGACCAGGGTGCGCAGCTGGCCGCGGTCGAAGTGCCGGTAGCCGACCTTGCGGAAGCAGGCCATCACCGCGCCCCGGTGGGCCAACGGGCCGCTCGGGGCGATGAGTTCGGCGAGGACGCGGCCGGTTGCGTCGGGATGGCCGCAGTTGTCCAGGGCGCACACGATCTCGGTGGCCGTCGCCCGGGAGCGGCCCGCGGCGAGCTCGGCGCAGGCGAGGACGACGGTACGGCCGCCGCGCGGGTGGTTGAGGAGGCGGTTGAGGGTCTCGAAGCGGAGCATCCAGGGCAGGTCGTCGGCGATCACCATCTCCTCGACGAGGCGTTCGGCGAGGCCGTACCAGGTGCCGGACGGCATCAGCACCACGTCCGGGCGGGCGCACAGCCCGTCGGCGAGCCGGTCCCAGTCCTCGCCGGCCATCACCGCGCCGGACAGGGCCTGTTCGAGCAGGTCCTCCAGCAGGTCCTCGCCCGCGGCGACCGGGGCGGTGTCCAGGACCGGGGCCGGGGCCAGGTAGCGCCAGACCGTGCGGGCGGTCGCGGTGAGCAGGTTGCGGGGCAGACCGAGCAGCTCCTCGTAGCGGCGGACGGCCGCCCAGGGCGCCGCCGTCCGGGCGGTCTCCCAGCGGGACAGGGTGGAGACGCTGACGTCGCGGTCGTAGCAGCCGCCGCGGAAGGCCGCGGCGAAGGCCGGGAGGGAGCGGAAGGCGGGGTCCGTGCCGAGCAGGCGGTTGACGCGCAGCAGCCAGGCCACCCGGGGCCGCCGGCCCGGAGTGCCGCCCGTGCTTAAGTGCGCGCTCATGACGGACAGTTTGGCAGCAGCCGTCCGACATCGTGGCAAGCGCGGCAAACCTTTCCGGGGCGCATACCGGAGGCGCCGGGGGCGCGGCAGGGCCGTTGCACGCGCCCACCGGGTGTGCAACGCGCCCCGGGTGGTGGGCCGTACGGCGGTACCAAGAGGGGGGACGGGGAGGGCCGGCGAGGAGGACGGGGGCGCGGATGGTCGGGGTCGGGGTTCCGCCGCGCGGGCCTCTCGCCGACGCGCGGCCGGCCTTCCCCGTTACGGGCGGGGGGCGGCCTGGTCCAGGGCCGGCCGCAGGTCCGTGCGGCGGCGGATGCCCAACTTGCGGTAGGTGTGCGTGAGATGGGTCTCCACGGTGCGGCGGGCCAGATGGAGCAGGGCCGCGATCTCCACGTTGGTGCGGCCCTCGGCGGCGAGTTCGGCGATCCGACGCTCGCTGCCGGTGAGGGAGGCGGCGCCTGTACGGCGTCTGGGGGAGCGGGCGCCGCCTTTCCGCAGGATCTCCCCGGTCAGCTCCAAAAGCCGTACCGCGCCCAGCCGTTCGGCGTGCTCCTCGGCCTCCCGCAGGCAGTCGCGGGCGCGGGCCGCCTCACCGGCGTCGGTCAGCTGGCGGCCGAGTGCGATCAGGGCCAGCGCCGGCTCGGTACCGGCCGGGCCGCCGTCCCGCAGCAGCCGTACGGCCTCCTCGGTGAGTTCCAGGCCGCGGCGGCCGCCGGTCGCGGTGCCGAGGACGCGCAGCGCCCGGCCGACCGTGCGCGGGGTGCCCCAGACCCGGGCCAGCCGCAGCTCCTCGTCGGCCAGCGCGATGGCGTCGAGGGGCTGGTCCAGGGCCAGCCGGCACTCGGCGGCGGCCGTCCGCCAGGGCGTCACCACCGGGCTGATCACCTCGCGGGCCGTCTGGCGGCGGCCGCACTCCAGGAAGTCGTGCAGCGCGGCGGCCGCGTCACCGGCGGCGGCCCGCACCACGCCCCGCGCGTACAGGAACCGGTTCAGCTCCCAGGAGTCCGGCGCCTCCCGCAGGTCGATCCCGGCGACGAGACCCGCGGCCTGGGCGACCCGGCCGGTCTCCACGAGGGCGATCAGCGTGTGCGCGTGGGCGTTGGTGGGCGTGACCGCGTCGGGCACGGCGGTCGGGCGGTCGTAGTCGGCGCGGGCCGCCGCGATGTCCGTACGGCTGTTGAGCAGGGCCTGGTGCATGGGGTGCAGCAGGTCGGGGCGCTGTCCGGCAAGGCCGCGGTCCACCAGTCGGCTCGCCTCGTCGAGTTCGTCGGCCCACTGGGCGACGGTGGCCGCCGTACCGACGAGGAACGGCTCGGTGAGCGGGTCGGCGGGCTCGTCGAGCAGGGTGCGCAGCTGCCGCATCGCGTCCCCCGCCGAGGTGAGGCCCGCGGAGGCCGCGTGCCGCACGAGCAGGGCCTGGCCGGCCGTGCCGACCAGTTCGGGGGAGCGGTCGGCGGTCTCGGACAGCCTCCGGTAGACCTCCTGCCGTACCTCCTGGTCCTGGTCGGACAGGAGCACGGAGGCGGTGTGCAGGGTGCGGACCAGGTCGGGGTGGCCGTCCAGTTCGACGTCCACGGAGCGCAGCAGCTCGACGGCCTTGCGGGTGCGGCCCCGGCCGGTCAGCGCGGTGCCGAGGGCGACGGCCGCGCGCACCCGGTCCTGCGGGGCGGCGGGCAGCCGGACCGCCTCGGCGAGCCGGGGTATCGCGGCGGAGGAGCGGGGCGCCGCGAACTCCAGCGAGCCCAGCTCGGTCAGCAGCCGCTGCCTGCGGTCGTCGGAGAGGGGCTCCTCCAGGGCGCGGCGCAGATAGCCGACGGCGTCCTCGGCGCGGTCCTCGTAGAGGGCGACGGCGGCCGCGTCCTGCAGCAGGGGCAGCGCCCAGGGGGCGTCGACCGGGCCGGTCGCGAGCAGCTGGCGGGCCACGGCCTCGGCGGGGGCGTCCTGGTGCAGCATCGCCTCGGCGATCGCCCGGTGGGCGGTGCGGCGGCGGGCGGCGGGGACGCCGGCGAGGACTGCGTCGCGCAGCAGGGGGTGCGGGAAGTGCGGGCGGCCGTCGGCGCCCAGGGTGAGCAGGCCGAGGTTGGTCATGGCGGTCAGCCAGCCGGCCACCCGGGTGGGGTCGGCGTCGGCGAGTTCGGCGAGGAGCGGGGTGATCTCGTTCTCCGGCAGGCAGGTGCCGGGGTCCTCCTCCAGGACGGCGAGGGCGCGGGCGACCTCGGTGGTGGCCGGTCCCGCGCTGTCCAGCCACCACTGGACGGCGGCCGGGTACGCGCCCGGGTAGAGGGCGGCCGTCGTCTCGGGCACGTCCGGGTGGCGGCTGTCGCCGAGGTCGTCGAGGAGGGCGCCCAGCAGCAGCGGGCTGCCGGCCGCCGCGTGCACACAGGCCTCGATCCAGAACCGGGACGCGTCGGGGAACCTGGCCCGCACCCGGGCGGCGGCCGCGGCGGGGGCGAGCGGGGCGAGGGTGTGGGTGCGGACCAGCGCCGGCGGGAGGGTGTGGGTGAAGCCGGGGGCCGGCGGATCGAGGTCGTACTGGCTGCGTTCGCTGACGACGAGGAGGATCGGTAAGCGGTCTATGTGCCGGGCGGACTCCACGAGCCAGCGGTGCGAGGGGGCGTCGGCGAGGTGGACGTCGTCCACGGCGACGAGAAGCGGCGAGGCCTCGGCGTAGGCGCGCAGCACCCGCCAGAGCCCGGCGGCGGTGGCCCGTTCGTCGCCGTCCACCGCGAGGTCGGCGAACTCCGGGACCGGGCCGAGGAGTTGCAGGACGGTCGCGAAGGAGATGGCGGTGTCGCCGGGGGAGCAGCGGGCGCGCAGCACTTTCAGGCCGAGGGCGGCCGCCTGCTCGGCGGCGGCCTCCAGGACGGTGGTGCGGCCGGTTCCGGTGGCGCCCCGGAGCAGCACGAGGCGGCCGCCGCCGGACCGTGTGCGCGCGGCTTCCTCGGCCAACAGGTCGATGGCGGCGGCGAGTTCAGGGGACTGACGGGTCATGCCTGGCTCCTCGCGGTGCGCTGGTGGGTTCGGGGGGTTAGAGGTGGTGCGGGTGGGAGAGGTTGTGGGGTGGCGGGGGCGGTCGGGGGGTTTGTTGCAGGGGCTGCACATTTGGTACGGGGCTGTGGATCTGGGTGGGGGTGCCTGGGGCCGTGGGTGCGGTGCGGGCCGGTGGGGGTTGTTCGCGCAGTTCCCCGCGCCCCTGAAGGGACGCTGCACGAGCGCCCCCGAAGGGGCGCGGGGAACTGCGCGACCAGCCACAACGCACCCGCAGTGCACCCACAACCCCAGTCACCCCCACCCGGCCCCCTGACATCTCGTGGTCCCTGTCGTGGTGCTCCACGATTGTCCTTGCCCCTTTGGCCACACCAGGCTGGAGTACTACCGCCCGTCACTGTTCCCTCGGAGGCGACGGGCACGTGGACATAGGGGAAGCGGTTGGTCAGCAACAGCTCATTCGCGTCGGGCGACCGCACGCCCGTGGCGGTGTACGCACCGGACCCGATCTCCCGCGAAGGCGCGCTCAGCCAGTTGCGGCGCCACCCGGAGGTCGAGGTGCGCGAGGAGTCCGAGACCGGGCCCGGCACGGTGGCGCTGCTCATCAGCGACAGCCTCGACGAACCCGAACTGACCCGGCTGCGCCGGGTGGTGCGCAGTGAGGGGGCGCGGGCCGTACTTGTGGTCGGGGCGCTGCGCGAGACCGAGCTGCTCGATGTGATCGAGTGCGGGGTCGGGGCCATCGTATGGCGCCACGAGGCCACCGAACTCCGCATCGTGCAAGCCGTGTTGGCGGCCGCCCGGGGCGACGGGGACCTGCCCGCCGACCTGCTCGGCCGGCTCATCAACCAGGTCGGCACCCTGCACCGCAGCGCCGCCGGCCGCCCGGGCGCCCCGGTCTCCGGGCTGTCCGCCCGCGAGGTGGACGTACTCCGGCTGGTCGCCGAGGGGCTCGACACCGGTGAGATCGCCAGCAAGCTGTCCTACTCCGAGCGCACCGTCAAGAACGTCATGCACGGGCTGACCACCCGACTGCATCTGCGCAACCGGGCCCACGCCGTCGCCCATGCCCTCCGGGAAGGCTACATCTGACCCATCGGGCAACCGACACCGGTTCCGGGGCAGGGCGGTCTGCCCCGGCGTTCCTGCGGGGGCGGGCGGGGCGCAGGGCAGGATGGGTGTGAGTGCCGAAGGGTCCGTGCGGGGCCATGGGGTGGTGAGTACGGCGTGATCCACGAGGTGGACCAGGTGCTGCGGAACCTGCTGACCGGCGGTGCGCTGGAGGGCTCCGGCATCGAGGTCTCCTTCGACGCCCCGACCCGCGACTGGGCGGCCCGCCGCAACGGCCCCGTGATCAACAGCTACCTGTACGACATCCGGGAGGACGTGCAGCGGCGCCAGCGCGGGCACGTCGACATCCGCGACCAGCGGGACGTCGTGGTCAAGCGCCGCCAGCCGCCGCGCTGGTTCCGGCTGTCGTACCTGGTGACGGCGTGGACCAAGCGGCCCGAGGACGAACACCGGCTGATCAGCGCCGTGCTCGCGACCCTGATCCCGCGGGAGCTGATCCACCCGGACGAACTGCCGGGCTCGCTGGGCGCGTTGGGCCTGACGGTGCCCCTGTCGTGTGCCGGGATCCAGACCGAGGCGCGTTCCCTCGCGGAGATCTGGTCGGCGCTCGGCGGCGAGCTCAAGCCGTCCCTGGACGTGGTGATCACGGCACCGTTCCCCGCCTATCCCGAGTACGACGCCGGTCCGCCGGTCACCGAGGGCGCCGCCGTGCGGGTGCGCGGCGGGCTGGACGACACCGCGCCGGTCCTTGAGGAGCGGGCCCACCGGCCCGGCCAGGTCGCCGAGGCCACGGCCGCCCGGAGGGGCCCGGCGTGACCCTGGACGTCTCCGTCGAGCCGGCCGCCCCGCTCCTCACCCGGCTGGCCGCGCTGCACGACCGGGTCGCCGCCCTCGTCGCCCACCGCTCGGCCGACGACCCGACGGCCGACGACCCGCTGCGCGGCCTCTACCTCTCCGAGGAGGCGGTACGGCACCTCCTGAGCCCCGCGCCGGAACCGGCCGAACTCCCCGCCCTCGCCGACGACTTCACCGACCCGCTGGCCGACCTCGCGTTCCGCCTGCGCCTCACCCCGCTCGACACCGCGCTCCTCCTCATCGCCCTCGCCCCCGAACTCGACCGCGGCTTCGAGCCGCTGTACGGCTACCTCAACGACGACGTCGGCCGCCGCCGCGCCACCGTCGGCCTCGCCCTCGACCTGTACGGCGCCCCCGCACACCTCGCGGCGGCCCGCGCCCGCTTCCACCCCGCCGCCCCGCTCACCGCGCTCGGCCTGCTCACCGTCGAGGAACCCGAACGGCCTTTCCTCAGCCGCTCGTTGCGGGTCCCGGACCGGGTCCTGGCCCACCTCCTCGGCGACGACACCCCGGACCCGGTGCTGACCGGACACCTGCGGGAGCCGTCGTACGACAGCGAACCCGCCGACGCGGAGTTCACGGGCCGGCTGGCCGCGCGGATCGCCGCCGGGCCGCTCCTCGCCCTCCTGCGGGAGCGGCGGGAGGGCGAGGGCCTCGGCTGTGCGACGGCCGCGCTGCGGCTCGCGGGGCGGGCGGCACTGCACTGCACCGGGCCCGCGGAGCGGATCCCGGAGCTGCTCCGGGAGGCCCGCCTGACCGGCCGGGCGGTCCTGCTCGAGAGCGATCAACCGGGCTCCCTGCTGCGGGAGTTGAGCACCGGTGCCGCGGACGTCACCGTGCTGCTCACGACCGCCCGCGCCTACGACCCCCAGTGGTGCGACCACCGCGACCCACTCGTCCTGGAGGTGCCCTCCCGGCGCGCCGCCGCCCCGGACGCCTGGGCGGCCGCGCTGCCGGACGAGCCCGGCTTCGACCTCGCGGCCACCGTCGCCCCGTACCACCTCGGCGGCGAGCGACTCACCCGGGCGGCCCGCGCCGCGCAGGCCCTCGCCGACTTCGACGGCACCCCGCTCACCGCCGCCCACCTGCGGCTGGGCGCCCGCCAGCAGTCCGCCTCCGGCCTCGAACAGCACGCCCGCCGGATCCGGCCCGCCGTCGACTGGCGGGACCTGGTGCTGCCCGAACGGCCGCTCACCGAACTGCGGGAACTGGCCCTGCGCGCCCGCCACCGCGACCGGGTGCTCGGCGACTGGCGGCTGAGCGCGGGCGGCGGCCGGGGCCGCGGGGTGCTCGGCCTCTTCGCGGGCGAGTCGGGCACCGGCAAGACCCTGTCGGCGGAGGTGGTGGCCGCCGAACTCGGCCTCGATCTCTACGTCGTCCAGCTCTCCTCCGTCGTCGACAAGTACGTCGGCGAGACCGAGAAGAACCTCGAACGCATCTTCACCGAGGCCGACCGTACCGACGCCGTGCTCCTCTTCGACGAGGCCGACGCCGTCTTCGGCAAGCGCTCCGAGGTCAAGGACGCCCACGACCGGTACGCCAACCTGGAGTCGGCCTACCTCCTCCAGCGCCTGGAGGCCTTCGACGGCATCGCGCTGCTCACCACCAACCTGCGCGCCAACATCGACGAGGCCTTCACCCGCCGCCTCGACCTGGTGGTCGACTTCCCGTTCCCGGACGAGGAGCAGAGGCTGGCGCTGTGGCGGCACGGCCTGGTGCACGTGCCCAGCGAGTCGGGCATCGAACTGCGCCCGCTCGCCCGGGACTTCGAGCTGGCCGGCGGCGCGATCCGCAGCGCGGTGGTGACCGCCGCCTACCTCGCCGCCGCCGGCGACCGGCCGCTCACCGCGGCCGACCTCCTGGAGGGCGCCCGCCGTGAGTACCGCAAGGCGGGCCGCCTGGTACCGGGGACCTGGGCGTAGCGGTGCGTGGGAGCGCCGTCCTCGACGGGGCTGTCAGTCCCCCGACGGGTGCACGATCTGCCATTCCTGGTCGTCGGTGTTCGAGCAGTAGTACAGGGTCAGGTTGGTGTCGTTGGCACCGGTGCTGTAGCCCGCGACGTCCAGGCAGAGGTTGTCGCTGGCGAAGTTGCGGATCCAGTAGGCGCCGCTGGGCTGCTTGTCGATCCACCACAGCTGGTTGTCGGCCTTGGTGCCGTCGCACTTGTACTCGGTGATCGGCGCGGAGAGCCTGGCGGAACCGTAGGCCGGCAGGTCCATGCACAACTGGTCCTTGACGTTGCGGATCTGGAAGAGCGCGGACGAGCCGGGGCCGTCCTTCGCGTACTTCACCTCCAGGTTCCACAGCTGGTTGTCGGCGGTGGTCTCGTTGCAGGTGTACTCGCGCACCGGTCCGTTGCTGGTGCCGTTGCCGTAGCCGGGGATGTCCGCGCACTTCTTGGTGGTGGTGTTGCGGAGCAGGATGTTCGTCGCCGGGACGACCGGCTTGGCGGTCTTCTTCTTCGTCGCCTGCGGGGCCGGCTGGGACTGGCCGCCACCGCCGCCGCCCGCCTGGGTGTCCGACGAGGCGTTGCCGTCGTTCTCCGGCTGCTGCTGCTCCGCCTGGGTCGGCGAGGGCGCCGGTGCGGCGGCGAGGGGCGCGCTGGCCGTGGGGCTGGGGGCGATGCTGCTCACCCCGGCCTCCTGGGTCTGTTCCTGGGCGAGGCTTCCGACCTTCGGTTTGTAGCTGATCCAGATCAGGACGAAGGTGATGGTGAGGGCCAGCAGGGTGCCGAAGAGGGTGGCGAGCCAGCGGGGCAGGAAGCCGCGCTGGATGTAGGTGCCGTCCACAGGCTGTGGATGGACGCCCGCCCGCTGGACGGTCAGGGCGTACGGCCGCTGCTCCTTGGGCCCGAACCAGATGATCTTCCGGGGCTTGAGGGTGGCCTTGACGAAGGCGGCGCGGCCCGGTTCGATCTGGACGTTGCTGGGGTGCAGGTCGTAGGCGAGCTGGTCGCCGTTGTCGCTGCCGCTGACCGAGGCGGTGAGCTTGGTGTTGCCGAGGTTGTCGATGGCGAGCTTCGGACGGCCCCG